>JBBQKZ010000054.1:0-23945 GCA_038327405.1 Burkholderiales bacterium | reverse complement strand
CGAGATGGCCTTCCTCACCGGCTGGCTCACAGGTCCGCGGCGCGTGCCCCTGCAGCCTGGCGCGCGCGGCTGGACACGCTTCATGCAGTCCGTGCAGGCCGTCATCTGGCACGAACTCGCCCTGCTGGCCAACTTCGGCGTGTTGCTGTGGATGCAGCAAGGCCAGACCGGGCATGTGGCGATCTGCACCTTTGCCTTGCTGTGGTGCATGCGTTTCTCGGCCAAGATGAATCTGTTTCTCGGTGTGCCCGAGACCGGCGAGCAGTACCTGCCCAGCCACCTCGCGTACCTGGCCAGCTACTTCAAGCGCGGCCCGCTCACGCTGTTTTACTACCTCACGGTGGGCCTCTCGTGCGCCGTGTGGGCCTGGATGGTGTGGCAGGTGTCCAGCGGCACGGCGGCCATCACCACCGGCTGGGTCCTGTTGGCGGCCTTGCTGGGCCTGGCCATTGTTGAACACGTGATCATGGCGTTTCCAACGCCCATGCAGAAGTTATGGGGCTGGGCCATGTCGCGCAGCCCGGCGATCAAACCGGAAAAAGCATGAACGCTTTTCGCACCCCTGAAGACCTCTGGGACTTGCCTCATTCGTCTCGCGGCATGAACACCCGCTCCTCCGATGCACCGCATGCGGTGGTGATCGGCAGCGGCTTTGGCGGTTTGGCCTCGGCCGTGCGATTGGCCGCCAAAGGCTGGCGCGTGACCGTGCTGGAGAAGCTCGACGCGCCCGGCGGCCGCGCCTATGTGCACCACCAGAACGGCCACGTGTTTGACGCGGGCCCGACCATCATCACCGTGCCCTTCCTGTTCGAGGAACTGTGGGCACTGGCGGGGCGCAAGCTGGCCGACGACATCGAGCTGCGCGCGCTCGACCCGTTCTACCGCATCCGTTTCGATGACGGTGACGAGTTCAACTACAGCGGTGACCCCGACAAGATGCGCGCCGAGGTGCGCCGCATCAGCCCGGGCGACTCGGCGGGTTATGAGCGTTTCATGGCCGAGGCCGACCACTGCTACCGGCTGGGTTTTGAAGCCCTGGGCGACAAGGCGTTCGATACCGTGGGCGACCTCATCAAGGCCAGCCCGGCCATCTTCAAGATGCGCGGCTGGCGCAGCCTGCACGCCATGGTGGCGGCGCACCTCAAGCACCCCAAGCTGCGCATGGCCATGAGCCTGCAAAGCCTGCTGATTGGTGGCAACCCGTTCTCCGTGACCTGCATTTACAGCCTCATCAACGCATTGGAGCGCAAGTACGGCGTGCACTGGGCCGTGGGCGGTACCGGCAAGCTGGTGCAAGGCCTGGTGAGCTTGCTGCAAGGGCAGGGCGGTGTGTTGCGTTGCAATGCCGAGGTCAAACGCATCGAGGTGGACCAGGGCGTGGCCACGGGCGTCACGCTGACCAGCGGCGAGCGCATTGCAGCCGACATCGTGATCTCCAACGCCGACACCGCGTGGACCTACCGCAACCTCATCGACGCGAAACACCGCCGCCACTGGACCGACCGCAAGGTGGAGAACGGACGCTACTCCATGAGCCTGTTCGTCTGGTACTTCGGCACCAGCAAGCAGTACAACGACGTGCCGCACCACATGATGTTGCTGGGGCCGCGCTACAAGGAACTGCTCAAGGACATCTTCAGCCGCCACAAGCTGAGTGATGATTTCAGCCTGTACCTGCACCGCCCCACGGCCAGCGACGCTTCCATGGCGCCCGCCGGGCACGACACTTTTTACGCGCTGGCTCCGGTGCCGCACCTGGACAGTGGGACCGACTGGGCCACACGCGCCGAGTCGTTCCGCCAGGCCATTGCGGAGGTGCTGGACCGCACCGTGCTGCCCGGTTTCGAGCAACACATCACCGCCTCGCTGCTCACCACGCCGCAGGATTTTCACGACCGGCTGTTGTCCTTCAAGGGAGCGGCTTTCGGCCTGGAGCCTCTGCTGCTGCAAAGCGCCTGGTTCCGCCCGCACAACCGCAGCGAAGATGTGGACGGCCTCTTCATGGTGGGCGCCAGCACCCACCCCGGTGCGGGTGTGCCGGGTGTGCTGATGTCGGCCAAGGCACTGGATTCGGTGGTTCCATCGGCAACAACCTGGCAGCAACAACATGCTCGCAAACACGCTTCGCGCTGAGACGGTGGCGCCGCGCGCCGAGCAGGACCTGCAAGCCTGCGTCGCCCTCATGCGCACCGGCTCCCGAACCTTCTTTGCCGCCAGCCGCCTGCTGCCGGTTCGCGTGCGGTCTTCGTCGATCGCGCTCTATGCCTTTTGCCGCGTGGCCGACGACATGGTCGACAGCGGCGACATGGCCATCGACGAGGCCATGCGCGTGCTGTTCAGCCGTCTCGACCGCATCTACGCGGGCGACCCGATGGACTGTGTGGAAGACCGGGCCCTGGCGGTGGTGGTGCAGCGCCACGAGCTGCCGCGTCCGCTGCTCGAGGCCTTGCTCGACGGTTTTGCCTGGGACGCCCAGGCCCGCCGCTACGACACGCTGGAGCAGGTGCACGACTACGGCGCGCGCGTGGCCGGCAGCGTGGGCGCCATGATGTGCTGGATCATGGGGGTGCGCAGCCCGCAGGCGCTGGCGCGGGCGTGCGAACTCGGCGTGGCCATGCAGCTCACCAACATCGCGCGCGACGTGGGCGAAGACGCGCGCAACGGCCGCCTGTATTTGCCGCGCCAGTGGATGGCCCATGCCGGGCTGGATGCCGATGCATGGCTGCTGCAACCGGTGGGCAGCGCAGCGTTGCAAAGCGTGGTGTCGCGCCTGCTTGATGAGGCCGACCGACTGTACGAGCAGGCCGCTGCCGGCATCGCACAACTGCCGCGCGACTGCCGCTCCGCCATCTTCGCGGCGCGCTTGATCTACGCCGAGATCGGCCAGCAACTGCGCCGCGACGGCCTGGACCCCTGCGCGCGCCGCGCGGTGGTGCCTACCTCGCGCAAGCTGGTGCTGCTGGCGTGTGCGTCGGTGCAGTCGAGCTGGGTGGGGCGGTCGGCCGCTGTCGTGCCGCCGCTGGCCGCCATTGCTTACCTGGTGGACCAATGCAATACGCTGGACGACGCGGCCTTTTCCAGCGGCTTGTCCACGCGCCCGTTCAACCAGCGCCTGGCCTGGATGCTGGAAATGTTCGAGCGGGTGGAGGCGCGGCGTCAGGAAGAGCGCCACGGTGCCCACCCCGACGAAGCAAGGGCAGGGCAGCGCTTTTCACACTGACGGAAGCGGCAGGCCGCCCTCGCGTGACCCTTCAGGCGTGTTGCGCGATCAGCTCGGCCTTGCGCCGGGCCATGCGATCGCCGAGTTCGACCAAGTCGATGTCCGAAGCCTTCACGCTGGGGAACAGGTCGGTGTGCAGGGTCGACACATGCTCCTTCACTTCCTGCGCCAGCACCTGGATGGGACCGTCGACGTGTTCTGCCACCGGCTCAAGGCTCTGGATGTGCGCCACCAGCGCCTTCATGGTCGAGTGCTGGGGTGTTGCCTGCGGCGCCACCGCCTCGACGGCCGGGTAGAAGATTTCTTCCTTGAGCTGGGCGTGCACCACCACGGTGGTGCAGATGCGCCGCACCAGAAATCGCTTGTTGTTCACCGAACGCGTGTTTTCGAAGGCGGTGAACATCTGTTGCAGTTCATCGTGGTCGACCAGCAGTTGCGTGATCGCGTTGGCCGCCGCACCGCGCGGCTCGACCCGGCGGGTTTTGCGGCCTCGGGGTGCGGGAATGTTCATGTCTGCTTCCAGGGGCTGGTGTATCGACACGGCAGGTGCTGTGGCGCGATGAATGCACCGTAAGGCACCGCCCGCACATCGGTCTGTTCGTTGTCAAACACAGCGATGTGCGATAACCCTCGTACCCGTGCGTGTGAAGACGAACAGACGCCCGGTCGCAACCCCACTACAAATACACTCGCGGCTCTCTGGACGGCGGGTGCACAATCCGGCTGACCAGCTTCCGTGGTTGCCCATCAGTACAAGAACAATGACCACCAACGTCCCGTCCAAGGACTCCGTCGAATGGCCCGACAAAGCGCCCCCCACTGCCATGCCCTGTACCGAGTGCCCACTTCGTCCCTTGCCGCTGTTCGTTGACCACACGCCCGAAGAACTGGAGCTGGTGCAGTCGCTCAAACGCCGCTCCTTGCGCGTGGAGGCCGATGAAACGCTGATCCACGAAGGCCAGACCGATTCGCCGCTCTACACCCTGCTGCAAGGTTGGGCCTTTCGCTACAAGACCCTGAGTGATGGCCGGCGCCAGATCCTGAGCTTTCTGCTGGCCGGGGACTTCGTCGGCGTCCAGCAAAAGATGGGTGACGCCGCCGCGCACGGCGTGGACACCCTCACCTCGGCCAGTTTCTGTGTGTTCCAGCGCGACGCGCTGTGGGAGATCCACCGCCGTTCACCCACCATGGGTTTCAACGTGACCTGGCTCACCGCGCACGAAGAATCGCTGGTGGACGACACGCTGTTGTCTGTGGGACGGCGCAGCGCCGAAGAGCGCATCGCCAGCATGTTGATCCTGCTCTTCAAGCGCGCCGCTGCCCTGCAGGACGACAACGGCAAGGGTGGGGTGGTGTGGCCTCTCACGCAGCAGCACATCGCCGATGCCTTGGGCCTGTCGCTGGTGCACACCAACAAAACCCTGCGCAAGCTGGAAAAGCGCGGCCTGCACGAGATCAAGGAGGGGCGGCTGTACCTGCGGGATCCAACAGCACTGGCGCGTCTTGCAGACCTCTACGGCGACGGCCACCCCCCTCAGCGACCGCTGGTCTGAAGGGTGGTGCCGGGTCGATTTCCAGGAATGTAACCAATTGACAAGTTACGTAAAGCGGAGGTGGTCTGTGTCTTTCGACATGGAAAACCCATATGCATCAATCTACATTGCGTCTCTGACCGGGGCGCCTTGAATCTCCAAATGCGTCGACAAGAACAACCACAAGGCGCACGGCAATGACACTTTCTGCCATCTCTCACCGCGAACAGAATCAGTTGCTGGCCGCCATGCCTTTCGACGACTGGCGTTACATCGAATCCCACCTCGAGTGGGTCGAAATGCTCGCCGGCAGCACCCTGTTTGAGGCGGGCGGCAACCTGCGCCACGTGTACTTTCCGACCACCGCTGTGGTGTCGCTGGTCTCGACCATGCTTGACGGCGCCACCGTGGAGGTGGCCGCCGTGGGCAACGAGGGCATGGTGGGTGTGGACGCCTTCATGGGCAGCAGCAACGCCAACAACGGCACCACCGCCAGCGGCATGGTGACGGCGCAGAACACCGCGCTGGTGCTGCGCAGCGGGCACGGCTACCGCATGAGCGCGCAGGCCATCGCCCACCAGGCCAAACGCTCGGAGCAGGTGATGCACCACCTGCTCAATTACACCCGCACGCTGTTCCTGCACATGTCGCAGACCTCGGCCTGCAACCGCCACCACTCACTCGACCAGCAACTCGCGCGCTGGCTGCTGGTGCACCTGGACCGCCAGGCCGACGACGAACTTCACATCACACAGGAACGCATCGCCAGCATGCTGGGCGTGCGCCGCGAAGGCGTGACCGGCGGGGCGCTGCGCCTGCAGAAAGCCGGCGTGATTCGCTACGGGCGTGGCCAGATGTCGGTGATCGACCGCGTCGGCCTGGAAGCGCACAGCTGCGAATGCCATGGTGTCATCCGCGAGGCCTATGCCCGACTGACCAACGACGCAGAATTGCAGGTACAACCGGCCACAACGCCATCGGCGGCATCCGGCAGCGCGCCTGCGGGGCAACGCTGCATGGGCAACGGACAGCCGACCGTTCAAGTCTCCAGCTGAGGCTGCAGAAACACCCGCGCCTTGCGCGGCGCCACCACCACGGTGTCGCCTTCCTGGATGCCGAGTTCCTTGAAGCGGTCGGCCGACAGGTGCGCTTCGATCAGCGTGGGCTTGTCGCCGTTGCCGGGTGACCCCAGCGGCAGCAGTTCCAGGCGGGCAATCGGCCCCACCACCACCGCGCGGTCGAGCTTGACGACCATGCCGTTCAGCCCGGGTGCCCAAGGCAACACGTCAAGCTCGTGCGGGCGCACGTAAGCGAAAGCCTGTGCGTCCTGCGCACCGGCGTGTTCGGGCGAGGCAAACGACACCCCTTCCAGATGCATCTGGCCTTCGTGCGCACGCCCGTGAAACAGGTTCACGTCACCCAGGAAGCCGTACACAAACGGGCTGGCCGGGCGGTCCCACACCTCCTGCGGCGCACCGACCTGTTCCACATGGCCCTGGTTCATCAGCACCACGCGGTCGGCCACTTCGAGCGCTTCTTCCTGGTCGTGCGTGACGAACACACTGGTCACGTGAAGTTCGTCGTGCAGGCGGCGCAGCCAGCGGCGCAGCTCCTTGCGCACCTTGGCGTCGAGTGCACCGAAGGGTTCGTCCAGCAGCAGCACCTTGGGCTCCACCGCGAGCGCACGCGCCAGGGCAATGCGCTGGCGCTGGCCGCCGGAGAGCTGCGAGGGGTAGCGGTCTGCCAGCCAGTCGAGCTGCACCAGTTTGAGCAGGTCGTGCACCTTGGCCTTGATCTGCGCGTCGCTCGGGCGCTCGCCGCGCGGCTTCACCCGAAGGCCGAAGGCCACGTTTTCCAGCACGGTCATGTGGCGGAACAGCGCGTAGTGCTGGAACACAAAACCCACGTTGCGCTCGCGCACATGCACGTCGGTGGTGTCTTCGCCGCTGAAGAAGATGTTGCCGGTGTCGGGCGTCTCCAGGCCGGCAATGATGCGCAGCAGCGTGGTCTTGCCGCAACCCGACGGACCGAGCAGGGCGAGCAACTCACCTGAGTGGATGTCGAGATTGACGTTGTTCAGCGCCTGGAAAGTGCCGAAGTGTTTGTTGATGTTGCGGATTTCGATGCTCATGGTGTCAAGGGTGATGCCCGTTCGCCCTGAGCCTGTCGAAGGGCTCCTGGAGAAGGGTGGGTGAGGGCTTCGACAGGCTCAGCCCGAACGGTGGGTGGCCGCTCGGGTGGCAACTCGGCCAGTGCTTTCATCTCGGCTTCCATGCGCCACTCGGCCACCGACTTGATCAACAGCGTGACCAGGGCCAGTAGGGCCAGCAGCGAGGCCACGGCAAACGCGGCCACCGATTGGTACTCGTTGTAGAGCACCTCCACGTGCAGCGGCATGGTGTTGGTCTGGCCGCGGATGTGGCCGGACACCACCGAGACCGCGCCGAACTCGCCCATGGCCCGCGCATTGCACAAAATCACCCCATAGATCAGGCCCCACTTGATGTTGGGCAAGGTCACATACCAGAAGGTCTGCCAGCCGCTGGCGCCCAGCACCTGCGCAGCCTGCTCTTCGTCGTTGCCCTGCGCCTGCATCAGCGGAATAAGCTCACGCGCGATGAAGGGGAAGGTGACAAAGACCGTGGCGAGGATGATGCCGGGAACGGCGAAGATGATCTTGATGTTGTGCTCCATCAGCCACGGCCCGAACCAGCCCTGCGCGCCGAACACCAGCACGTAGATCAGGCCCGCCACCACCGGCGACACCGAGAACGGCAGGTCGATCAGCGTGGTGAGGAAGGACTTGCCCCGGAACTCGTACTTGGCAATGCACCAGGCCGCGGCCACGCCGAACACCAGGTTCAGCGGCACGGCAATGGCCGCAATCATGAGTGTCAGCCGGATGGCTGACCACGCGTCGGGTTCCTGCAGCGCTTCCCAGTAGGCGTCCCAGCCTTTACGCAGGGCTTCGGTGAAGACCGCGGCCAGCGGCAACACGAGGAAGAGAAACATGAAGACCAGCGCGATGCCGATCAGCGTGCGGCGCACCCACGGTGCTTCTGTTCGAACAGAAGTTGTGCTCATGCCATCGCTCCACCGCTGCGCTTGCGCTGCCAGGTCTGCAAACCGTTGATGAGCAGCAGCAACACAAACGAGATGGCCAGCATGACCGTGGCCACGGCGGTGGCGCCCGCGTAGTCGTACTGCTCCAGCTTGCTGATGATGATGAGCGGCGTGATCTCGGAAATCATGGGCATGTTGCCGGCGATGAAGATCACCGAGCCGTACTCACCCACCGCGCGAGCAAAGGCCATGGCAAAACCGGTGAGCAGGGCCGGCGCGATGGTGGGGAAGATCACACGGCTGAAGGTCTGCCAGCGCGTGGCGCCCAGGCAGGTGGCGGCTTCTTCCAGTTCCTTCTCCGTGTCTTCCAGCACCGGCTGCACCGTGCGCACCACAAACGGCAGGCCGATGAAGATGAGCGCGATCACCACCCCGTTGGGGTTGAAGGCCAGCTGCAGGCCGAGAGGTTCGGTGTACTGGCCGATCCAGCCGTTGCCAGCGAGGATGGCGGTGAGCGAGATGCCGGCCACGGCGGTGGGCAGCGCAAACGGCAAGTCGACCAGCGCGTCGACGATCTTCTTGCCGGGAAAGCTGTAGCGCACCAGCACCCAGGCCACCAGCAGACCAAACACCGCGTTCACACAGGCCGCGATGAACGAGGCGCCGAAGGTCAGCCGGTACGAGGCCATCACGCGCGGCGCGGTGACCGCTTCCCAGAACTGCGGCCAGGTCAGCGTGAAGGTCTTGAAGATCAGCGCCGATAGCGGGATCAACACGATCAGGCTCAGGTAGAAGACCGTGAAGCCCAGCGTGATGTTGAAGCCAGGCAGCACACGGCGCGTGGCGCGGCGCGCGCCCGGGGGCGAGGCTGCTGCAGAAGGCAGCGTGGCGGTGGTCATGTCAATGGTCCAGGTTCATCCAGATCAGGGCCGGCGCGTGATGCCTTGCCCAGAACACCGCGGAACTGGCTCTGCCAGGCTGCAGGTGTTGCCCCCTTGAGGGGGTCGCGCGAAGCGCGGCGGGGGTGTTACTTCAGCGTGTAGATCTTGTCGAACTGGCCACCGTCGTTGAAGTGCACCTTCTGCGCTTCGGCCAGCGAGCCGAAATACTGCTCCACACTGAACAGCTTGATGGGCTTGAAGGCCGTGGCGTACTTCTTCAGCACCGCTTCGTTGCGCGGGCGGATGTTGTGCCTGGCGGCGATCTCCTGGCCTTCGGGGCTGTAGAGGAAATCGAGGTAGGCCTTGGCCTCGACGGCCGAGCCCTTCTTGTTCACCGTGCGTTCGACGATGGCCACCGGGTTCTCCGTCACGATGGAGGCACTCGGGTGGATGGCGTCCACCTTGCCGGCACCGAACTCGGAGTCAACCGACACCACCTCGGACTCAAAGGTCACCAGCACATCGCCGATGTTGCGTTGCAGGAAGACGCCCGTGGCATCACGGCCACCGCGCGCCAGCACCGGTACGTTCTTGTAAAGCTTGCCCACGAACTCGGCAGCTTCGGCGTCCGAGCCGCCCTTGCTGCGCACATAGCCCCACGCGGCCAGGTAGGCCATGCGGCCGTTGCCGCCGGTTTTGGGGTTGACCACGATCACCTGCACGCCGGGCTTGATCAGGTCGTCCCAGTCCTTGATGCCCTTGGGGTTGCCGTTGCGCACCAGGAACAGCATGGTCGAGGTGGTGGGTGCGGCGTTGTTCGCAAACTTCTGGCGCCAGTCCTTGGCGACCACACCCTTCTCGGCCAGAAAGTCCACGTCGGTCGTGGTGTTGAACGTCACCACATCGGCCTCCAGGCCGTCGGCCACGGCGCGTGCCTGTGCGCTGGAGCCGGCGTGTGACTGGTCAATCTTGATGTCCTTGCCGGTGCGCTTCTTGTAGCTGGCAGCGAAGGCGACGTTGATGTCTTTGTAGAACTCGCGCGCCACGTCGTAAGAAACATTGAGCAGCGTGGTCTGGGCACCGGCAAGGGCTGAGGTGGAGAGGGCAACGGCGGCCAGGGCCGCGCGCAAAGTGTTGTTCATGAGAGAGCTCCAAACAGAAACAGAATGGGCGCGATTCTGGGTGGGACCCTCTTGAACCCCAACGACTTTGTTCTTGTTTCCATATGTGGATCAGGCATAAGCCTTCGACAAACGAAGGCCCCATTCCTGCCAAGGGGAAACTTTTGGTTGACGTACCCCCTCCAATCCCGCAGGCTGCACAGCTTGAGTGCTGTGGGCTGCGCATTGCAGCGGTCCGTCGCAGACCCGATGAACCCAGGACAGGAGCCCCGACCATGCAACACAAACAACCATCTCCAGACGATGCCCTGGCCGAACATCCGCTGGAGTACTCAGACCCGGAGCTGCGGGCCTACGCCGACGAGCAGGCCGAAGACATTCTGGACACCGTGGTGCACTACATGCCCGTTGTCTTGCCCGTCATGGGCGGCATCCTGATCTTCATGCTGGCCTTCATCGCGGTGTTCATGGCTTGATGTCAGCGTCTCCCTGACGGCGTTTCTCGTGCCATACCTTGAGCGAAAAGTCCGGGTAGCCATCAAAGCGTTGGTCGCTTTCGTCACCTTCCACCTTCACCCACGGTGCTTTCGAGTCCAGCAGGATGTGCACGTTCTCTTCTGGCGTGGGCAAGGGCGTGTCGATGGCGCCCGCGTGCGGGTGCACCAGCTCGGGCCAGCTGGGGTCCCACAGCCAGAGTGCGGTGCCGCACTTGCCGCAGAAGTGCCGCTGCCCGGTGCTCTACCGCATGTGGTCGCCCTCGACGATCTTCGCCTGGTAGACGCGCAGGTGACGCTTGCCGTTGACCTTCAAGGTGCTGTGGTCGGCGCCGAGGTTGATGGCGTAGCCACCGGTGCCCGCCGTCTTTCGACAGATGGAGCAGTAGCAGCGCATGAAGGGCACGGGCTCGGCCGACTCAACCGAGAACTTGACGCTGCCGCAGTGGCATGAACCTTCCAGATGCATTGAGCCTCCGTCGGTGAAGTCGTGTCTTACGCCAGTGCTTCAATGATGCGGATGTCGCGCTCGGCGCCCTGGCCCAGCGCCGCCAGCGCTGCCTGATAAGCCGGGCTGTCGTGTGCCTCGGTGGCTTGCGCCACACTGTCGAACTCGAGCAACACCGCGCGCTGGTTGACAGCGGCCTCGTACACCTGGGCCGGCATGCCGCGCGCGAGGAAACGCCCTCCGGCGGCTTGCAGCGCAGGGCCGGCGAGTGCTGCGTAGGCTGCGAGTGCGGCCGGGTCGCTGATGGAGCGGTAGGTGGAGATCCAGTAGGCCTTGGGCATGTTTGTTCCTTGGTGTGTTCGGGATGGGGTTTCAGGAGCCCCATCCTATGTGACACCCGGTCGCCTTACTTCCGCGTGTAGATCTGGTCAAACGTGCCGCCGTCGGAGAAGTGCACCTTGGCCGCCTGCTCCCAGCCGCCGAACGCGTCTTCGATCTTGAAGAGGTTGAGCTTGGGCAACTGCCTGGCGTACCTGGCCTGGGCCTTGGCCGAGGTGGGGCGGTAGAAATGTTTTCCGATGATGTCCTGCGCCTCTTCGGTGTACAGGTATTCCAGGTAGGCCTGGGCCACGGCGCGTGTGCCCTTTTTGTCCACGTTCTTGTCGACCACGGTCACGGCGGGCTCGGCCAGGATGGACAGCGACGGGTAGATGAAGTCCACCTTGTTGCCGAATTCCTTCTCCAGCAGGTAAGCCTCGTTTTCCCACGACAGGAACACGTCGCCCTGGGCGCGCTGCGCAAACGTGATGGAAGAGCCGCGCGCACCGGAGTCAAGCACCGGCACGTTGGCGTAGAGCTTGGCGACGAACTCCTGCGCTTTCGCATCGCTGCCGTACTTGCGCTTGGCGAATTCCCAGGCAGCCAGGTAGTTCCAGCGCGCGCCACCCGAGGTCTTGGGGTTGGGGGTGATGACCTTCACATCGGGGCGGATCAGGTCGTCCCAGTCCTTGATGTTCTTGGGGTTGCCGGCGCGTGTCACCAGCACGATGGTCGAGGTGTAGGGTGAAGAACCCAGCGGCAGGCGCTTTTGCCAGTCTTTCGGAATCCAGCCGCCATTGTTGTGCAGCGCGTCGGTGTCGCCGGCCAGGGCCAGGGTGGCCACGTCGGCGTCCAGGCCGTCGATGATGGAGCGGGCCTGCTTGCCCGAGCCGCCGTGGCTTTGCTTGATGGTCACGTCCTGGCCGGTCCTGGTTTTCCAGTGTTTGATGAACGCGGCGTTGACCTCCACGTAGAGCTCGCGTGTCGGGTCGTAGGACACGTTGAGCAGCGTCACCGGAGCCGGCTGGGCGATGGCCGAGATGGCGCTGGCGGTGAGGGCGGTGGCTGCGAGGGCCTGGATGAGATGGCGGCGGGTGGTCATGTCGTTCCTTGTTTGAAGGGGTTGAAAGTGACCGGATGATCCGGGCTTCGGCGCCTTTCAGGAACGAATGGATTCTTGGTTGTTTATTACCGAATCATCTGAGCCAGATGCTCCGATGGCGGCACACCAAACACCGTTTGCAAGGTCTTCTGCTCGGGCAGCACATAGACCATGGCCCGCTGTGCCGCGAAGGTGGGTGCGATGTGTGCGTCAAAAAAATCGGCTGGGATGTTGATGCAGCCATAACTGATGCGGTTGTCGTCGGCCGTATCGGTGGCCAGGCGCTGCAGGCGACGTTCTTTGGTGTTGTGGGCCCGCACGCGGTGCATCGACACAGCGGCGTCGTAGTCGACCCACACCACGTCTTCGCCGTCGAGATTGAGTCCGCGCTGGCCCGCAAAGCGGCCCGCGGGTGTGGTGCGCTCTGCGGGCAGCACGTCGGCAATGGCCTTTTCGCCGATGCCGGGCACGGAGTCGTCGCCGTGCGCGGAACCCAGCAACACGGCGGTGTGGTCCAGCAGGCGCGCCTGGGCGTCGAAAAAATAGAGGCGTGCCGCGCGCTTGTCGATCAGCACGAACGGCAAGGCGGCGTTGTCACCGCTGGATGCGATCCAGTTCGACATCTGACGGGTGTCGTCAGAGGCGTGGACATCACGCAGCTCGGCCCTGCGCAGCATGACCGGCACGACCGCCGCCTGGGGCTGCGCCGACGCCATCGCGCGGCCGGGGCCCAGGGTGCCGGGCGGCGCCAACAGGGCCAGCAGGGCCAGACCTGCGAGCACGCCGTGGCGTATCGCCAGCCATGGGCTGTCCTGGGGCTGGACGGGCGTGGGTTTGTTCACGGTGTGCGAAGGTCAGGCCTGAAGAAAAGCGCCCCCGAACCTTGGGGATTCGAGGGCGCTGGCCAAGGCTGCCGGCCTTGATCAGTTGCGGTCAGCGCGCGCCACTGGCGCGTTCATCGCAGCGTTGTTGTTCATGCTGTCGGTGGTGGCCGGTGCCGGCGTGGTCATGCCGCCAGCGGGTGGTGTGGCCATGGGGGCGGTCTCTGCGTTGGGTGTGACTGCCGGCGTGGCGGGCGTCTGCGTGGTGGTCTGCGCAAACGCCAGACCGACCGAGCCAACAACAGCCAGCGCGGCCAGGGAGGAGGTGATGAGATGGGAAGTCTTCATGGGGGAACCTTTGAAGGACTGCTTGACGCAGCGTTGCACTCTCGCAGCCGAAGGAGTCGACTGAACTGCAGGTTATGGGTGCCCCATGTGCGGGTCTGTTCGTGAGCGTACGCAGTACCTGCAACACATTGTGCTCAGAATCCCAGGCGCTCCACCAGCCAGATCGAGCCGATCACCGCGATGGCCAGCGACCCGCCCGCCACCACCACCCAGCGGTAAAAGGCGGTGTGGCGCAGCAGCCAGGCCACTGGCAGAAACGCCAGCACGATGGCGAGCTGACCGAGCTCCACCCCGACGTTGAATCCACCGAGTGCCAGCGCGAGCTGCTGCGCGGGCAGGGCGAGGTCAAGCAGCACATTGGCAAAGCCGAACCCATGGATGAGGCCGAAGACAAAGGCCAGACGCCAGCGTTTGAGCGAGAACCAGCCCAGCAGGTTGTTGAGCGCCGCCAGGATCACCGAGAGCGCGATCACCGATTCGATGATGCGCACCGGCGGATTGACCCAACCCACGATGGACGCCACCAGCGTGATCGAGTGCGCCACGGTGAACGCGGTCACAACCGCCAGCACGTCCATGAACGATGTGCGGAAGTTCTCCACCGCGGGCCAACTGGTCACGCGCTGTCGCGATGGCACCAGCGGCGCGAGCACCAGCAGGCTGAGCAGAAAGAGGATGTGGTCGATCCCGATCCAGATGTGCCAGATGCCTTCGACCACGTAGCGCTGGAACACCGACCAGCCCGAAACCTCGCCGGCCTGCAGCGCAGCGTCCGGGCGGTCGGGGCTCAGGATGGCGCTGCTTTGCGCACCCGGCAGGTCCACCTTGAGCAGGCCTCGGTGCAGGTTGTCCTGGTCGAAGATCAGGCTGTACTTCAGCGTGAGCCGCCTGGCCGCCACGTCGTCGGGGTCGGCGCAGGCCACCCGCCATTCGGCGCTGAGGTAGAAACCGTCCGAGTGGGGGCTTGCCATCACGTCCAACGGTCGAAGTTCGCAGGCGGCGGCGCCCCTCACCGTGATGCCCTGCTGCATCCAGGCCTTCAGTTCTTCGATGCGTGCCGCCGTTTCTCCCCAGCTCACCTGGCCATCGCGGTTGTCGTCCAGATCGAAGATCAGGTCCACGTCGCGCAGGTTGATGTCGGTGCGCAGCACCAGATCGGCGCCGCGCTGTGAGAGCGAGAGGTAGCTGTTGCTGCTGGAGTGGGCCAGCGCGGGCGATGCCACGCAGGCGAGCAAGGCGAACAAGGCGGGCAGGGCCAGGCGGCCTGCCAGGCGTCGGAGCAGGTGGCGCATCAGGAGGTGCCCAGACGGGACTTGAGTTCTTCAGCCAGCGGCTTGAGGACCGGATCGGTGTAGCCGGTGGTGGCCATCCAGCCGAGCACCGGCTCGGCTCGTTTGGGCTGCCCGGCTTTGAGCGCGGCCTGCACCAGCAGCACCGCGTCGGCGGGTTCGTTCTGCGTGCTCCAGTTCTCCGCCGCCAGCTTGAGGCCTTGCGCGTTGTCGCGGCCATAGGTGATGAGGTAGACCATGGTCGGCCGCTCGATCAGGCTCTCGCCGCGCAGCGCCTGGTTGTTCATGCGGTTCTCGAACTGGTCGGCCAGCCGCTGCGTGTCGCCGTCTTTCAGGCCGCGGCTGGCCAGCAGGGCCTGCACCAGCAGCGCGTCGGTGGGCGAGGCCGACTCGGCGTAGCGCCTGGCCTTGGAAAACTGGCCTTGCTGGTTCAGCAATTCGGTAAGCGAAAGCTTCACCAGGTGCGAGTTGGGCCGCGCCTGCACGTGTTTCTCCCACACGGCGATGGCCTGCGCGTATTGACCTGCGGCGCGGTACGCCTCGCCCTGGTGGTAACGCAGCCAGTCCTGCGTGAACGGGCCCTGGTAGTCGGGCAGGTCCACCAGGCGGTTGAGCAGGGGGATGGCTTGCTGTGCCTGACCGGTGCGGTACAGGAGCGTGGCCGCGCAGGCCTGGCCTTCGTCGGGGCCGAAGCGCTGCGTGATCGCGTCGCAGTCGGTGCGCGCGGCCGCCATGTTGGCCGTGAGCAGGTGCAGCGAAAAGCGCCACGACCAGTACTCGGGTTGTGTCGGGTCGATGGCAATGGCCGCGCCCAGGTCGTCAATGCCGCCCTTGAAATCATGGAAGCCCTGCTTGACCAGCGCGCGCAGGAAATGGCCGTCTGCCGGCAGCGTGGCTGCATCCCACCAGGGCTGCAGCGCTGCCTTGGCCGAGCCGTACCAGCGCAGGTCGCCCTCGGTCAAGCCCAGCAGGAACACGGCCCTGGCATAGGCCAGTGCAGCGCCCAGGTTGTTGCGGTTCTTGCGCCACTCAAGTTCCACCTCGCGCAGCGAAGCGGCCTGGTTGCTGGCCGCGTGCACGGAGGCCGGCAACACGATCTGCTGCGGCGATGGCGTCATTCGGGGTTGTGCCCATGCACTGCATGAAACACCGATTACAAGGCTTAGCAGGGCTTTGCAACAGGGTTTCCACCTGCATCCAATCAATACCTGTTGGGCGCTCATGGAAACAACGTCTGTCAGGTGAACGGGCATGGAAATCGATATCCTCGTGGCTGGCATCAACGGACGATTTTCCATTGTGTGCCGGTGTCAAAAGACATTTCAATCCCAAAGGTAATCTATGAAAACTCTCATCTCCGCAATGATCGCTGCATTCATGATGGCTTCCGTTCCCGCGTTTGCTGCCAGCCACGCCGGCGGCAAGATGGACGACAAGAAAATGGATTGCACGAAAGACGAAAACAAAGCCAAAGACGAGTGCAAGAAGAAGATGTAATTCGCTTCACGGCGAGAAAGGGCCCACGTCAGTGGGCCTTTTTTTTTGCAGTTGCGGCGCAGGTCATTCGCGCAGCCCATCGGGCCAGGGAGGCTGCGTCGATATACTGCACCCATCATGGTCCGCTGCTTCATCGCGCTTTTCGCGCTCCACTTTTTCCTGAGTGTGAGCGCGTTTGCTTTTGGCGACGTGGTAGGCAACCCGCTTGCGCAGGCGCACCCGGCAGCCCTGTCGCAGGCCTCGCCCGCGGGCACACAAGCCCAGGCGTTGCAGGACCTGGGCACGACCGAATCTCCGGCGAACCACGCGCTGGTGGATCAGTTGCCCGACCTGCCAGACAGCCTGCCCCGACCCACCACTGTGCTGCGGCCCCCGGTCGACGGCGGACTCACCATCGGCTACCGGCAGCGCGCCGGGCTGCCTCCTTCGCTGGACGGATTGCTCCGCCCACCCCAGCAGGCCACCTCAGCGGCCTGACGTGTGTCCGCCGCGGCGGACCACCTCCATTGACCCCAGGAGTTTGCGCAACGCCGCCGCGTTGGATGCAACCCGCTGCGGCGTCTTCGCATCCCTCTCCCCCCTCATTCATTCAACGGAGCACACCATGAACACGAGTCTTTCTGCCCATTCCACCGCCTCGGCCTCGCTGGTCGAGCGCAACCGCGTGCTGCGCAACACCTACTGGCTGCTGGCCCTGTCCATGATCCCCACCGTGCTGGGCGCCTGGGTCGGCCTGACCACGGGCATCACCGCGGGTCTCACCGGCTTCATGGGCCTGGTCGTCTTTCTGGGCGGCGCCTTCGGCTTCATGTACGCCATCGAGAAGACCAAGAACTCGGCCGCCGGTGTGCCGGTGCTGCTGGCTTTCACCTTCTTCATGGGCCTCATGCTCTCGCGCCTGGTGGGCACGGTGCTGGGGCTGTCCAATGGTGCGGGACTGGTGATGACCGCGTTTGCCGGCACCGGCGGCATCTTTCTGGGCATGGCCGCGTTGTCCACCGTCATCAAGCGCGACCTCACCAGCATGGGCAAGTTCCTGTTCATCGGGGTGATCATGCTGCTCGTGGCGGGTGTTGCGAACGTGTTCATCCAGTCAAGCGCGCTCATGATCACGCTGGCGGTGCTGGCCATCGGCATCTTCTCGGCCTTCATCCTGTACGACCTCAAGCGCGTGCAGGACGGCACCGAGACCAACTACATCACCGCCACGCTGGGCGTGTACCTGAGTCTGTTCAACGTGTTCCAGAGCCTGCTGGTGCTGCTGGGTCTGGGCGGGGGGCGGGACGAGTGAGGCTCTGATTGCCCCTATGGAAATTGCCATACTTTCTGCGCTGATCCTGCTCAATGGCCTGTTTGCCATGTCGGAGATCGCGCTGGTCACGGCGTGCAAGGTTCGCCTGCAGAAGCTCGTTGACGAGGGAGACAAGTCGGCGGCCGGCGCGGTGAAACGCTTGCTGCACCGCTGGCCCTGTGGCTGACCTCGCTGGGCGTGGCCCATCCATACAGCGGGTATGCGTCCACAGGCTTGGTGATGGCGCTCATCAAGCACTTCTCTATCGTGGAGGGCGAACTGGTGCCCAAGCGCATCGGCCATTCCAACCCCGAGGCGCTGGCCCGCCTGGTGGGTTGACCTCGACGCCATCAGTGCCGGTGCAGGTGGTGCGCGTCGGGCACATGCGGGTGCGTGTGCTGCAGCGGCGCATGGCGGTGCCAGTGGCTGTGTGTGCCCTCGGGCATGGGCTGGTGGCTGTGCAGGTGGTGCCCGTCGTCGTGCGTGTGGGCGTGTTCGTGTTCCAGCGCTTCGTGGGTGTGTGCATGGCTGTGGCGCTCCAGCAGGTGCAGCAGCACCCCTGCCACCATGAGCCCGCCACCCGCCGCCATGAGCGCACCCGTCGCCCTCTCACCCAATACGAAGGCGCCTGCCGCGCCAATGAAGGGCGCAAACGCAAACACCGAGCCGGTGCGCGCCGCGCCAAAGTTGCGCTGGGCCAGCAAGTAGAAGCGCAAGCTCAGGCCGTAGCCGGTGGCGCCCACGGCCAGCAAGGCCAGCGCAGCGGGCCAGGCGGGCAAGACTTCCCTCGCCGTGAGGGCCAGCACGCCGGTGGCGGTGGCACCCAGCAGCGCCTTGGCCCACACCACCTGGCCGGGGTCGCGGTCGGCCACGCCGCGCGAGAGTGTGTTGTCCACCCCCCATGCGGCGGTGGCCAGCGCCACGGCCAGCAGACCCAGCAACTGCACCTGGCCGGCCAGACCTTGTTCGACCACCAGCAGCGCGCCACCGGCGAGCAGCAGCACCACGGCGCCGACCACGCGCCGGTCCATCGTTTCGCCGTACCAGCGCCACGCCAGCACCACGGTGAACACCGCTTCCAGCGTGAGCATGAGCGATGCACTCGACCCGCTGGTGCGCTGCAACCCCCAGGCCAGCGCCACCGGCCCCACCACCGCGCCGCTGGCCGCCATGGCCAGCAGGCGGGGCAGGTCGCTGCGGCGCAACTGCGCCTCGCGTTGTGTGGGCCGGCGCAACAGCAAAGCCACCAGCGCCGCGCCAGCGTACAGCAGGGCAGCGGTGGTGAACGGGCCCACGCCCGAGCCGAAGCGCTGCACCAGCGGCGTGCTCAGGCCGAACAGCACGGCCGCCACCAGGGCGAGCAGGCCACCCCGAAGGGCTGGGGAGAACGGGGGGGATTTCATGGTGTTGAAGTGTGCTTGGGCAGGTCGAGCGTACGCCAGCGCACCGACCTTGTGGCCCCCGCCCGGCAATGCTGACGTTCCATCACTCAGGAACCACAATGGCCCAAAAAGCGCACATCGTCGGCAAGGTCGAATACCGCACCGGCGACGGCCCGAACCTTGAAATCCGTCCCGGCCCGGTGGAGGTGAGCACCGGTATCAACGACGTCACGCTGAGCTGGACCGACGAAGACACCCATGGCTCAGCCGCCATACCGCTGACCGACTTCAAACGGTTCGTGGCCGAAGGGCGCATCAAGCTGGAAGCCTGATACGGGTGGCCATCTTCAGATGGCCCGCTTGATTTCGCTGTAGGTTCCGCGCGTGCGCAGCACCAGCGTCACATTGGCCTGGCTGCGGTTGCGCCAGTACCAGCCGTGGTTGCCCGTGAAAGCGGCCACGAGCTCGCCTTCGTCCTCCGGTACGCCACGGCCTTTTTCGTAGCTGATGGAACGTCCGCCGCCATCGCCGTGCGTGTCGAAATTGACCGTGCCACCTTCCACCACCCAGCGGAATTCAGCTTTGTCGCCGGCCTGCATGCGCAGCTTGATCTCGGCGCCTTCACCCGGGGTGAGCGTCACGCTCATCTCGTCACGCCAGGGTGCCGCCTGTGTCGCTTCGGCGATGGGCGCCGGTGCCGCCGGTGCCTCGGGCGATGCGACCGCCGCCGTGGGCGCAGGCGCCTCGGCTGTTGGCGGCGTCGCGGCGTCCGCCCGGGCCTGTGCGGCCAGTTGCTGCTTCATCTGACCCATCTCGGTCAGCCGCAAGACGCGCCCAGCGCCTGTGGGGTCGATGCCGTACTCGGCGGGCAAGACGACGGTGATCAGCAGCACGGCGGCCGCGATGGCGGCCAGCAGCGTGGAGCGCAGCAGCTGACGTGAGGAGGGAAGGTCTGCGGACAGGGGGATGTTGCTGTTGTACATGGCTGGAATTCCTGGGGTGTTCACGAGATGAAGTAGCCGGTGAGCTGCATGCCCACCAGGATGAAGCCCGCGCTCATCATGGCGACGTTGGCGGTGTAGGCGTTGCGAGCAAAGCTCGGTGTGCGCCGCCAGAAGCCCATGCCGATGAGGATGACGGTTAGCGCCAGCAGCTGTCCGATCTCCACGCCCACGTTGAAGGCCAGCAGGTTGGGCACCAGGCCATCGGGCGAGATGTCGTACTCGAGGATCTTGGTGGCCAGCCCGACGCCGTGGAACAGGCCGAACACCAGCGTGGCCGCGCGCGTGTCAGGCTGCAAGCCCAGCCAGCGCTGGAAGGCACCCAGGTTGTCCAGCGCCTTGTAGACCACCGACAAACCGATGATCGCGTCGATGAGGTAGCTGTTGATCCCGACGTTGAAGTACACCCCCAGGATCATGGTGGTGGAGTGGCCCAGCGCGAACAGACTCACGTAGAGGCCGATGTGTGAGAGTCGGTACAGAAAGAAGATCACACCGAACAGGAACAGCAGGTGGTCGTAGCCGGTCATCATGTGTTTGGCACCCAGGTAAACGAAGGGCAGCAGGTTGACGCCGGAGATTTCCTGGATGTAGCCCTTGTCGCCTGCGGTCACCGCGTGGGCCAGGGCTTCAGGGGCTCCCAGGAGCAGGGAAAACAGCAACATCGATAAAAGCAGCAGGCGTACAGACCCGATCGCCCACAGCGGAACGGGCAGCCTGACTTGAAGAAAGCTGTGCATGAAGACTCCATGGTCTGAGAAAAGAAACCGCTGCAGATGGCAGCGCAAAGACACGCTGTCTTTCAGACCATGGGCGGGCGTTCCAGCCGGAATGCCTCCACCAGTTCAACCCAGAGCCGGTGAGTGTTCACCCAGTCCGGTGGCTGTGCCGGCATGCAGGCCCACGCATGAGGCAGTGCGTGGGCCTTGTCGTGCGAGTGGTCGGCACCGTGGTGATCGTGATCCCCTGCGGTGTTGATGTCGCTCGGGTGGTGGTGGGAATCGTCCTCATGCGAATGCGCATCCTGATGCACCGCCACCAGCTCCGCCAGGCCGTGGGACTTCACGTTGCCCATGGCCGCCAGCACGGTGCCCGCGATCAAGGCCAGCAACACCAGCCACCGGAGCACCCGCGTGAGCCCGGTGTGGCTCGCTGGCAGAGTGGTTCGCAAGGTCATGGTGTGCCGGGCGGGCTTGATGTGGGCGGGCGGGCTGTCATGGTACCCCGTGACACGCGCAGGCCTCACCATGCGCTGCCGAAACCAGTTCGTCGAGGATGCCGCAGTGCCCTTCGTGGTTGCCTGAGCAGCGCGCCCTCAACTGCAGCAGCTGCTTCTCCAGCGCCCGCATGCTCTTGAGGCGCGCTCGCACACGCGACAGTTGCTCGTCCACCAGCAGGTCCACCTCGCCAAAGTGCGCTTCGGGCGCGTCCAGAAAACCCAGCAGCCGGCTCACGTCGGCCAGCGGCATGTCCAGCGCGCGGCAGTGGCGGATGAAGGACAGGCGCTCCAGGTGCGCGGCTTCGTAGTCGCGGTAGCCGTTGTCGCGCCGCGCCGGCTCGGGCAGCAGGCCTTGCTTCTCGTAGTAGCGGATGGTCTCCACATCCACGCCCGTAGCGCGGGACAGGTCCTTGATCTGCATGGCAAAAACCTCCATTCGAATTCAATGGTTGACACTGTAGCGACTTCAGGGTTTCCAATGCAGGCATCCAAAGGAAAAACCATGTCCGCCCAGTGCTGTGACCACGACACCCCCAAACCCGAGTCCCTCGTCAACCTGCCCCGTTACCGCAAGATTTTGTGGGTCGCGCTGATCGTCAATGCCGCCATGTTTCTCATCGAGATCGGAGCGGGTGTGTAGGCCGGATCACTCTCGCTGCTGGCCGACGCGGTGGACTTCGCGGGCGACGCACTCAACTACGCCGTGTCGCTCGCGGTGCTGGCCTCGGCGCTGGCCTGGCGCGCCCGCGCAGCCATGCTCAAGGCGGTCAGCATGATGGGCTTTGGCCTGTATGTGCTGGGCGCTGCGGTGTGGTCGGTGTGGCACGGCGGTGTGCCGCAGGCCACAACCATGGGTGCGGTGGCGCTGCTCGCACTGGTGGCCAACGTGGCTGTGGCCTGGATGCTCTACGCGTTTCGCGAAGGTGACGCCAACATGCGCAGCGTGTGGCTGTGCTCGCGCAACGACGCCATCGGCAATGCGGCCGTGTTCATGGCTGCGCTCGGTGTTTTCGGCACCGGCTCCGCCTGGCCCGACCTGCTGGTGGCCAGCCTCATGGCAACACTGGCCCTGCATGGCGGCTGGACGGTGATGCGGCAGGCGCGGCGAGAGCTGGGCGGAGAGGCCGCAACAGACGCGCACGGCCACGTGCACTGAGCCGGCACCAGGGCGGGTGCGGCAAGCCCGCAGTGCTCAGACGAT
Source organism: Burkholderiales bacterium (assembly GCA_038327405.1). Classification (GTDB taxonomy): domain Bacteria; phylum Pseudomonadota; class Gammaproteobacteria; order Burkholderiales; family Burkholderiaceae_C; genus Hydrogenophaga. The sequence continues at coordinate 1,717 of JBBQKZ010000054.1, read as the reverse complement.
TGCCTGATCTGCATCATCAACAAAAGTTGGTGCTCGTTTGAAACAATCAGCATGCTTGGTGATCAGGCTCACATACGTGTGCGTCTTGTCGAGGAATGGGCACATCGGGCCGGGTAGCATGAGACACAGGCGCCGATGGAACACGCAGTTGGATGTCACCGCCAAGGCTGCACCCGGTGGTTGATCCAACAAACGTCCCCAAAGAGTTCCATGAGCGCAAGCAAAAACAGCGAACTTCGGACAACAGAAAAAGGCAACAAGCCCCTGTGTGAGCACTGTTCGACGCGGCCGCGCTGCCTGTTCCGCACGCTGCCCCTGCCCGACCACGAGACGTTCTGGTCGTTTGCGCGCGAACGCTCGGTGGCCGTTGGCGAGTTCCTGGAGACGCAGGGCACCCGAACTCAATCGTTCGGCGTGATCAAGGTCGGCCTGGTGAAAGGTTTGCGGCAGGGGCCTGATGGTGTTGTCAAGCCCATCCTGTTGATGGGCAAGGGGCGGCTGGTGGGTTTCACGCAGCCCTTCGGACAAGCCGCCACGTTCAGCCTGGTGCCCATCACACCCACGCGCGTCTGTGAAGTTGATCTGCAGGCAGTCATCGAGATCGCCATGCGCCATCCACCGTTTCAAGTTGCGATCTACAGGGTCGTCGCCGATTTCATCGGCCATGTCGGCGACTGGTCTCACCTGCTGCGCCAGGAAAGCTATCTCGCCAAGGTGGGTGGTGCCTTGCACTTGATTGCGGCCGAAGAAGGCAACCACGCCTTTCGCATTCCCAGCCACACCGAGCTGGCACAAGTGCTGGGGACACGCCGGGAAACCATTGCCCGGCACATTGCCATCCTGATCGAGAAGGGCCTGTTCACCAAGGTTGACCGATGGCATGGTGTATTGACGATCTCTGACCACCGCTCGATCGTCGGGAGTCTGGTTCGATAGGGAAGCCAGAGGGACACTTGAAAGTGTGCCCCGCGACATCGTTCTCCAACATGGATCGCCCATGTTCCGCCAATGCGCGTTTCGTCACCAAGCGTGCAGATTGCCGGCGTTCATCCGGATATCCCATGCATATCGAGGCTTCAGCCCGCATCGGATATCCCGATGCTTCATACATCGCCAAACCAATCAATCCAACCAACTGTGGGGACGTATGAAATCAAACTTGCCGGTGACGCAACGGGAACTGGAACTGTCAGAGGGCATGACGCTGATGTCCACCACCGACACACAGAGCCGCCTCATGTATGCCAACGCCGCCTTTGTGGAGGTGAGTGGATTCGAGCGCGAGGAGCTGATGGGGCAACCGCACAACCTGGTGCGGCATCCCGACATGCCGCAAGAAGCGTTTGCCGACATGTGGCGAACCTTGAAGGCAGGCCAGTCCTGGACGGCGCTGGTCAAGAACAGGCGGAAAGATGGCGACCACTATTGGGTGCGTGCGAACGCCACACCCGTCAAGCGCCAGGGCGCTACCGTGGGCTATATGTCGGTGAGGACGAAACCAACCCGTGAAGAGGTGGCGGCTGCCGAGACGCTGTACGCCACGTTTCGAAACGGAAGAGCTGGTGGACTGGCTTTTCATTGCGGGCTTGTGGTTCGCACGGGCGCGCTCAAATGGATGTCCACCTTCCAGCTTGCGTCCACAGCTTGGCGCATCCGGCTGGGGGTCATGAGTCTGGTGCTGGCGTTCGCGGCAGCGGCAACCTGGTTGCCCCCTGTC
>JBBQKZ010000053.1:0-24214 GCA_038327405.1 Burkholderiales bacterium | reverse complement strand
TGGACATCGGCGCGCGAGCCTGACCGGCAGCGCCGTGGTGTGGCTGGTGCCCTGACGCTCAGTCCGCGCGCGTCTGCCCAAGCACAGCTTGCGCGAGCCGGTCCACCGCGGCGAACAACTCCTCCACCGTGTTCGGCTTGTAGATCAACTCGCTGACGCCCGCTGCGGGTGCTTGCGAGTGCAGCTCTTCGGAGATGTAGCCCGAGGTGATGGCCACAGGGGTGTCGGGTCGGAGTGCCCTGACGGCGCGCGCAAAGTCCAGCCCCGTCATGCCCGGCATGTTGTAGTCGGAAATGACCAGATCGAAGGACTCGGCACGGTCACGAACAGCCGCCAGCGCCTGGGCTGCATGGGTGAAGACCGTGACGCGATACCCCTCGCGCTGGAGCAGACGCTCCATCAGGAACGCAATGGTCTCGTCGTCGTCCACATACAGAATGTGGGCCCCCTTGGGCGAAGAGGCCGGTCGGGAGCGCACAGGCCGGGCTGCGGCAATGGCAGGTGACGCACCCCCCCCGACCACCCCGGGGAAATAAACCGAGAACGTCGACCCTTGCCCAGGGGCGCTCTGCACGTCCATCACCGCGTCATGGTCCCGCAAGATGCCGTGAACCACCGCCAGCCCGAGGCCCGTGCCCTTGCCAGGCGGCTTGGTGGTGAAGAAGGGTTCGAACATGCGCGCGCGCGTCTCGTCGCTCATGCCCTGGCCGTTGTCGCGCACGGTCAACCTCGCCCAGGCCACCGGCGCGTCACCGTTGGCCGCCAGCGCCGACTCTGGCAGCGCGTTGGATGACACAGGTGGCCCATGGTGCGCCTCCAGCCGGATCGCGACCCGCCCATGCGCAGCACCCTGAACGGCCTGCCACGCATTGGTGCAGAGGTTGAGCAACACCTGTTCGATCTGGGTGGCATCGGCCAGCACACCAGGCACCTTCGCATCGATATGCAAGCTCAGTTCCACCCCGGCCGGCAGGGTGGCCCGCAGAAGACGCGCCGTTTCTTCGACCACGGGCGCGAGCTCGATCACCTTGCGCTCCAGCAACTGGCGCCGACTGAACGCCAGAATCTGCTGCACAAGATCGCGCGCACGACGGCTCGCCTTGCGGATTTCCATCAGGCTGGTGCGCGCAGGGCTGCCGGCGGGCACATCGTCGAGCGCCAGCTCGACATTGCCGATGATGGCGGCCACGATGTTGTTGAAGTCGTGCGCCACACCGCCGGCCAGCGTACCCAGTGCCTCCATCTTTTGCGACTCGCGCAATTGCGACTGAAGCAGCGCCCGGATTGACTCGGACTCGCGCCGCTCGGTCAGGTCGAAGTCGATGCAGTAGAACTCCGGTTCGCGACCGGGAATATTCAGGTACACGTGGCTGGAATACACCTCCACGGGCGAACCGTCCTTGCGTCGCAGCGTCAGGTCGGCAGCCGGTATGGGCAGGCCGCTGTCGATCATTTCAGTAACCGCGCCCACTACGCCCGCCTGCATGTCGGGCGGAATGATCAGGTCCAGCAAGCTTCTTCCGATGGCTTCGCTGGCCGTGTAGCCATAGAGGCGCTCCGAGGCCTGGTTCCAGTAGCGGGTGGTCAAGTCCAGCCCATAGCCCTGCACCGACACGTTGGGCACGAACTCCAGCAGTTGGCGAAACCTTGCCTCGCTGTCGCGCATGGCATCGTGCGACCGGTTGCTGCCGGAGACATCGACGATGACGGTGTTCCAGACCACGCAGCCGTCGGCCAGGCGTTGCGGCCTGCCCGTGCCATGCAGCCACTTGCGTTGGCCCGACGGCGTGGTGATGCGCCATTCGTGCGCCCAGTCCTTCAACGAACACGCCGACTCCAGCACCGAGGTCTGCAGGCTCAGCAAGTCTTGCGCATCCACCAGCGACCACAGCAGGTTGGCATCGTGTTCGGCAGCTTGGGGGGGAACCTCCCAAAGTTCGTGGCAACCCTGACTCATCCAGCCGATGCGGTGCTCACCGCCAGGCCCCAGCACATACTGCAGCAACGCGCCCGGCATCTGCCCGGCCATCGCGGCGAAGGCGGCCTCGCGAACCGGGTCGTCAGGATCGGATCTGAAGTTCATGGTCGGCCTCCGGTGCGGTGGTGACAGTCCTTACAGTATCGGCTGCCTGCGCCATTCCGCTAACCCTTGTCCCTGTACCAGCATGACCCTTGACACCAACGAACCCATTCACCAAGACCGCCTCTGGAGCGACGGCCACTGGACAGCCCGCGTTGTCAAGAATGAAGACGATGACGGCTGGGCGGTGGCCATGCACCTGGACGGCGCCGCAGAACCCGCTCTGGTGGGCCCCTGGACCATGGGCCGTGACAAGAAGAATCCCAAACCACTGGACACCAACGCCTTCAACACGCTCGTGAAGACCGCCAAGGAAGTCATCCGTCGCTCGGAGCAACAGCTGCACGCCCAGCTCAACAAGAGCGTGAACATCACAGTCGACGGCAAACGCCTGCGGATCGCGCACGCCATCGTTCCTGATGAAGAAGGCGCAACCGCAACCCTCAGCGCGATGGATGAGTTCGACGAAGAACTGGCCCGTGTGTCCGTGTCTCCCACCTTCAAGCTCAGTGTCGACAGCGCACAAGCCTGGGTGGCTTCGGGATTTGAGCGGCCTCGCTGACGTCGGGGCAGCATCAGGGAACTGCGCCACGCCACAACCAACGCAGGTCTGAAACATGTCGAAAAATTTGACACGTCTTGCAACGAACGCATGTAACCCATTGATAAATGCCGATGGCATAAAAAATGCATATGTATCAACAAACTATACCCCGATGCGTATCGAGGCTGTCGTCATACTGAATCCCTGAACGGCCGCTCGATGATCAGCCAACTCTTGCCATTCCGCCGAAGGCAGAAAAGTGAGGAGAGCATGCGAATCCTTTTGGCCGAAGATGATCTATTGATCGGCGAGGCGATCCACAAATTTTTGGGGCGGTCGGGTTTCGCGGTGGACTGGGTACAGAGCGGGCAAGACTTCCGCAACGCCCTGAGCACTCACGAATATGGTTGCTTGTTGCTCGATCTGGGCCTGCCTGATGAAAACGGGGAAGCTTTGCTCAACTGTGTTCGAGCCAAAGATTCCAGGGTTCCGGTCATCGTCATCACCGCGAGGTGTGGTCTTCAGGACAAACTGGCACTCCTGAACATGGGCGCGGACGACTTCATGGTCAAGCCCTTTGATCTTGAAGAGCTGGTCGCCCGGGTCCGGACTATCTTGCGTCGCGTTGGCCCGGACAAAGCCGACAGTGGTGCGTCGTGCCACGGGCCGCTCACGCTCTACCCCCAGCGATTCATGGCCATGTGGAACGGCAAGGCCGTTGCCTTGACCCACCGCGAATTCTGGGTGCTCGAAGTCTTGATGAGACGCAAGAATCAGGTGTTGTCCCGCGCACAGATCGAGGAAGCCCTTTATGGCTGGGGCGACGAAATTGAAAGCAATGCGATCGAGGTCTACGTTCATACTTTACGTCGGAAATTCAACGCAGGATTGATCCACACCATCCGCGGCGTTGGGTATCAGATTGCCCCCGAACACCAGATCGAGCAGCAGGGTGAAAAGCCTCCTGCCTCTCAGGCCTTCGCGTGACCATGCCAGCCTGAAATGGCCCAGTCCGATTCCTCCTGGTCGCTGCATCGGAGGGTCTTGCTCATCTCCATGGTGGCACTGTGCACGGGCATTGCCGTGGGCAGCCTGAGCATGTACTTTGCCGCCTCCGTCACAGACGACCAGGTGATCGATGAGCGGGTTGAACGGCTGGCAACTTCCATACTGAAGTCGGTCGAGGGCGGGGGTGCCAGCGGCCAAGACAACGAACTTTTACAGACCGGCCAGAGCGGCATAAAGCTCATCGAAACAGGCCTGCACGGCTACCAGATATGGGCCAACAACGGCACACAGCTGCTTCGAAGCCACAACGCTCCCCTGAAGAATTCGTTTGTTCCGATCAGCACCACGGGCTACCAGGAAGTGCAGATCAATGGCATTTCATATTGCGTCTTTTCGCTCGCATCGCCTGACCGCTCGATCATCGTCCAGGTGGCAGAGCCGACGCCGGAGCGACAGATTCAGATCGGCTTGCTTCTGGGGGAATTCTTCGCTGTCGCCCTCATACCGTTTGCCCTCGGGTTGCTGGCCATACAGAAGGCGCTGCATCGGTGGTTTCGACCACTGGAGCAGGTTCGTTCGAGTCTTGCACGCCGCACGACCACCGACGCCTCGCCGATCGAAGTTGAAGATACCCCGCACGAGATCACCCCGCTTGTGCAATCGCTGAACATGCACCTCAGGCGGCAGGCGTTGGCGCTGGAAAAGGAGGCTCGCTTCACCTCGGTGGCGGCGCACGAAATGCGCACCCCTCTGGCCGGCATCCGGGCACAGGCACAGATTGCTGGCTTGGCCAATTCAGCAGAGGAACTGCGCGCATCGCTCGATGCAGTGATGCGGGGGGTGGACTCGACGTCGAGAATGGTTGAGCAGTTGCTGGACCTGCACCGAACCGAAGCGACTGCCGACTCCGACTCGTGGCGCGATGAGGTGGTGAACCTGTCCAACGTCCGCACACAGCTGGACATGGAGTTTCAACCGCTTGCAAAACGAAAGCAGATCACGCTGAAGATCCTGTTTGACGCTAACCTGATGCACGGCTACGAGTTCGGCATCTGGATGCTCCTGCGAAATCTTGTGAAAAATGCGATCCAGTACTCGCCCAATGGGGGACGCGTCGAGGTCCGGATCAAGCGCCGTGATTTCAGAACCGTGCTGACGGTGGACGATTCAGGTCCCGGCATCCTGCCAGAGGTGCGTGAGCGCGCTTTCGAGAAGTTCAACCGACTGGGACGCAGTGGTGGTGACGGGGTCGGCCTGGGACTCTCGATCGTGCTCAATGTGGCCGAACTGCATCAGGCTGTTATCCGTTTGCAAGACTCCCCCTTGGGCGGCCTGCGGGTCGAGGTGCAGTTCCATGGCGATGATTTTCCCGACCACGACGGGAAAGACGCGCCATTTCAGATCACAGGGGGAGGGAGTCGCTGGAGCGAAGTTCTTCCATGATCCGGCGCACGTAGGCCTGCGTTTCAGGGTATCTCGGTACCTTGTGGCCGGCACGCACCACCGCTTGTTCGCCCGCGTTGTAAGCCGCCAGCACCAGTTCGATGTCGCCTTTGAAGTAGCCCATCAGCCACTTCAGGTAGCTGGCGCCGGCCAGCACGTTGTCTTGCACCACAAACGCGTCTCGAACGCCGAAGCGCCTCGCAGTGGCCGGCATCAATTGCATCAGACCGATGGCGCCCTTGGGCGAAACAGCTTTTGCATCGTAGTTCGACTCGGCAGAAATCACCGCATGAATCAGGCTCGGCGCGATGTCCACCGTTCTCGCAACGCTCTCGATCACATCGCGCAACTGCTCGGCCCTGATCGGGGGCTTGGTGACTGACCGCAGCAAGGCCATGTCGGGCCGAATGGCGCCATCTACACCGAGTTCCTTGACCGCCGGCAGCAAGAGTTCATGTGCCTGCGGCGATGGGAAATTGGACAGCACGATGGCGCCAACCGACGGGTCCCCGCCCACGTACACCTGACCATGAGCAGACAGCGCCAGGGTCGTGCAGGCAACGGCCAACGTTGCCCGAAACGTGAGGCGTTTTCGCTGCCTTCCAAGCGCCACCAACCGACCCGGCACAGCCCCTCCAACGCGAGCGCACGCGTCGAACGGGACGAGGACAAGCATGCGCTGACGGGCACTGGACATGCTGTGGATTGGGCGCGATCAATGGGTATTCGTCTAGGCTGACCACCCCCGTGAAAAGGTAGGGTTTCACCCTGAAGTGCAACGGCTGCCACGGTCTCGACCCGCCCATCCATCCAGGTAGGACAAGCCCCGGATTCTTCAGAAAGTGTTAAGACTGCTACCTATATTGAGACCGTCAGACAAAGTATTCCCCGTCGGAATGCACACGCTGGAGGCTCATGGTGGTTAGCCAGTTCGTTCGAGTAAACACAGACCCTTCGGGGCTGGCTGCGGCATCTGTGCTGGACAACAACTGCCAGCTGAAAGCGGCTTGCTGCACTCCTGTTGCCCGGCAGGGCGGCTTCACCTTGCTCGAACTCCTGGTGGTCATCGTCATCATCGGTTTGCTCGCCGGACTGGTGGCGCCACGCTATTTTGATCAAGTCGGCAAGTCCAACACCAAGGTCGCCAAGGCCCAGATCAACGCTCTGGAAAAAGCGCTCGACCAGTACCGGCTGGACGTGGGGAGCTACCCCAGCAACGAACTGGGGCTGACCGCCTTGAACACCAAACCCCAAGGCATGGACAGGTGGGCAGGACCCTACCTGAAGAAGGCCGTCCCACTGGACCCATGGGGCGCCCGCTACGTCTACAAATCACCGGGTGACCACGGCACCGAGTACGACCTGTCCTCCCTGGGCTCGGACGGTCAGGTGGGTGGCGCCGGTGAGGCCGCAGACATCAACTCCTGGGCGCCCTGAGCGCGTCGCCATGTTGGGCTTCAACCCTGTTCGCTCTGGAAGTCGTTTCGACCTGGTGGTTCGAACGGCGCAAGGCAACTTGCGAATGCTCTCCGTGAATGCAGCCGACGCGGTTACAGCCAGATCCCATGCGCTCGGCGATGGCCAGCAGGTGTTGTCGTGCACGGCACGCTCCGCTTCCACGGGCTCAGGCCCCACGGAAAACAGCGCAAAGCGCCAGGGCCTGGACGTTGCCAACTTTGCGTTCGAGCTGGCCTCCTTGATGGCTGCCGGCCTGTCCGTGGTGGAGGCGCTGAGAACGCTGTCCAGCAATGAGCCGCAAGCGCGCAAACGCGCCATCATTCTGGACATCGTCGATGGCATCAGCGAAGGGCTGCCACTGTCTGCTGCGCTGCAGCGCCATCCTGGGCGCTTTCCAGCGCTGCTGGTGGCCACCGTGAGCGCGAGCGAACAGACGGGGGACCTCAGCACCGCGCTGACCCGCTACGCCGAGCATCAGCAGACCATCAAGGGGCTGCGTGACAAGGTGGTCGGCGCTGCGGTCTATCCGGCCCTGCTGCTGGCTGTTGGCGTGGTGGTCATCCTGTTTCTGATGACGGTGGTGGTGCCCAAGTTTGCGATTCTCATCGAGAGCTCGCGCCAGGAACTGCCCTGGAGTTCTCAGTTGCTGATGTCCTGGGGCCACTTTGCCGCTGGCCATGCCTGGGCCATTGGCGCGGTGGCGCTGGTGGGCGTCGTGCTCGTGGCGAGTGGCGTCAAACAGGTGATGCGCGGGGAAGGCAAGGCGGCCTGGGTTGATGCCATTCCGCTGCTGGGGCCTACCCTGAGGCGCTTCCGCCACGCGCAGCTCTACCGGACCACCGGCATGCTGGTGCGCGGCGGCATTGCCGCGCCACGTGCGCTCCAGCTCGGCGCCAGTCTGCTCGGCGATGCCGACCGCCTGCGCCTCGCGCAGGCCGTGCAGTTGGTACACGAAGGTCGCAGCCTCAGCCACGCCCTGGCGGCCGCACAACTCGCCGACCCGGTGGCCAGCAGCATGCTGGCCGTGGCCGAGCGCACCGGCGCCCTGCCGGAGATTCTGGAGCGCATCGCCCAGTTCCACGAGTCGCGCCTGCAGCGCTCCGTGGAACTGACCAGCAAGCTGTTCGAGCCCATGCTCATGATCGTCATCGGGCTGGTTGTGGGCGCGATCGTGGTTTTGATGTACCTGCCGATCTTCGATCTGGCCTCAAGCCTGCAATGACGCCGCACACGGGAAAAGCATGAACGACACCACTGAAGCCCCGCAATGCCTCGACGCGGCGCTGGTTCAGCGGGCCCTTCGCGACGCCGGCCCGACCGGGCGCATGGCCTGGATGGCGCAAGCGATGGGTCTCTCGCAGGAAGCCTTCCTGCCCGAAGCAGCCAGGCACTTCGACATGCACGCCTGCGACATGGCGAGCCTGCGCCGCATGACGCCCGATTTCAGCCGGATCTCCTTCGCCGACTGCCAGCGACGCGACTGCATGGTGGGACGCATGGACAACGAAGCACCGCTCACGCTGGTGCTCTGCGACCCCACCGATGACCACCTGCGCCGCTGGCTGGAAGCTCGCTTGCGCCTCCAGCCCCATCAGGTGGCACTCACCTCGCGTGCGGACCTGCACGCCTTTCTGGTGGGCGCAGAGAAGCAGCTCAAAGCCATGGACGCGGTCAAGATGCAGCCCGATGCAGCGCTTGCGACCGGGGACATGGGCACCTCGATTTCCATCTCGCGCATCGAAGCCACGCAGAGTCCGGTCGTGCGTCTGGTGGACTCCACGCTGTACGACGCGCTGCGCACCGGCGCCAGCGACATCCACCTGGAAACACAGGCAACGGGCATGGTCATCAAGTACCGGCTCGATGGCGTGCTCGAGGTGGTCAAGCAGATCGACAACCTGGACCTGGCCCACCAGGCCATCTCCCGCATCAAGGTGATATCGGAGCTGGACATCGCGGAGCGGCGCATCCCGCAGGATGGGCGCTTCCAGGTGGTGGTGGACTCGCGTGAGATTGATTTTCGCGTTTCCATCATGCCCAACCTGTTTGGAGAAGACGCCGTGCTGCGGGTCCTGGACCGCAAACACCTCACCGGCCAGTTTCACGCCCTCACACTCGACACGCTGGGCTTCGATGCCCGTGTCCTGACCTTCATTCGACACACGGCCCAGATGCCCTATGGCCTGCTGCTGGTCACCGGCCCAACGGGAAGCGGCAAGACGACGACGCTCTACGCCGCGCTGTCGGAGATCAACAGCGGACTGGACAAGATCATCACGATCGAGGATCCGATCGAGTACCAGCTGCCCGGCGTCTTGCAAATACCGGTCAACGAAAAAAAGGGCCTGACCTTTGCGCGGGGTCTGCGCTCCATCTTGCGTCACGACCCCGACAAGATCATGGTCGGCGAGATCCGTGATGCCGAGACCGCCCACATCGCCGTGCAGGCCGCACTCACCGGACACCAGGTCTTCACCACGGTGCACGCCAACAATGTGTTTGACGTCATCGGTCGCTTCTCCAACATGGGCGTCGACAGCTACAGCCTTGTTGCAGCGCTCAACGGCATCGTGGCGCAGCGACTGATGCGGATGAACTGCGCGCACTGTGCAGAGCCCTGCCCGGTGACACCTGGGTTGCTGAAGCAAAGCGGTCTGACGCCAGCGCTGGCCAAAAAGGCTGTTTTCAAGCGGGGCCTGGGATGCGCGCACTGCCGTGGCACCGGCTACAAGGGCCGCCTGGCCATCGCAGAAACCCTGCCCATGAGCGACGAGCTGCGCGAGCAACTGGTCCAGCGCGCGCCGTTGACCCACATCCGCCAGAGCGCACGGGCGCGGGGCTTCACCAGCTTGAGGGATGCAGCGGTGGTCCATGCCTTGCAGGGGCAGACCACTCTGGAGGAGATCAACCGTGTCACTCCTGTCGAATAGGTTCGTCAAGCTCTCACTGGGCACCCGTGCGGCACAGGCTTCAGTGCATTCCCACTGGTCCCGAGGCAAGGCTTTGGCGCATGCGCGCCATGCCATGGACCCGGTCGATGGTCTCTCCATGCAGACCGACGAAGAGGGCGCACAGCTCGCGTGCGTCCTCCAGGGAGCACAGGCCGTTCTGTCTGAGCTGACGTCAACCGTTGGCCTGAAGAATGCGCCCTTGAACATTCAGATCGTCAACGGCCTGGCGCATTTCGATGTGGTTTCCGGGGACTTCGCAGGATCCAGCGAACGCCAGCTCCAGGCCATCGCGAACGCCTGCGTGGACGACATGCTCGGCGACGATGAGGGACCTCGGGTCGTGCAATGGCAACTGCAAGCCGATGGCCAGCATTTGCTGATCGCATCCATGAAAGCAACGGTGGTCGATGCCCTCGCTCAACAGGCCTCCCTGCACGGCATGGCACTCGCCTCCTTGCAGCCCGAGTTCTGTGCGCACTGGAACACGCACGCGGGTCACCTGCAAGGCGCCATGGCCATCTTTGCGTCGGTGGGTGACGGCGCTGTGGTCATGGCATTGGTTGAGAGGGGGAGCATCACCGCGATGAGCGTTGGCGCTCTGGACGATGGCCATGCATCGACAACCGATGGGGCCTCCAAGACCGCGCTGGACCTGCGCGCCGACCGCCTTGCGGCCGGCCAGGGCACAGACCCGACAGCCATTTCGGCCTTCATGCTGGTGGTCCCCGAAGGGCATGTCCTGGTGGATGGGTCACGCTGGACCGTTGTTTGCCATGAGGGAGGCACAGCATGAAGCCTGACCAGCTGAACCTGGAGTTTGCCCCCCGGGCTCGACGTTTGCCGGTATCGCGGATGTTGTACCTGTTGCTCGCCATGGGCTTTTTCGCGCTGGCGGTGTTTGAGGTGGGCAAGGCCAGGTACGAGCAAGCTCAGGCGCAGCAGCAAATGGCGGACCTGGAGGATGTGCGCGCCAAGCCCACATCCCGGGCGATGACCCGTGCCAGGAGCGATCCCGTCGAGAGCACCCAGGCCCAGCTGGTTCGTCAGGCATCCCTGCGTCTGAGCACGCCCTGGGCGGATCTGCTGGCCGCCCTGGAAAGCGCGCCATCGAATGCGGCGTTGTTGTTGGTGGAGCCCGCTGCCGCCAAGCGCACCGTCTCGCTGACCGTGGAGGCCGCCGACTCGGCCGGCATGCTGGGCTACCTGAAGGCCCTGCAGAGCGACGTGCGATTCTCCGATGTGGTGCTGGTCTCGCATCAGGTTCAACTGCAGGCGCCGGGTACACCCGTGCGCTTCCAGCTTCGCGCGCAGTGGGGAGAAGCACCATGAACAGCACCCTCTTGGGCATGTGGCACCGCACTGTGCGGCGAATGGGATACAGCGGCATGGCTGTGGCCTGCTTGCTCGCAGCTGGTGCGGCACTGCTGAGCGCCGTGCTCCCCTTGCAGAACCGCACGCTGGCGCTGCGGGAGGCGCTGGCCGTGCAGGCCGACGACATCGCCCGCAAGAACGAAGTGGTTCCCCCGAGGCAGGCGCCGCTGGGAGAGCAGATCGACGGGTTCGTGGCTGCCTTCCCGCTGTTGCCGCAACACGTGGAGGACATGAGCGCGGTGTTTGCCGCCGCGCAGGGCCAGAAGCTGAAACTGCTCCGTGGTGAGTACCAGTTTCGCAACGACGCCAACGCCCCCCTCGTCATGGTGACCGCCTCGTTTCCGGTCACCGCCGACTACGGGACGATCAAGGCGTTCACCGCCGAGGTGCTGAAGAATGCGCCCCACGCCTCGCTCGACGAGCTTCGCATGACCCGCGACAACGCCGGCAGCAAGACCCTCGAATCGTGGATCCGCTTCAGCTTCCTGTACCGCAAGGGTTGACATGAGCGCCAACACCCCATTCAGAAGGCTCATGCTGATCGTGGTGGTCGGCATGGGCACCTTGTTTGGCGCCGCCCAATGGGTGCGCAGCACTTCAAACGACGACGTGGTGGTTGAAGCCGTTCTCAGGGAGGCGCCCGGTCCGGTCGAGGTGCCCTCCCCGGCCGGCACCGAAACCCCCGTCGCGAGCATCGGCCTGACGCCGCCCGAACGCACCAGGGTGGCACCCGACTCCAAAGGCAACGCCTTTGCGGTACTCGACTGGACGCCGCCACCACCACCCGTCGTGGTCATTGCCAGGCCTCCCCCGCCGCCCCCGCCTGCCCCCGTGGCGCCGCCCCTGCCCTTCACCTTTGTCGGCATGCTTGAAAAAGGGGCCGGCCAGCCGCAGGCCTTTCTGGCCCAGGGCGAGCAGCTGCTGGTGGTGGCCGCCGGGGACACCCTGGTGAACAACACCTACCGGGTCGATTCCCTCAGTGCCCAGCAGATCCTCATCACCTACTTGCCGCTGAACACGCAGCAGACGCTCACCACCACAGGGAGACCCCAATGAAATCCCGCTCACCCGGACCTTGCCTCGGCGCGGTCTCGCTGTCCCTCCTGGTCACCCTGCTCGTGACCGGATGCGCAGGCATGCGGCATCACAACGAGGGCCTCAAACTGATCTCGGAAGGCCAGAGCGAGCAAGGTCTTGCCCAACTGCGCCAGGCCAGGGAACTGGAACCCTCCAATGGAGAGTTCCGCATGGACCTGATCAAGGCGACCGGCGCGTACGCCAACGGCATTGCGCAACAAGGCGAGGCGGCTCAGGAACTCAGCCAGCTGGACGAGGCGCGCGCCCTCTTCGTCAAGGCGCTCAAGATCGAACCCAGCAACGCCCGCGCCCGGCGGGGCCTGACTGCGCTGGACAACCAGGTCCGAAGCGACCGGCTGGTGAAGGACGCCGAAAGACTGGTGGTCAACGACCGACTCGACCTGGCCCGCGCCAAGCTCAACAGCGCCCTGGCCGAAAACCCCTCGCATGTGGCCGCGCGGCGGCAGCTGGCGCTGCTGGATGAAATCGAACAGAAGCGACAAGAAGAACAGAGCGAGAAGCTGGCGGCCAGATCGGTGATGAACAAGCCCGTGACGCTGCAGTTTCGCGATGCCAATCTGCGCATGGTCTTTGAAGCACTGTCCCGCACCACCGGCCTCAACGTGATCCTCGACCGTGACGTGCGCGCAGACCTGAAGACCACCATCTTCGTCAAGGACGCCGCGGTGGAAGACACGGTCGATCTGATCCTGATGCAGAACCAGCTGGAGAAACGCGCGGTGAACGCCAACACCATCTTCATCTACCCGGCCACGGCCGCCAAACAGAAGGAATACCAGGAGCTGCAAGTGCGCAGCTTCCAGATCGGCAATGCCGACGTGAAGTACCTGCAGACCTTGTTGAAAACGGTGTTGAAAGTCAAGGATGTGTCGGTGGATGAGCGCAGCAGCACGTTGGTGGTGCGCGACACATCGGAGGCGATCGCCGTGGTGTCCAAGGTGATTGCCGCACACGATGTGCCCGAGCCCGAAATCATGCTGGAGGTGGAGGTGCTGGAAATCTCCCACGCCCGGCTCACCAACCTGGGCGTGCAGTTTCCCGACGCCATCACGTTCTCCACACCGTCGCCCGCCGGGGGGCTGACCGTGGGCGCGCTGCGGGCACTCACAGGGAACGATCTGCTGGTGAATTCGCTGTCGCTGGGCATCAACCTCAAGCTGCAGGACACCGACGCCAACATACTGGCCAGCCCGCGCATTCGCGCGCGCAACAAGGAGAAGGCGCGCATCCTCATCGGCGACCGGGTGCCCATCATCACCAACTCGGTCACACCGACCGCCAGCGGCGGTGGCGTGGTCACGGGATCGGTGCAATACCAGGACGTGGGCCTCAAGCTCGAGTTCGAGCCTCAGGTCTACAACGATGAAGAGGTGGGTATCCGCATCGCGCTGGAGGTGAGCACCATCGTGAGGGAGATCGCCGGCCCCAACGGATCATTGGCCTACCAGATCGGCACCCGCAATGCCAACACCGTGGTCCGGCTTCAGGACGGGGAGACGCAGATCCTCGGTGGCCTGATCTCCTCCGGCGACCGCAACACGGCGGCCAAGGTGCCAGGCCTGGGACAGCTGCCGGTGCTCGGACGCCTGTTCAGCAACAACAGCGGCAACGACAGCAAGTCCGAGATCATTCTCTCGATCACGCCGCACATCCTCAGGGCCCCGGCCGTGCTCAACGCGTCCGTGCGCGACGTCTTCTCGGGCACCGAGGGCAACCTTCGCCAGCGCGCCCTGCAGCTCGACCCACAAAGTGCCGCCAGCAACCAGAGCGGGTCGGTCGGTGGCGGCGAAGCCCCCCGCGCTGCGGTACCCGGCGGGGGCGTTCCCAACCTTCCCATGCGGGCCCGCCCCACCATGCCGGGCGTGAACGCCCAGCCTCAGCCCCAGCCGACGGCGCCACCCTCAGCACCACCAGCGCCCGGGCCATCCACCGTCGTCACGCCCAGCGGCACCGTCACGCGGCTCCCTCCCCTGAACAATGCGCAGGCAGGCGCCGAGGTGGTGCCGGCCGGGAAATCCGCACCGCCGCCCGCCACGGCACCCGCAGCAGGTGGCGCGCAATGACACCATTGCGGAGGCGCGCCGTGTCGCGTGGTTTCACGTTCATTGAACTGCTGATCACGCTGGCGCTGGTGGGCCTGGTGTCGATGATGACGCTGCCGCTTTACGAGATGACGGCCACACGCGCCAAGGAAGCCGAGCTGCGCCAGGCGCTGAGGACCATCCGCGCTGGACTCGACGCCTACAAGGCCGCCACCGACGCCGGCACCCTGCCGCGCGAGGCGGGTGATTCCGGCTACCCACCCTCGCTGGCCACTCTGACCGAGTCGCTCGAGATGCAGGGCAGGCGCGAACCGAGCGACTCGCTCGCGGCGCACCGCATGGTGATCCTTCGCCGGCTGCCCCGCGACCCGTTCAACACCGATCCGGAGCTCAGCGACGCCGAGACCTGGAACACCCGCGCCTACGCCAGCACGGCCGACGATCCCCAATCGGGCGAGGACGTCTTTGACGTGTCCTCCCGGTCCGGGCGCCGGGCGCTGGACGGCACACCCTATTCCAGCTGGTGATGGTCATGCCCGCTCCAGGCCGTCTCAATGAGTCACTGCGCCACAGCCTTTTGCACCGAGGCTTCACGCTGATCGAAATGCTCGTGGTCATGACCCTCATCGCGCTGCTGCTCACGCTGGCGGTTCCCCGCTACTTCACCGCGCTGGAGAACGGGCGAACCCGCGTGCAGCAGCAAAACCTGGCAACCCTGCGCGACGCCATCGACAAGTTCAACGCCGATCTGGGTCGCTACCCGGAGAGCCTGGACGAGCTGGTGGTCAAGCGCTATTTGCGCCATGTCCCGCTGGACCCGGTGACGGAAGCGCCCGACTGGGTGGTGATCGCCCCGGCAGACCCGCAGACCGGCGCGGTCTACGACGTGCAGCCCGCGCCCGTGGTCGCAAAAACTGCCGAGGAGCGCTGAATGATCCACCACCAGCCCTCCGTGGTCCGACGAGCCGCCCGACCGCGGTCCGCTCACGGCTTCATGTTGCTGGCCTTGCTGATCGGATTGGCCCTGGCGGGCATCGTGCTCATGGGGGTGGTCGACATCTGGACGGTTCAGCGGCAACGCGACAGGGAACAGGAGCTTCTGTTTTCAGGTGACCAATACCGCCAGGCCATCCAGCGCTATTACTACGCCGCCCCACCCGGCACGCCGCGGGTCTTGCCTGCGAAGTTGGCAGACCTGCTGGAAGACGATCGTTACCCCAGACCGGTGCGCCACCTGCGCCGGCTCTACCCGGATCCCGTGACGGGTCAACCCGAATGGGGCGTGGTGCGGGTCGACGATCGCATTGCCGGTGTGCACAGCCTCTCCGAGAAGCCCCCCATCAAGCAGGTCGGGTTCCCCTTGGCCTATCGCAGCTTCACCGAGCGCGCCCAGTACCGCGAATGGGTCTTCATGTTTCTGGGCGCTTCCAGGTCGGCGCTCAAACCCGCTGTGCCGGGCACCACGGAAGAGCGCCCCGACATGTCTCCTCGATCCAAACCCAGGCCACCACCATGAACACCAAGCTGCTTCTACTGGACGAGAACCTGCTCTTTCGCAAGGGACTGTCCGCCCTGCTCTCGCAGCAGAACGATCTGTTGGTGGTGGACGACTGTGACACCGGCAGCGAAGCCGTGCAAGCGGCCGGCATGCTGGAGCCGGATGTGATCGTCATGGACATCCGCCTGGGGAACCGCAGCGGGCTGGAAGTGGCCGAGCAACTCAAGCGGCGCCACACGCAGATCCGGATCCTGATCCTGACAAGCGCGCGCAACGAGGAATACGTGCGCAGCGCGCTGCGTGCCGGTATCGATGGCTACATCCTCAAGGACGCGAGCCTGGAGGAACTCCTGATCGCCATTCGCAGCGTGGCCAAAGGCAAGAAGTACCTCAGTCCGGACGTCTCGGGCCAACTGGTGGAGAGCTTTCTGCACCCCGAAGCCAACGGGAAGTCGTCGCGGCTGGACGTGCTGACCAGCCGCGAGCGTGGTGTGTTGCAACTCATTGCCGAAGGCCGAACCAACCGCGGCGCAGCGGAGTTGCTCTGCGTCAGCCCCAAGACGGTGGAGAAACACCGCGCCAGCCTGATGCAGAAGCTGGGCCTGCGCAACGCCACCGAAATGACCCTGGTCGCCATGGAGATGGGCCTGATCGAGCGCCCCGTGTCGTTTGTGCGCCTGATCTCCAGCGACACACCGTCCGACACCGGCCACCGGGCTTCAGACGGCGTCGCCTGAGGGAAGCCATGAAGCGCGGGAATGAGCCTCAGGGCACGATCCAGCCGCTGAGCGCCTTCACCTGGGGCTTCTCACCCGGAACGAGTTGAACGATGGAGCCGCCCTTGGCCGCAAAACGTTGGCCCGGTGCCAGACTCACATTGGGGTACAGGGAAGGAATCGACGTCGTCGCCACCACATGTTCGATGCGCTCGGCCACCAGGTCCCGTGAAAAGTTGTCCATCACATGGCCAACGGCATCGCTGAGCACGGTCATGGCGAACTGGGTGCCGATCTGCACCGCCTCATCCACCACAGGCAGGCCCTTGTTGTGCAACCAGATCGTGGTGCGCAGCAGACGGGCTGCATGCCTGGGCGGCAGATCGGTCGGGTAAATCATGCGCGCCTGCGCCCCCAACGCACCCGGATTCGATGGCGGTTTGCCGCGCAGGTGCTCGAACGACAGGTAGACCGGGACGTCGAACCCACCACCGGGCAGCGCAACACTGGCCAGATCATCCTGGTTCAGCCACAGCACCACGGAGCCGGCGTTTCTGGCGGCCAGCTTGCGCCAGAACGCCTCGTCAGGCGTGCCTTCGAGAACCACATCGTCCAGCGCAGCCTCTTTGGGCCAGGCTTCGCGCAGGCCCTGAGCACTGGCCAGACCCGCTTCGTCGCGGCGGTACACCTGCACCAGCGGGCCGGCAACACCACTGTCGCGCAGGAACTTGGCCAACACCTCGGCCTCCAGCGTGAGCCCGCGCGAGAAGTAGAAGTTGTATTGGTTGCTGCCCGTCACCACCGGCAGATTCACCTGCGGGAACACGCTCGGAATTTCTTTCTCCTCGCAGAACGTGTGGATGGGCTGCCAGCTCGACACCCCCAGACCACCCACCAGCGCAAAGACCGGTTGCGCCCGGTAGAAGGCATCAAGCTGTGTGCGCCATGTCTCGCTGGGGCCTTTCAATTCCCATGCGTGCAGCACCCACTTGCGGTAGGAGCGGTACATGCGCATGGTGCCTGCATCGCGGCGGTCTTCGAGATTGCGCCCTGCCCCTGCAGACTTGTCTTTGAAGAAGGCCGCCATGACCTCCAGCATGGCCTTGCGCTGAAGCTCGGGCACACCGGGCTGGATGACGGTGGCGAAGTGAATCTCCTCATCGTCCACGCCAGGGGAAGGCCTGGCCGACAGGGTGCCGAGATAGGCCACCACGGCCACCAGATCTTCATCGCTCAGGGCGTAGCGCGGCATCACCGCATCCAGCGGCTCCCCGCCCGCATCAACGCCGCTGCGGATCGCGCGCGCCAGCAGCGCCGGCGTGTAGGCCGGTCGCAGTCGGGTGCCCAGCTGCGCCTTGATGCGCGGACTGCGCACCACTGCCGATGTCTCCTCGAACAGCGCGGGGGCGGTGATGGGACGAATGTTGAGCGAGCCTTCGCTGGTGCCGTAGCCACTGCGCCGGTGACAGGCTGCACAGGCCACCGCGTTACCGGACAGCACCGCCTGTGCCGCGCCCATGGCCTTCAACGCCTGGCCCGATGTGCCGACACCTTCGCGGTACAACCGCTGACCCAGCGCAATCTGGCGCGCTTGTGCCGCTGCCTCGGGGCTGGTGGCCGTCGGCTGTGCACCTTGCCCCTGGGCCAGCCCTGCGGCCGCACAGCCAGAGACGAACAGCACCCAGGCCAGCGCCGCATGCCGGCGCCCGCGTGACCACGTGCTGGTGTGGGTGTTGCTCACGGCTTCAGCATCCGCGCGTACTCCCGGGCGAGTGCGTCTGGTGCGGCAAAACCGTCGATGCGCACCCAAGGCATGCCCGCCGTCGGACGCATCAAGGTCAGGGGCTCGTGGTTCATCTTGTTCCCGCGGTAAGCGGCAAACGCGAGCTGCACCGCCTTGATGTCTTCGTTGCTGCCGGTCAGGAATTTCCAGCGCTCGGTGGCCTTGAGTGACTTGGCGTAGGCCTTCAGTTGCAGGGGTGTGTCTGCCTCCGGATCGATGGAAATCGAGACCATGCGCAGCTGCTTTCCACTGGCACCCAGCACGCCGGGCATCTCGGCGAACACATGCGCCATCACCGGACAGATGGTGCTGCAGCTGGTGAAGATGAAGTTGACCATCACCGGGTCCCGGGTAGCCATGAGTTCGCGAAGCTTCACCGGGCGCTCGTCGGCATCGACCAGCACGACGTCGGGCATGGCGTAGGCGCTCTCCGAGCGTGTGTAGGCGGGCGCTGCGTTCTCCGTTTTCTGATTGCTGGCGGCGGGGGTGTGCTTGTTCAGGCCATGCGCGTTCAATGCAGGCGCACCGACCAGCAGCGCCATCGCCAGACCGCACGCCAGCACAAGCCGAGACTCACTGGGCGTTCGGTTCGTCATGGCGTTCTCTCCAGTTGGGGTGGTGTGATCCGGGCTGCAGAAATGGCCTCGGCCGAGACGGCGTTGTGCGTGGTCCGCAAGGCCTTCAGTGCCGCCAGGGCGTCGACCCTTTGCAGGCCGCCGGCCTGAGGCGCGCCGTCGAGCACCGCCGCTTCCAGGTCGGCCACCGAAGCGGCAGGAAAAGCGCTCAACAGCAGTGCCATGACGCCCGACACGTGAGGCGCCGCCATCGAGCTTCCGGACACGGTGGTGTAGGCGGCCTGGCCACCGTGCGACAGGTCGGCTGTGCGCACCCGGACACCGGGCGCCAAAACGCGGGGAAAGACACTGCGATCGCACGACGACGGCCCCCGGCTGGTCTGGCGCGCGATGTCCTGGTCCTCGTCGATGGCACCGACCGACAGCACACCCGGGTTGTTGCCTGGTGAATTGCTGGTGTTGGGAAGGGGGCCGTCATTGCCCGCGGCAAACACCACCGCGATGCCTGCGCGCCTGAGGGCCTGGATGTCGTCGCTGAATTCCAAGATGCAGGACCCGACCGCCCTGCCTGACAGGGCCCACGAAGCATTCACCACATCCGGTGCGTCGGCGGTGGACGGGTCGCCATCGGGGTCCATCAACCACTGGAAGCCCCGGTGGATGTCGCTCATGCTGGCACGACCGTTGTTGTCGTACAGGCGAACCCCGATCCACCGGGCTTGCGGCGCCACGCCGATGTCTGGATGACCGAGTACCAAGCCCAGCGACTGGGTGCCGTGGCCCAGGGCGTCGTGGGGCAGCGGCTCTTCAAGGTGCGGGTCAAACCAGCTGTTGCTCCCGCCGCGCCACTTGCCACGCAGGTCGGGGTGCTCTGCATCCACGCCCGTGTCCATGCTGGCCACCACCACGCCCTGGCCGGTGTACCCCATCGTCCACAGCTCGGGTGCATGGATGCTGGTGAGATTCCAGCCGGGTTTCGTCCGTCCGATATCGGGCGATGGTGTTGTTCCCGTCAGGGCGGCGCTGGCCTCACCGCGGACATCGCGCGGCGCAGGCGTGCGCTGGGATCGACCTCCTTGCACAAAGGCGTCGAGGTCGATGCTGGCCACGCCATCGAGTGCGGCCAGCGTCTTCACCGCCACGGCCGGCACGGTGAGGGCGAGCGCGTTGATCACCCAGAGTTCGCGCACCCCCACCGCACCTTGCGCCTGCAGCACGGGCTCAATGAGGCCTCGTTGGCGGCTTGTGCGCGATTGCAGGGCCAGCAGCAGCTGATGACTGCGTTGTTTGCGGTCGCCGTGTGCGAAAGCCTGCAGGTCCACCGCATCGTTGAAGCGCAGGATCACCGCTGTGTCGGCGTGCGTTCCCTTGCGCGCCATGCTGCGCTCAAGCGAAGGCGTGATGTCTCCCGCACACGCCGACGAGAGCGTCAGCAGGGTTTGCAGCGCGAGCGCAAAAATGCCCGGTGAGCCGTGGTGTGCAAGCGGGAGTTTCATGGCCGCACCCGGTGATGTGCCGGTCTATTGAACCGTGAGATCGGTGACCTTCGCCTCGCCCAGCAACAGGGTGAGGCGGTCCCCGCTGCGAGCCGCCTTGCCCGGGTTGCCGAACATCACGAAGTAGGTGCGGTTTTCGATGATCTTGTTGTTGCGGGCCGTCTGGCGAATGCGCCCCAACACCGGTGTGTCGGGAACACCCAGCCTGGCGCCGCGCAACTCGTCGAGCAGGTAGAGCTGCACCTTGCCATTGAGCAACGGGGCCGCCCTCACAGGGTCCAGCACCCGGTAGCGGAAATCGAGCATGGAGCCGGCCGAGCTCAACCGCAGGCCTTCGATGACGATGCCGTAGTTCGACTGCGCGTCGGGCGCTGCCGCCTGCGCCGCGGAGGCCGGCGCATCCTGCGGCGCCAGACCAGCACAACCACTCACCACCGACAGCACGCCCACAAGGGCCACGAGCGCCCAACCGCGCGCGAGGGCGCCGCGGTCTGGCACCACCGACCGCCAGGCCTCAGGAATGGTTCTTTTCATGCGTGGCTCCGGTGTCAAGGCTGTGTGCCGCCGGCGAAGTCATCCACGATGGCGTCTTGCGTCTGCAGTTGCAAACCGATCTTGCCCCCACCGCGCCACACACCCACGTTCGGCAGTTGCACCCCGCCGACGTACAGGCCATTGACGAACGCGGTGACGATCCCCTTGCTGTCGACCGCCGCACTCAAGGTTCCGGTGTTGGCGCAGTCGGGCACGTTGAAGCTGGCCTGGTTGACGTAGATCGACACATTGGTGCCACCCATCATGGTGGCCACCACCACCTTGCCGGCCTCGCATCGCACCCGCACATAGTTGGCAGGCGCTGCCGCCGTGCCGCCTGTGGCCTTGAGCACCAGGGCCGACGAGTCGTTCAGTACCGAGACGCTGCTCGTGAACGCCGCACTCTGCTTGTCCAGAAACAAGGTGTTCCAGATCGCAAGCCCACCCAGGCCGACCGAGACCGCCTTCGCCTGCCCGCTCACCACCTGCACATTGGGGCCCGCCGAAGCATTGCTCACGATCTGTGCCCAGTTGGCGCCCAGACTGCTGCTGTCCGGACGGCCAAAGTCGTCCAGCACGGCAGCCGCTGGCGCTGTCGGCGTGGTCAAGTTGATGGTCACGTTGGCCGACACCACGGCTTCACCATCGGTCACCTGGTAGGCAAAGCCATCGCTGGCGCCGGTGAATCCGGGCGCGGGTGCGTAGGTGAACGATCCATTGGCGTTCAGCGTGTAGGTACCGTTGTTTCCGGTGGTGGCCGTGACCGCCACCGCCCGCAGGGGCAATGGAATGCCGTCGGTGTTCAGATCGTTGGCCAGCACGCCCTCGGCGGCAGCCACGCTGAACGCCACGCCGGTCACCCCGGCATAGGTGTCGTTGACCGCCACAGGCGGCACATTGCTGCTGCCACCAACACCACCCGGAACGCCCGCAGCCCCGTACTGCAGATACACCAGCATGCCGCCGTCTTCCAGGCCGTTGTTGGACAGGCTCAGGCGACGGTCCAGGATCGGGTAGACCGCACCGCCAGCATCGGGCGTGACAAGAACATCCATGGTCTTGGCGGCGGGCAACAGGGCGGTGTACTGGCGCGTCTTGTACGGGTAGGGCTTGCCGTCCTCGGCCACCAGGGTCCAGTGTGTGCCGTCGATCATGGGCACGTGGGTGGTCAGGCCGGCATTGAGGAAGCGCAACAGCGTGACACCGGGAGAACCTGCCAATGTCACCACCGGGGCGTCCGGATACACCTTGCCATTGATGAGAAAGTATTTGGGCTGGTAGTCGAAGGTGCTGGTCGGGCCGGTGGGCGTGCCGTAGGTGCCGCCCTGCACTGCGGCGTGCAGGGCTGGGTCGATCTCGCTGTAGAGCAGGATGGCCTCGTTGTTGTAGGCGGCACCGGCATAGGCTTCGGTGGCGGACGCCTTCCTGGTCACAGCGCCGTACAACCCCATCTGCACCTGCACCTGCGGCTGCGTGCCGCTCTGGTACAGATAGGTGCCTGGCCGGGCTGGCCAGGTGTAGACGGCAGTGCCGGTCAAGGCGGCCGCCTCGGTATCGAAGGACCGCACCCGCTTGGTCAGGTTGGCACCGCGCGGACCGCTCGTGCCATCGTTCCAGACCGGCGTCATGGGCTTGATCAGTCCGTTGATCACCAGCGATGTCGGGGCGGGCAGGTTGTTCGCCAGACGCACCGTGAGCACATCGTCGCCCACCGGCACCGTGAGCGCGGGACCCGGCACCGTGGCTGCGCCGCAGCTGGCCCAGCTGGCGGTGCACAAGGCGTAACCCCACATGGGAATGGCGGTGCCGCCGTTCGGGTCGGGGATGGTGACCGGCTCTGCGCGCAAGTGGAATTCCACTGCAAACGCCTGGCTCGGCACCAGCAGGGCCGAGGCCACCGCAAGCGCCGCAGCACCCAGAACTGTTGGTCTTGTTGTCATGATGCCGCTCCCCGCTGTGAAGGCCGATGCGAACCCGTGCTGTCGATCTGTGTGGCTCTGGTGGCTCATGGTGTGCCTCCTGCGAAGTCGTCCACCCGACCACCGTTGGGCAAGTACAGGCCCACCTGGCCTGTGCCTGTGAAGGTGGTGACCGCGCTGCCCAGCAGCGTGGTCACAGCACCCGAGGTTTTCCACACGTACACGGTGCCGGTGGCATCGGCCATGGCGGTGAGCGTGTCACCGTTGGCGAAGCTGGCGGGGAAGGTTCCGGCCGCGGCAAAAGTGACCCCTGTGTTGGTGGTGGTGGCCACTTCAATCCGCCCGCCATTGGCGGTGGAATATCGCACCCGGATCGAATTCTGGTATTGCCCGAAGGTGAAGGTGCCGGCGGCCTTCAGGTACAAGGCAGCGGTATCCAGAGTGTTGTTGACCAACCTGAAGGCAGCAGCCTGCGACGCACCCAAGGCACCATTCCTGAAAGCATTGGCACCTGCGGCACAGAGGGCTCCTGAACATGCCGCCTGGTTGCTGTTGACGCGAACGCCGGCCTGCAACCCGCCGAAGAAACCCGCATTGAAAGTCAACTGCTGCCAGCCTGATCCCAGGGTGTTGGCGTTGGCCCGATTGAAGTTGTCCAGCAGACCCAGGGCGGGAATGGCGGGTGGCTGTGCCACACCGCCGCCGCCGGTATAACCGCCTGTGCCCGTGCCGGCGTCCAGGTCCACGCTCCAGGGTTCGATGACGAGCATGGCCATCATGCCCCCCGGAAAGATGTCGTCGGTGGTCACTTCCTTTTCATTGTGCGAGTGCCACATGTGGTAGTAGCCACCGGTGGTGTTCAGGCCCGGATGGCCTTGGGGCAGCGTGCCCGAGAGGCCCAGAAACGGACTGCCACTGAACACCTCGCCGGCTGAGAGATCCAGCGCACTGAAGGTCACTGGCAGGGCCTTGTTGTGATCGGCACACCATTCGCGGGTGGTCACGTCGAATCCCTGGCTGTCGGGTGTGCAGGTGTGCGGGTTCTTGTCCACGGTGCCGTAGATGTCCCAACCGATGCCCTTGCCGGTCCAGTCAAAGAGCAGGTCCACGGTCTGGCCGGGAACGGCGCGCACGGTGAAGTCCGGCGACGTGATGTCGGGCACGCCCGCGTTGTCCAGGGCTGCATTGAGCACCCGGCCGTCCTTGGCGATGGGCACGGCGTGATTGCCGTGGTGGTGGAAGGGGTGCAGTTCCCGCCCGGCATTGACGACGCGCATCAGCAGTTTTTCGCCGGGGTGCATGCGGGGCAAGGTGTTGTAGGGCTGGGTTGGCAACCAGTAGACAAAGCTGTCGAGCTGGGTGTCGGGCGAATTGCGCCCATTGATGAACCACATGCTGGGCTTGATGGTGGTGGTGTCGATCTGGACCGGTTGGCCGCTGTAGACCTGGCCATACACCGCCCAATGAACGGCCGGATCCATCTCCGTCAGGAGAAACAGCGTCTCGCGGTCGTACCGGGTGGCGTCGTTGCGATAGGCCTTGCGCTTGGGGTGGCTGGTGCCGTCGCCGTACTCAAACCCCGTGGGGCGCACGACGATGGCACCGACCAGGCCCATCTCCACCTGCAGGTCGGCCTGGGTACCGCTGTGATACAGGTAGGTGCCGGGCTCGGTTGCGATGAAGCTGTAGGTCGGGCCT
>JBBQKZ010000052.1:0-24327 GCA_038327405.1 Burkholderiales bacterium | reverse complement strand
CTGCGCCGATCAAAGCACCGGTCGGTGCCAGCATCTCGGGCATGCCAGGACCACCCTTGGGGCCCAAGTAGCGCAGCACCATCACGTCGCCAGCCTTGATCTTGCCGTCCAGGATGGCCTGCAGCGCTGACTGCTCGTCGTCGAACACACGCGCCGGGCCGGTCATCACCGGGTTCTTCAGGCCGGTGATCTTGGCCACCGCGCCCTCGGGGCTGAGGTTGCCTTTGAGGATGGCGAGGTGACCATGCTCGTACATGGGCTTGTCGATCGGGCGGATCACGTCCTGGTCGGCGCGCGGTGCGTCCGGCACGTCTTTCAGCACCTCGGCAATCGTCTGGCCGCTGATGGTCAGGCAGTCGCCATGCAGCAGGCCGGCGTTGAGCAGCACCTTCATCACTTGTGGAATGCCGCCGGCCTTGTGCAGGTCGACCGCGAGGTACTTGCCGCTGGGCTTGAGGTCGCAGAGCACCGGCGTTTTCTGGCGCACACGCTCGAAGTCGTCGATGGTCCATTCCACCTCGGCGGCGTGGGCGATGGCCAGGAAGTGCAGCACCGCGTTGGTCGAGCCGCCGGTGGCCATGATCACCGCCACCGCGTTTTCGATGGCCTTCTTGGTGACGATGTCGCGCGGCTTGATGTCCTTCTTGATCGCTTCGATCAGCACCTTGGCCGATTCCTTGGCCGAGTTCAGCTTCTCGTCGTGCGGGTTGGCCATGGTGCTGGAGTAGGGCAGCGAAATGCCCAGCGCCTCAAACGCCGACGACATGGTGTTGGCGGTGTACATGCCGCCGCACGAGCCGGTGCCGGGGATGGCGCGCATCTCGATCTCGCGCAGGTCTTCGTCGCTCAGGTTGCCTGCAGCGTTCTGGCCCACGGCCTCGAACACGCTGACGATGTTGAGGTCTTGTCCCTTCCAGTGACCTGGCAGGATGGTGCCGCCGTACACGTAGATGGCGGGCACGTTGGCGCGCAGCATGCCCATCAGGCCACCGGGCATGTTCTTGTCGCAGCCGCCAACCACCACCACGCCGTCCATCCACTGGCCGCCCACGCAGGTCTCGATGCAGTCGGAGATCACCTCACGGCTGACCAGCGAGTACTTCATGCCCTCGGTGCCCATGGCCATGCCGTCGGAGATGGTGGGCGTGCCGAACACCTGCGCATTGCCACCCGCTTCCTCGATGCCGGCGATGGCTGCGTCGGCCAGCTTCTGCAAGCCCGAGTTGCAAGGGGTGATCGTGCTGTGGCCGTTGGCCACGCCCACCATGGGCTTCACGAAGTCGCCTTCCTCGTAGCCCATGGCGTAGTACATGGAGCGGTTGGGGGCGCGCGACTTGCCTTGCGTGATGTTGGCGCTGCGGCTGTTGATGGGCTTGATCGGGATGGTTTTGCTGTCGGCCATGGTCTTGTCTCGTGGGGTGGGGAAAAGAGCGCCCAGTATGCGGCAGCCACCGGGTGCTTTCCAATTGCTTTGAGGGAGCGGTTTGATACGCTCGGCATATGAATGAGCCATCCAGATCGCTGCGCATTGAATTGCGCCAGTGGCGCCAGTTTGTCGCGCTGGCCGAAGAGCTGCACTTCGGCCGGGCGGCTGCGCGCCTGCACCTGACCCAGCCGCCGCTGACGCAGGCCATCGCCGGGCTGGAAGCCGCGCTGGGCGTGCGGCTGTTCGAACGCACCCAGCGCAGTGTGCAGATCACGCCAGCCGGCGCGGCCCTGCTGCCCGAGGTGCGCGAGCTGCTCGCCCGGGCACAGGCCTTGCCCGAACTGGCGCGCGCGGCCGCCGCCGGCGAGCTGGGGCGGCTGCGGCTGGCCTTTGTGTCGACGGTGGGTTTCGAGCTGCTGCCCCGCTGGGTGCGGGCGTTTCGCGAGCGGTGGCCCCAGGTGGCACTGGAGCTGATCGAAGCCACGGGCGACGTGCAGCTGGAGCTGCTGGCGCGCGGCGAGGTGGACGCCGGGTTTGTTTTGCATTCGCCCGGCTTCAGCGCGCCTGGACTGGCGCAGGCGCTGATCGCCACTGAGCCGCTGGTGGTGGCCTTGCCCGAACTTCACCCGCTCGCGCTGGACGAACGACCCGCACTGAAAAGCCTGCTCGCCGAGCCGCTGGTGATCTTTCCCCGGCGCATCCTCCCGTCGCTGTTCGATGCGATCTTTGCGCTCTACAACGCGGCTGGGCGCGTGCCGCAGGTGTCGCAAGAGGCCATCCAGATGCAGACCATCGTCAACCTCGTGTCGGCCGGGCTGGGCATGGCCTGGGTGCCACAGAGCGTGCGGCAGTTCCAGCGGCCCGGCGTGGTGTACCGGTCGGTGGCGTGGCCGCGGGGCAGGGCGGTGCCGGCGTGTGAGACCAGTCTGGTCTGGCGCGCCAACGCCGTGAGCCCAGCCCTCGCCCATTTCATTCAATTTGCAAGGGATCAGGACGCAAGTCCTGCGACCCCGGCTCGAAACAAGCCAAAGGCACAATAGCCCGATGCTTCAACACCCCCACATCGACCCTGTCGCCCTGCAGATCGGCCCGCTGGCCATCCACTGGTACGGCCTCACTTACCTGGCGGCCTTCGGTCTCTTCATGTGGCTGGCCAACCTGCGCCTGCGCCACCAGCCCTTCGCCGGTGTTTCCAACCCGCCGTGGACACGGCGCGATGTGGAGGACATCCTGTTCCTCGGCGTGCTGGGTGTGGTGGCGGGCGGGCGCGTTGGCTATTGCCTGTTCTACAAGCCGGCGTATTACCTGGCCAACCCGCTGGAGGTGTTTGCCATCTGGCAAGGCGGCATGAGTTTTCACGGTGGCCTGATCGGCGTGATGCTGGCCATGGTCTGGTACGCGCACAGCCGCAAACGCCCATTCATGGAGGTGATGGACTTTGTGGCACCTTGCGTACCTACTGGGCTGGCCGCAGGACGCGTGGGCAACTTCATCAATGGAGAGCTCTGGGGCCGTGTGGCCGACCCATCGCTGCCCTGGGGCATGGTGTTTCCGGGCGCGGGCGACTTGCCGCGTCACCCCTCACAGGTTTACCAGTTTCTGTTGGAGGGCCTGCTGCTCTTCGTGCTGCTCTGGCTCTATGCGCGCAAACCGCGTGCGCGTGGTCGGGTGTCGGCGGTGTTCCTCATGGGCTACGGCGTGTTCCGTTTCATTGCGGAGTACTTCCGCGAGCCCGATGCCCACCTGGGCTTGCTCGCGCTGGGCATGAGCATGGGGCAGTGGCTGTGCGTGCCCATGATCGGCGCAGGTGCCTTCATGTGGTGGTGGTTCGGCCGGCGGAGCTAGGGACGCTGCCCCCACGCTTCACCGCTTCGCGGGTCGCTGCCCCAGGACGGGGAGGGGCCCCGTGCTTGCCGGGTCCGTGGGGCTGATCCTCCTGGGGGCGGCCCGGCGGCGGATCTGATCGCCACTCATCGCCAGCAAGGGTAAATCCCCGTTCCATGTGAACGGGGATTTTTTAAGATCCGCCGTAATTACAGGTGATTACGAAAACTCTCCACCCCATGCGACTGGTGCTCAACTCCCTGCACGACGAAGTGGCCGCCAAGTTGCGCGAGCGCATCTTTGACGGTGTGCTGGCGCCCGGCAGCTTCATCGACGAGCTCGCACTCTGTGGCGAATGGGCCATCTCGCGCACCCCGCTGCGCGAGGCTCTCAAGGTGCTGGCTGCCGAGGGCCTGGTGCGTCACGAACCGCGCCGGGGCTGTTTCGTCAACCAGATCACCGAGCGTGACCTCGACGAGATTTTCCCGGTGATTGCGCTGCTCGAAGGCCGCTGCGCGTTCGAGGCCGCGAGCAACGCCACCGACGCCGACCTGCTTGCGCTGGAGCAGATGCACGACCGACTCAACCGGTGCGCCAAGGCACGCCGCATCAACGACTACTACCAGGCCAACTTCGCGATCCACGAAGCCATCATCACCCTGGCCAACAACCGCTGGCTGGCGCAGGTGATCGGCGACCTGCGCAAGATCGTCAAGCTCGCGCGCCTGCAGCAGTTGCACGCCCCCGGGCGGCTGGAGCAGAGCCTGTCTGAGCACCTGGCGGTGTTTGCCGCGATCAAGGCGCGCGACGCCGAAGGCGCCGAAGCGGCCATGCGAACCCACCTCACGCGCCAGCGCGTGGCCTTGCGCGAACTCGCTCGCAGCAACACATCGAGGATCACCGCATGAACACGGCTGAGTGGCTGGAGAAGGGCGCGGCCATGCTGCGCCCCAGCGGCAAGGCGGGTGTGCGTTCGACCCAGGAGCGGCTCAAGGGCGCTTTGCGCCACGACGACGAGGCCATGTCGCCGCGCCAGCTGCGCCGCCTGCTCGACCAGCTCAAGGGCATCGTCGACCCGCTGCTGAGCGAAGTGGAAGGCGGCAGCCGCGCCCAAGCCCTGATGGCCTGGTACGCCAAGGCCACGCCGCCCGAGCGTAAAGACCTGTGGCTGCTCATGAGCGAGCAGTTCGTGGCCGACGCCGAGCAGATCAAGGCCGCACAAACCCAGTTCGCGGCCGCTGTTGGCACACCCGACGAGGCCGCTGCCGAGGTGCAGTACCGCCGCGCCACGGTGTCGCCGCGCCGGCGCATCCTGCAGCGCTTCAGCGCGCACCCCGAAGGCATCCGGTTTCTGGTGGATGTGCGGGCCGAAATGCAGTCCCACCTCAAGGGCGACAAGCGTCTGCTCGCGCTTGACGTGGAGATGGAATACATGTTCTCCACCTGGTTCGACGTGGGCTTCCTGGAGCTGCGCCGCATCAGCTGGGACTCACCAGCCTCGCTGGTGGAAAAGCTCATCAAGTACGAAGCGGTGCACGACATCCGCAGCTGGGCCGACGTGAAGAACCGGCTCGATGGCGACCGCCGCTGTTACGGGTTCTTCCATCCGCGCCTGCCCGAAGAGCCGTTGATCTTTGTGGAGGTGGCACTCATGAACGAGATCGCTGCCAGCATCACGCCGCTGCTGGACGAAGAGGCCGCGCCAGTCGATATTGCCAAGGCCAACACCGCCGTTTTCTATTCCATCAGCAACACGCAAAATGGTTTGCGCGGTGTGAGCTTTGGCGACTCGCTCATCAAGCGTGTGGTCGAAACCCTGCACCAGGAGTTTCCCAAACTCAAGGTCTTCGTCACGCTGTCGCCCATCCCGGGGCTGCGCGCCTGGCTCAACAAAAATGCGCCGGCCGAACTGCTCAAAAGCTGGGAGAACCCGGAAGAACTCGGCGATGCTGCCCCCGAGCGCAAGGCCTTGCTGGGCTGGGCCGCGCGCTACCTGGGCAAGGAAATGCAGGGCGGCAAGCCGCTGGACCCGGTGGCCCGATTTCACCTGGGCAACGGCGCCCGCGTGGAACGCATGAACTGGGCGGGCGATCCGTCCAACAAGGGTTTCAAACAGTCGTACGGCCTGATGGTCAATTACCTCTATGACCTCAAACGCCTGGAAAAACACCGCGCCTGGCTGGCGCAGGGAAAGATCCCCATAGCCGCAGCGATCGAAGACCTGTACCTTTGACGCTGCTTTTTTGACAACCACAGGAGACAAACAACATGACCGAGAACTTCAATCGCAGGGACGTCCTTCGCGCCGCCGTGGCGGGCGCCGCCGTCTATGGCACCGGCACCGCGGCATACGCCCAGTCCACCTGGCCCACCAAACCGGTGACCATGATCGTGCCTTTCCCCGCCGGTGGCGGCACCGACGCCTTTGCCCGTCCCATGGCCGCGCAGTTCACGCGCCTCTCGGGCAAGAGCCTGGTGATTGACAACCGTGGCGGCGCTGGCGGCACGCTGGGCGCGGGCATCGCGGCCAAGGCAGCGCCCGACGGCTACACCCTGTTCATGGGTGCGGTGCACCACACCATCGCCCCGAGCATGTACCCCCGCCTCGACTACAACATCGAGACCGATTTCATCCCCTTGATCCTGGTGGCCAGCGTGCCGCAGGTGCTGGTGGTCAACCCCAAGAACATCCCGGGCGCAGGCTTCAAGGAGTTCATGGCGCAGGTCAAGGCCAACCCCGGCAAGCTCAACTACGGTTCGGCCGGCGGCGGCACGTCGCACCACCTCGCGGGTGAGCTGTTCAAGCAGCAGTCGAACACCTTCATCACCCACATCCCGTACCGCGGCGCAGGCCCCGCGCTCAACGACCTGATCGCAGGCCAGGTGGACATGATGTTCGACGGCCTGGGTTCATCGGCCGCCCACATCAAGGGCGGACGCATCAAGGCGCTCATGGTGTCTGGCCCCAAGCGCAACCCGGCCTTCCCCGACGTGCCCTGCGCCACCGAACTGGGCATGCCCGACTACAACGTGACCACCTGGTACGGCGTCTGGGCGCCCAAGGGAACACCAGCCGATGCACAGGCCCGCGCTACCGAAGAAATCCGCAAGGCGGTGAGCACGGACGAGGCCAAGGCTGTGTGGGGCAACCAGGGCGCCGAGTTCGCCAACGTGAGCGGTGCGCAGTTTGACGCCTTTGTGAAGGGTGAAGTGCGCAAGTGGGCCGCCGTGGTCAAGGCCTCGGGCGCCAAACTCGACTGATCGCCTTGACCTCTGTGGCAGGCCGCGTTCAGGTGGCGATCGAAGGCCCACTGGCCCGGGTGACCCTGTCCAATCCGGGCAAGTTCAACGCCATGTCGCGCGCGATGTGGCGTGAACTCAAGGCGGTCTTCGAAGACCTGCAGGGCAGAACCGACCTGCGCTGCGTGATCGTGGCGGGCGAAGGAGGTCATTTCTGCGCGGGTGGCGACATTGCCGAGTACCCCGACTTCCGATTCGACGAAGCCGCCTTGCGCGCTTTTCACGAAGGCGAGGTGTGGGGCGGCCTGGGCGCCATGCTCGCTTGTGACCTGCCGGTGCTGGCGCAGATCGAAGGCAACTGCATGGGCGCGGGTGTGGAGATCGCCAGCTGTTGCGACATCCGCGTGGCCTCGGCGGGTGCGCGCTTTGGCGCACCGATCGCCAAGCTCGGTTTCCCCATGGCACCGCGCGAGGCCGCGCTCGTGGCCCGCGAAGCCGGTGCAGCAACCGCACGCGAAATGCTGCTGGAGGCGGCGGTGTTCGACGCCACCGAGATGAAGGCGCGCGGCTTTCTGAACACCGTGCTGCCCGACGGCACGCTCACCAGCGCCGTGCTGGCGCGTGCGCAGCGCATCGGCGCGCTGTCGCCGCAGGCCGCGCGACTCAACAAACAGGCTTTGCGAGCCACGCAAGGCTCATCTCTGGCCTCAGGCGAGGGCGCCTTTCGCTACGCCGACAGCGCCGAACACCGTGAGGGCATCACGGCTTTTCTGGCCAAACGGCCTGCAGTCTTCTGATTTTTTTGTCACACCACATTGCTGACCAGAACATGGACAACTCCAACCTCTTTGCCGCCCTGCGCGCGGCCTTCCCGCAAGATCTTGACCGGGTGGCGATCGAGACAGACGACGGCCTGACGTACTCCTGGCGCGACCTGGACCGCGCCTCGGCCATGGTGGCCAACCTGCTGGATTCGCTCGACTTGCCGAGCGCTTCGCGCGTGGCCGTGCAAGTGGAAAAGTCGGTCGAAGCGCTGGTGCTGTACCTGGCCACGCTGCGCGCGGGCCATGTGTTTTTGCCGCTCAACACCGCTTACCAGAGCGCCGAGATCGAGTACTTCATTGGCAACGCCGAGCCCGCAGTGGTGGTGTGCAGCCCAGGCCAGTTCGGCTGGGTGAGCAAGATCGCCTTCACCGCCGGCACGCGCCACGTGTTCACCCTGAGCGACGACCGCACCGGCAGCCTGCTGGAGCGCGCGGCCCACATGAGCGACCGGCACACGCCGGCCGTGCGGTCGGACGACGACCTCGCCGCGATCCTGTACACCAGTGGCACCACCGGCCGCAGCAAGGGCGCCATGCTCACGCACGGCAACCTGCGCAGCAACGCCGAGGTGCTCAAGACCTACTGGGGCTGGCGTCCCGACGACGTGTTGATCCATGCGCTGCCCATCTTCCACGTGCACGGCCTGTTTGTGGCCATCCACGGCGCGCTGATCAACGGCAGCAAGATGTTCTGGATGTCGAAGTTCGACCCCAAGCTGGCGATTCGCAAGTTCGCTGAGGCCACGGTCTTCATGGGCGTGC
Organism: Burkholderiales bacterium; assembly: GCA_038327405.1. GTDB lineage: Bacteria > Pseudomonadota > Gammaproteobacteria > Burkholderiales > Burkholderiaceae_C > Hydrogenophaga. The sequence continues at coordinate 16,251 of JBBQKZ010000052.1, read as the reverse complement.
CCACGCTGTACACGCGCATGCTGGCCGAGCCCACACTCACGGTGGAGCAGGCCGCCCACATGCGCTTGTTCATCTCGGGCTCGGCCCCGCTGCTGATCGAGACCTTCAACGACTGGAAGACCCGCACGGGCCACACGATCCTGGAGCGCTACGGCATGAGCGAAACCGCCATGCTGACCTCCAACCCCTGCAGTGCCGACGCGCGCCATGGTGGCGCTACCGAGCGGCGCGGCGGCACGGTGGGCTTTCCGCTGCCGGGGGTGGAGCTGCGCGTGATGGGCGACGACGGCCTGCTGGTGCAGCCGGGTGAAATCGGTGGCATTCAGGTGCGCGGGCCCAACATTTTCAAGGGCTACTGGCGCATGCCGGAGAAGACGGCCGAAGAATTCACCGCCGATGGTTTCTTCAAGACGGGTGACGTGGGCCGCATCGACGAGCGCGGCTACGTGAACATCGTGGGCCGCAGCAAGGACCTGATCATCTCGGGCGGCTACAACGTGTACCCGGCCGAGATCGAGGGTTACATCAACGAGATGCCCGGCGTGGCCGAGAGTGCGGTGATCGGTGTGCCGCACCCGGACTTTGGCGAGGTGGGTGTGGCACTGTTGATTGCCAAGCCGGGCTCGCAGGTGGACGCCGCGCAGGTGCTGGCTTCGCTGAAGTCGCGTCTTGCGAACTTCAAGATCCCCAAGCGGTGTTTTGTGGTGGCTGAGTTGCCGCGGAACACCATGGGGAAGGTTCAGAAGAATCTGCTGCGTGAGGAGCACAAATCGTTGTTTGCTTGAGCTTCACTTCGTTGGCCCGATCGCAGAGGACCTTGTTGGCGTGCGAAGTGTGCATTGAAAGCTCGGCGTGCAAACGTGCAGGCCGCTCGTGGGCGTGGTGTGCGCTGCGCAGCGAAGTGAAGGAGGAGGGGCCAAAGGCCCCGGGGGACATTCGCGGAGCAGCGCACACCACGTCCGCGAGCATGAAAAGAAGCGCAGGCAATCAACAAAGAACTAAGGCGGAGCGAGCACAGAAGAGGTGGCTTCCCGCTCCAACCGCTTGAGCACCCGCCGGCTCAACCACACCCCCACCAAGCCGAACACCACCACCCCCAAGCCGTACCCCGCCAGCACACCACGCGCGCCGAACCAGTGCGCGCCGATCCAGATGAAGGGCGCCACCCCCAGCGTGGCGCGGCCCCAGTTGAGCGCTGTGGAATAGAAGGCAAAGCCCAGGTTGTTGAACGCCGCGTTGGCCACGAACAGCGCACCGTTGAAGAAAAAACTGCCCGCCACGAAAACGCAGAAAAACACGATGAGCTCGCGCGCCTCACCCTGCGCACCGAACGCAGTGGCAATGAAGCCGCTGCCCAGCGCCATCAGCAGCCACACCACCAGCACATAGACCAGTGTGACCTTCAGGCTGTCGCGCACCGTGCTGCGCAGGCGATCAAAGCGGCGCGCGCCCAGGTTCTGGCCCAGGATCGGGCCCACCGAACCCGAAAGCGCAAACAAGGCCACAAAGGCCACCGGGATCAGGCGCACGATCACCGCCCAGCCCGCCACTGCGTTGTCACCGAACGGTGCGATGGCCGCTGTGACGAAGGCATTGCCCACTGGCGTGGCCACCTGGGTGAGCACGGCCGGCACGCCGATGGCCAGAAAGGGCTTGAGGGTGTTTCGCAGAACCCCCCCATCGGGCCAGGCAAACAGCCGGTGCACGCGAAGCAGGGCATGCAGGCCGATGAACACCATGGAGCAGCGCGCAACCACCGTGGCCGTGGCCGCGCCGTCCAGCCCCCAGCCCAACACCAGGATGAGCAGTGGGTCGAGCACCGCCGACACCGCACCCGCACCCAGGGTCACGTACATGGCCCGGCGGGCATCACCGAGCGAACGCAGCAACGCCGCCAGGCACATACCCAAGCCCAGCGGCACGGCCGACGGCAACACCCAGCGCGTGAAACGCAGGGCCAGCTCGGCGGTTTCGCCGGTGGCTCCGAGCACGGCGAGCAGCTGGGCCAGCCACGGATAGACCAGCGCCACCGCCACACCCATGAAGGCGGCCATGAGCACCAACGAGGCGCCGGCGATCACCTTCGCCTGATCGCGTTCGCCACGCCCCAGGGCGCGCGAGGCCAGCGCGGTGGCCGCGATCGACAGTCCGATGGCCAATGACGTGAGGAAAAACAGCAGCGTGCCCGCGTAGCCCACGGCGGCGGCGAGCTGCTTTTCGCCCAGCTGGGAGATGTAGAACAGGTTGAGCACGTCAACGAAAAAAACCGCCGCCAGCCCGATGGAGCCTGTGGCGGTCATGCTGATGACGTGTCTGAGCGTGGAGCCGGTGACGAACTTCGGCGTCGGGTGCGGTGAAGGCAGCATGGAGGGTGGGCGTGAATGCGCGCCCACTCTACACCGGGCCCCTCAGCCCTGTGAGACCCGGGTCAAGTCAACGCAGGACGAGCACGGGCGTGTGTGAGTGCGTCAGGACTTGCTGGGTTTCGCTGCCCAGCAGCAGCCGCTTCAAGCCACGGCGGCCGTGCGAGGCCATCACGATCAGGTCGCACTTGTTGCGCTTGGCCGTGGCGATGATCGCTTCGGCGATCAAGTCCGACTTCACGGTGACCGGCTTGACCTTCACTTCGCGCAACTGCCCGGCCGACTTCACCGCGTTCACGGCGGTCAGGGCTTCTTCGTTCCACTGGGCTTCGATGCGGGCAATCTCTGCGGCAGCCAGCGCCACACCACCTTCAAAGTAGGTTTGCGGGTAGCGCGGCACCACCTTCAGGGCAACCACTTCGGCACCGGTGAGGTCGGCCAGGTTGATGGCGTGTTCCACCGCCATCTTGGAGAGTTTCGAGCCGTCGGTGGCGACCAGGATGCGCTTGTACATGGCTTGCTCCTTCAAGTTTGTTGTTCGAGCCTTCAGGGTAGCGCAGGTGGCCGCCTTGTGGTTGACTTGGATCAAGCCCATGAAACAAGACCCCGACTACCCTTCAGGCATGAACCAGGCCGCGTCCATGCTCCCGGTGCGGCCCCTGCTTGCCGAACCCACTCCTGCAACCCCCGCGAGCGGCTGGCTGGGGGATCACCGCGGCCCGCTCACCGTCACCGACAACTTCGCCGTGCTCGACGACCCGGTGGAGCAGGAAACCTTCACCCAGCGCATCGAGATGGCAGACGGTGATGTCGCTGAATCGGTGTTGATGGTGCAGGGCATGTACTGCGCGGCGTGTGCCGACACGGTGGAGTCGGCTCTGCAAGGACTGCCCGGCGTGCAGCAGGCGCGGGTGCACGCGGCCACGCGCCGGCTCACGCTGCGCTGGGACCCTTTGGTCACGCGCATGTCGACCCTGGCCCAGGTGGTGGGCGAGCGCGGTTACCGCCTGCTCCCCATGCAGCAGGCCCTGAGCATCAGCGAGCGCCTGCGTGAAACGCGGCAAGGCCTGTGGCGTCTGTTTGTGGCGGGCTTCTGCATGATGCAGGTGATGATGTACGCGTGGCCCGCGTATGTGACCGAGCCGGGGGAGATTCCGGCCGATATCGACCAGTTGTTGCGCTGGGCCAGCTGGGTGCTCAGCCTGCCGGTGGTGTTTTTTGCCAGCGGCCCGTTTTTTGAGAGTGCCTGGCGCGACCTCAAGCACGGCCGCGTGGGCATGGACACGCCGGTGTCCATCGGCATCCTGGTCACCTTTCTCGTGAGCTCGGCGGCCACCTTCGACCCCACCGGCCCTTGGGGCGCCGAGGTCTGGTTCGACTCGCTGACCATGTTCGTGTTTTTCCTGCTCGGTGGGCGCTACCTCGAATTCAAGGCGCGCGACCGCACGGCCGGCGCGCTCGACAGCCTGATGAACCGCCTGCCGGAGGTGTGCGAGCGCGAGACCGCGAAGGGCCTCGAGACGGTGTCCATCCGCCGCCTGTTGGTGGGCGACGTGGTGCGGCTGCAGGCCGGGCAGGCTTTCCCGGCCGACGGCGACCTGCTGAGCGAACTGGCCCTGGTGGACGAGGCGCTGCTCACCGGCGAATCGCGTCCGGTGAGCCGCGCGCTGGGGCAGGGCGTGGTCGCGGGCAGTTTCAACCTGGGCGGCCCGGTGCGCGTGCGCGTGACCCAGGTCGGGCGCGACACGCGCTTTGCCCAGATCGTCAAGTTGATGGAGCAGGCCTCGACCGAGAAGCCACGCCTGGCCATCCTGGCCGACCGCGTTGCTGCGCCCTTCCTTGTGCTGGTGTTGCTGGCAGCGGCGGTCGCAGGGTTCTATTGGTGGCAGATCGACCACACCCGGGCACTGGCCGTGGCGGTGGCGGTGCTCATCGTCACCTGTCCTTGCGCGCTGTCGCTGGCCACGCCGGCCGCCATGCTGAGTTCGGCGGGTGCGCTGGCACGCCGGGGTGTGCTGGTGCGCCGGCTGCAAGCGTTCGAGACGCTGGCCGGCATCAACGCTGTGGTGTTCGACAAGACCGGCACGCTGACCCACGACAGGCTGGTGCTGCGCGAGGTCGTCACGCGCGCAGGTGTGAGCCGTGAACAGGCGCTGGCCCTGGCGGGCTCACTGGCGGCGGGTTCGCTGCATCCGGTGTCCCGCGCTTTGGCACAACAAGGCTCCGGGCTGCCACTGGTGGATGTGAGCGAGGTGGCGGGGCAGGGCATGCAGGCCAGTTTGGCCGACGGCACCCGCGTGCGGCTGGGTTCGGCCACCTTCTGCGGCGCACCCGAGGCTGCCGCGAGCGAAGACGCGCCGCGCGCCCACTTGAGCGACGACCAGGGCTGGATGGCCAGCTTCACGCTGGAAGAAGGCTTGCGCGAAGATGCCCGTGAGGCGGTGCAGGCGCTGCGCGCGCTGGGCGTGCGCAGCTGGCTGCTCTCGGGCGACCGCGCTGCTGCCGCCGAGGCGGTGGGGCAGGCGGTGGGCGTGGACCATGTGATCGCCGGCGCCACACCCGAACAGAAGCTGGTGGAGGTGTCCCGGCTGCAGGCGCAGGGCCTCACGCTCGCCATGGTGGGCGACGGCCTCAACGACGGGCCGGTGCTCGCGCGGGCCGACACCTCGTTCGCGCTGGGCCAGGCCGCGCCGCTGGCGCAGGCTCAGTCGGACTACGTGATCCAGGGCGGGCAGGTGATGGACGTGGTGCACACGCTGATCCAGGCGCGCGCCACGCTGCGCATCGTGCGGCAGAACCTCATCTGGGCCGGCGCCTACAACCTGGTGGCCGTGCCGCTGGCGCTGGTGGGCTGGATGCCGCCCTGGCTGGCCGGCCTGGGCATGGCGGGCAGTTCGCTGCTGGTGATCGGCAACGCCCTGCGCCTCGCAGGAAGAGCGCCGCATCAATCATCGGTCGAAACGGTTGCTGCGCCTGCATCGGCGTAGCATGGCCCGAACCACTTCAACCTTGACGAGAGCTGCCATCCATGGACGTCCTGTACCTCCTGATTCCCCTGTCCGTGCTGCTTGTGTTCGGGATCATCGGCCTGTTCTGGTGGGCCCTGCAGTCGGGGCAGTTCGACAACATCGAACGCGAAGGTGAACGAATTCTTAAAAGCGATTGAGCCCGCTTGACTTAGGTCAATGCGGCGAGCCTGGCCAGTGAAGACACTTCCATCAGTGACATTTGCGAGGAGTTCTTATATGTCCGTGACAACCAAGACCAGCCAGTCGGCGGTCTACAACGACAAAGTGGTGCGGCAGTTCACCATCATGACGGTGGTGTGGGGGGTGGTGGGGATGCTGGTGGGCGTGATCATTGCCGCCCAGCTCACCTGGCCCGAGCTCAATCTGGGCATTGAATGGCTGTCTTACGGCCGCTTGCGGCCGCTGCACACCAATGCGGTGATCTTTGCTTTCGGTGGTTGCGGCCTGTTCGCTGCCAGTTACTACGTGGTGCAGCGCACCTGCCAGACGCGGATCTTCTCCGACGGCCTGGCCGCCTTCACCTTCTGGGGATGGCAACTGGTGATCGTGCTGGCCGCGATCACGCTGCCGTTGGGCCTGACCTCGGGCAAGGAATACGCCGAGCTCGAGTGGCCGATCGACATCCTGATCGCCGTCGTCTGGGTGGCCTACGCGGTGGTGTTCTTCGGCACCATCGGCAAGCGCAAGGTGCGCCACATCTACGTGGCCAACTGGTTCTTCGGCGCTTTCATCCTGGCCGTGGCCATGCTGCACATCGTCAACAGCGCTGCGCTGCCGGTGGACGGCTTCAAGTCCTACTCGGCCTACGCCGGTGTGCAGGATGCCATGGTGCAGTGGTGGTACGGCCACAACGCGGTGGGCTTCTTCCTCACCGCCGGCTTCCTCGGGATGATGTATTACTTCATCCCCAAGCAGGCTGAGCGCCCTGTTTACTCGTATCGCCTGTCGATCGTGCACTTCTGGGCACTGATCTTCACCTACATGTGGGCCGGCCCGCACCACCTGCACTACACCGCGCTGCCCGACTGGACCCAGTCGGTGGGCATGGTCTTCTCGCTCATCCTGCTCGCGCCCAGCTGGGGCGGCATGATCAACGGCATCATGACGCTCTCGGGCGCCTGGCACAAACTGCGCGACGACCCGATCCTGCGTTTCCTGATCGTCTCGCTTTCGTTCTACGGCATGTCGACCTTTGAAGGTCCGATGATGTCGATCAAGACGGTCAACGCCCTGAGCCACTACACCGACTGGACCGTGGGCCACGTCCACAGTGGCGCCCTGGGCTGGGTGGGGCTGGTGACCATGGGCTCCATGTACTACCTGATCCCGCGCCTGTACGGCCAGAAGAAGATGTACTCGGTGCCCGCCATCGAACTGCACTTCTGGGTGGCCACCATCGGCATCGTGCTGTACATCGCGGCCATGTGGATCGCCGGTGTGATGCAGGGCCTGATGTGGCGCTCCATCAACCCCGACGGCAGCCTCACCTACACCTTCGTGGAATCCGTCAAGGCCACCTACCCCTTCTACGTGATCCGCTTGCTCGGCGGTGTGCTCTACCTCAGCGGCATGCTGGTGATGGCCTGGAACACCTTCATGACGGTCAGGAACGGACGCTCGCAGGAAGTGCAGATTCCCGCCCTCAACCCTGCTCACGCCTGAGGACAACAACATGGCCAACCAAGACAAGATCCAGGGTTTCACGCACGAGCGGATCGAGACCAACAACTTCCTGATGATCGTGCTCATCGTGCTGGTGATCGCGGTCGGTGGACTGGTGGAGATCGTTCCGCTGTTCTTCCAGAAGTCCACTACCCAGCCGGTGGAGGGCCTCAAGCCCTACAGCGCATTGCAGATCCTGGGGCGCGACATCTATGTCCGCGAAGGTTGCTACAACTGCCACTCCCAGATGATCCGTCCGCTGCAGGCCGAGACGCTGCGCTATGGCCACTACTCCCTGGCTGGTGAGTTTGTGTACGACCGGCCCTTCCAGTGGGGCAGCAAACGCACCGGGCCCGACCTGCACCGCGTGGGTGGGCGCTACAGCGACGAGTGGCACCGCGTGCACCTGAACAACCCGCGCGATCTGGTGCCCGAGTCGAACATGCCGGCCTATCCGTGGCTGGCCAAGAAAACGGTGAACGAGGCCAGCATTCCCCGGCGCATGGAAGTGCTGCGCACCTTGGGTGCGCCCTATACCGACGCCGAGATCGCATCGTCAAGCGCCGACGTGAAGGGCAAGACCGAGATCGACGCGCTGGTCGCCTACCTGCAGGTGCTCGGCACCGCCATCAAGTAAGCCCACGGAGGACACCATGGACATCAACGACCTGAGAAGCATCGTCACCCTGGTCAGCATGCTGACCTTCCTGGGCATCGTGGCCTGGGCCTGGTCCAGGCGCAACAAGGAGCGCTTCGAGGAAGCGGCCCAGTTGCCTTTCCAGGACGAGTGAGCACACGATCGAACCCGACGAATACGTCAGAACAAGAGAATCATCATGAGTGACTTCACCAGCGAATTCTGGTCCTGGTATGTGGCTGGGCTGACCCTGGTCAGCATCCTGGCCTGCGCGGTCCTGCTCTGGATCAGCGGCACCACCAAGGTCAAGGCCCGGGCCGACAACACCACCGGCCACGTGTGGGACGGTGACCTCCAGGAAATGAACAACCCACTGCCGCGCTGGTGGGTCTACCTCTTCATCATCACGGTGATCTTCGCGCTGGTCTATGGCGTTCTATACCCCACCTTCGGCAAATACGGCGGTGTGCTGGGCTGGTCGTCGCAAGGCCAGCACCAGGCCGAGGTGGACAAGATGCAGCAAGACATCGCACCGATTTACGCGCGTTTCAACGGGCTCTCGCCCGAGCAGCTGGCCGGCGACGCGCCCGCCATGGCGGTGGGTGAGCGCCTGTACATGAACAACTGCGCGCAGTGCCACGGCTCCGACGCCCGCGGCGCCCGCAGCTTCCCCAACCTCACCGACGGTGACTGGCTGCACGGCGGAGACCCCGCTGCCATCAAGACCACGCTTACGCAAGGCCGCATCGGCATGATGCCGCCGCTGGCTGCGGCGGTGGGCACACCCGACGACGTGCGCAACGTGGCGCACTACGTCATGAGCCTGTCGGCCACGCCACACGACTCGGTGCGCGCGGCTCAGGGTCGGGTCAAGTTCGCCGTGTGCGCCGCCTGCCATGGTGCCGAAGGCAAGGGCAACACCGCCCTGGGAGCGCCCAACCTCACCGACGGCATCTGGCTGCACGGCTGGGGCGAAGAGGCCATCGTGCGCGCCGTGACCAACGGGATAACCAACCAGATGCCGGCGCAGGCGGGCAAACTCAACGCCGACCAGATCCACGTGCTCACAGCCTATGTCTGGGGCTTCTCCAACAAGCCGGCCGTTGCGGCCAACTGAGTTCGATTGAAACCAACCGTGTCCACCGCCAAACCCGCAGCCGCCGTCATCCCCATCGTGCCTGTGGCTGCAGACGGGGAAGAGATGGTGTCGCTGTACGCGGCCGGCCAGAAGATACAGCCTCGCTCGGTCTCAGGCATCTTCTCCAACTGGCGCTGGGTCACGGTGTGGATCACGCAGATCGTGTTCTACGGTCTGCCCTGGCTGGAATGGAATGCGCGCCAGGCCGTGTTGTTCGACCTGGAGATCCGGCGCTTCTACATCTTCGGCCTGGTGCTCTACCCGCAGGATTTCATCTACCTCACGGGTCTGCTGGTCATCTCCGCGCTCTCGCTGTTCCTGTTCACCGCCGTGGCCGGGAGGTTGTGGTGTGGCTACGCCTGTCCGCAGACGGTCTACACCGAAATCTTCATGTGGATCGAGAAGAAGGTCGAAGGTGACCGTTCGGCCCGTCTTCGGCTGGATGCTTCAGGCATGTCGGCGGCCAAGCTCGGCAAGCGCGGCCTCAAGCACGCGATCTGGATAACGTTTGCGCTGTGGACCGGCTTCACCTTCGTCGGCTACTTCACGCCGATCCGCGAGCTCGCCGCTTTGTCGCTGGCCGCTTCCCTCGGACCCTGGCAGACCTTCTGGATCCTTTTCTACGGTTTTGCCACCTACGGCAACGCAGGCTTCATGCGCGAGCAGGTGTGCAAGTACATGTGCCCCTACGCGCGCTTCCAGAGCGCAATGTTCGACAAGGACACGATGATCGTGACCTACGACGAGAAGCGCGGCGAGCCGCGCGGACCGCGCTCCAAAAAAGCCGATCCGGTGGCTCTGGGTCTGGGCTCCTGCATCGATTGCACCTTGTGTGTGCAGGTGTGTCCCACCGGCATCGACATTCGCAAGGGACTGCAATACGAGTGCATCGGCTGCGCCGCGTGCATCGACGTGTGTGACGACGTGATGGACAAGGTGGGTTATCCGCGCGGCCTCATCAAGTATTCGACCCAGCACGGCATGGAGCAGGGCTGGAACACCCGACAGATGTTGCAGCGCGCCCTGCGCCCGCGCGTGCTGGTGTACTCGGCGATTCTGTTGACGATCATGGCTGCGGTGGGCGTGAGCCTGTACCTGCGCACGCCGCTGCGTGTGGACGTGATGCGGGATCGCGGAACGCTGGCGCGCATGGTGGAGCAGGGCCGTATCGAAAACGTGTATCGCCTCCAGATCATGAACGCCACCGAAACAACGCAGCGCTACGCCATCACCGTCTCCGGCCTGCCAGGCATCACGCTGGACCCGGTCACCGAGGTGGAGGTGTTACCCACCGAAGTGCGTTCGGCTGCGGTGCGGGTGCAGATCCCGCCCGGCACTGCCGAGTCCGGCTCACACCCGATCCAGTTCGAGATCCGTTCCACCGGCGAGGAGGTGGCCCACGTGACCGAGAAGGCTGCCTTCCTCGTTCCGCGCTGAGCCTTGTCCACCCCCGATTTGTTTCTCCAGGAGATTTCCATGAGCGCTTCCAGCAGCCTGACCCGCCCGACACCTGCCCCCGCCTGGTGGCGCACGCCACAGATGTGGCTGGTGGTGGGTGCGCCGTTGGTGGGCGTGGCGGCCAGCCTCACGGCGGCCTTCTTCGCCATCAATGGTGCCGACCCGGTACTCAACAAAGCCGACTACGAGCGCGACTACAAGGCGGCACACATGCTGCAGGGCCAGGCCCGCATCGATGCCCTGGCGAAGCTGCAGCCCGCCCACCAGGCGCGCAACAACGCCGCCTCTCCCGTGATTCCATCCGAGTGAGTCGTCACAACAACAACAGGGAGACCAGCCGATGTGGGCCAAACGCCTGATGGGGATTGCGTGGCCCGCCTTTCTGGTGGCGGCCGTGCTGGAGATGGTGGTATTCGCGCTCGTGGATCCGAGCGACCTGCACTGGTTCGGCTCGCCACTGGCGCTGTCGCGCGAGGCGGTTTACACCTTGGCGTTTTTTGTGTTCTGGGGGTTGACCATGGCGTCGAGCGCGCTGACCACGCTGCTGGCCCTGCCCCCGTCTGAAGTCAACCGCTGAAGCTGACGGACAAAGGCCGGGTCATGCGCAGGCTTGCGGGTTGACGATCTGGCGCAGCCCGTCGACGTTCTTGATGTGTACGTAGCGCTGCTTCACGTCGATGATGCCGTCTTCGACGAACTTCGAAAACGTGCGACTCACCGTCTCCAGCTTCATGCCCAGGTAGCTGCCGATTTCCTCGCGCGTCATGCGCAGCACGAATTCGGACTGTGAGAAGCCCCGCGCGTGCAGACGCTGCACCAGGTTGAGCAGAAAGGCGGCCAGCCGCTCTTCGGCCCGCATGCTGCCCAGCAGCAGCATCACGCTGTGGTCGCGCACGATCTCGCGGCTCAGGATCTTGTGCACATGGTGCTGCAGTGTGGTGAACTCGCGTGAGAGTTCCTCCACCTGATCAAACGGCATGATGCAGACCTCAGCATCTTCCAGCGCCACGGCATCGCAGGAGTGGTGGTCGCTCACAATGCCGTCCATGCCGATGATCTCGCCCGTCATCTGGAAACCCGTCACCTGGTCGCGACCGTCGGCGGTGGTCACGCAGGTCTTGAAGAAGCCCGAGCGCACGGCGTACAGGGAAGTGAACTTGTCGCCCACGTTGAACAGCGCCTGACCGCGCTTGATCCGTTTGCGGGTGGAGATCACGCGGTCCAGCTTGACCATTTCGTCAGCGTTCAAGCCCATGGGAAGGCAGAGCTCGCGAAGGTTGCAGCTGGAGCAGGCAACTTTGATCGTGTGGGCATCCATACAAAATCCGGGAAAGTGTGACAAGCGAGAGCATACCCCCACGGGGTGTCGCTGACCGTGTCTTGCGCCTCATGCCGCTGGTTGATGAAGATCAAGGCCCTCACGCAAAGCCTGTTGCACAGTGGCCCCATTGATTGGGAGACACCCCTTGAGCCACACCATTTCCGATGACCTGCTGCGCCGTTTCGACGTACCCGGCCCACGGTACACCTCGTATCCGACCGCCGACCGCTTCGTGGAAGCGTTCACAGAGCAGGATTACATCCAGGCTCTGGAGCAGCGCAAGGCAGGGTCCATGGCGCTGCCGCTCTCCTTGTATGTGCACATACCGTTCTGCGAGTCGGTCTGCTATTACTGCGCCTGCAACAAGGTGATCACCAAGCACCACGAGCGAGCCGCAGAGTACCTTCGCTACCTCACGCGAGAGGTCGAGTTGCAGGTGGCCCACTTCGGGCAGGGGCACAACGTGTCGCAGCTTCACCTGGGTGGTGGCACCCCGACCTTCCTGTCGGATGCCGAGCTTGAAGACCTGATGACCATGCTGCGCTCGCACTTCACGCTGGTGGCTGGCGGTGAATACTCGATCGAGGTGGATCCGCGCACCGTGACGGAAGAGCGCCTGCGCACGCTGGCGCGCCTGGGTTTCAACCGCCTGAGCTTTGGGGTTCAGGACTTCGACCCGGCCGTGCAGAAGGCGGTCCACCGCGTACAGCCCGCCGAGCAGGTGTTCGCTCTGGTGGCCGCTGCACGGCGCATCGGTTTCGAATCGATCAACGTGGATCTCATTTACGGGTTGCCCATGCAGACGCCCGAATCCTTCGCGCGCACACTCGCGCAGGTCAACGAGTTGCGCCCGGATCGCATCGCGCTCTACGCGTATGCACACCTCCCATCCCGCTTCAAGCCGCAGCGGCGCATCGTTTCTGCCGAGCTGCCCAGCGGTGGTGCCAAGCTGGCCATGCTGTCTGCCTCGCTCGACGCCCTGCAGGACGCGGGTTACGTGTATGTGGGCATGGACCATTTCGCCCTTCCCACCGATGCACTGGCTGTTGCCAAGCGCCAGGGCCGGCTGCACCGCAACTTTCAGGGCTACAGCACGCAGCCCGACTGCGACCTCATCGCGCTCGGCGTCTCGGCCATTGGCCGCATTGGCGCGACCTACAGCCAGAACGCCAAGACGCTTGAGGAATACCGGGACATGCTCGACCAGGGCCGTCTGCCGATCGTTCGTGGATTGGCGCTCACGCGCGACGATCTGCTGCGCCGTGCTGTGATCATGTCCTTGATGTGCCAGGGTGAGCTGCAGTTCGAGTCGATCGAACTCGGTCACCTGATCGATTTCAAGAGCTACTTCGCCCGCGAACTCGAAGCCCTTGAAGGCTTCACCGAACACGGCCTGGTGCGCCTGGAACCGTCCGGCTTGCAGGTGACCGAGGCCGGCTGGTATCTGGTTCGCGCCATTGCCATGGTGTTCGACAAGTACCTTCGCGTGGACCAGGACCGGGCGCGATTCTCCAAAATCATCTGACGGCCAACACCCGCTCGCTGGCGGGGTTGAACGCCAAGCGGCCCGTTGCTGCACTACATTGACCCCATGCAATCCTCAATGGCAATCACAGCCCTGTTCATGGGCGTGGTGGGCGGCCCCCACTGCGTGGCCATGTGCGGTGCGGCCTGCGCCGGCATCAGCCGCGCGGCGGGTGCGCGCAGCACGCAGGCCCTGTGGACCTTCCAGTTCAGCCGCATGGTCGGTTACGCCCTGTTTGGTGCGTTCGCTGCAGGCTCTGTCCAGGGCCTTGCCTGGCTGGGCACCAACACCTCGGCGATCCGTCCGGTGTGGACCTCGTTCCACGTGGCGGCCTTGCTGTTGGGCGTCACGCTGATCTGGCGCGCTCGCCAGCCGGCCTGGATCGAGACGCTGGGTCAGAACATCTGGCGCAAGGCCCGGCCCGTGTTGCTGTCCATGGGACAGCGCGCACCGGTGGTGCTGGGCGTGGCCTGGGCCCTCATGCCATGCGGGTTGCTGTATTCGGCCTTGCTGGTGGCGTCGCTGTCGGCCAACGCACTGGAAGGCGCGGCCATCATGGCGCTTTTCTCGATCGGCACGTCGATCTCGTTGACGGCCGGGCCGTGGTTGTTGTTGCGCATGAATGGCGCGCGATCGGGTGCTTGGGGCATTCGGCTGGCTGGCCTTGCTTTGGCGGCCACGTCCGGCTGGGCGTTGTGGATGGGCATCACCCAGCCCACCGGGCTCTGGTGCCTGTGATTCAGACCTGAACCGGGCGCCGCGCGGGCAGGGTGGCCAGCACCAGGCCCAGCAGGGCAATGCCGAAGGCGATCACCTGCAGCGTGGTCAGGCGCTCGCCCATGAACAACACCCCCACAGCCGCCGCGCTCACCGGCAGCATCACGGTGAACACACCCGCCTGGGAAGCCGGCACGGTTTTCAGACCTGTCATCCAAAGCCACACCGTCCACACGCTGGCAGCCAACGCGTAGAACACCAGCAATGTCCAGATAGGCAAGCTCACGGTGCCGAAGTCGAACGACCACGCAGCCCACAGCCCCAACGGCGTGACCAGTGCAAAGCCCCACAGGTTGATGATGGCCGAGATGCGTTTGGGACCCAGCCCCTCGGTGAGGCGCTTGCCGATGACCACGTAAGAGGCCTCGCACACCACCGCCGCGAACACCAGCAGGTTGCCCAGCAGCGCCCGGCTGATGCCGAACGGGCCGCTGGTATCCACTACCGCACCGCTGTCGACCTTTTGCAACGAAAAAAGGCTGATTCCGATGGCGGCGCAAACGATACCCGCCGCGCTGCGCCAGCCGATGCGCTCGCGCAGGAACAACCAGCTGAGCACCGCCACCACGGCTGGAATGGACGACATCACCACGCCGGCCGCCACGGCCGTGGTCATGCTCACGCCGAACAGCATGCAGATGGAAAACATGAAGTTGCCCAGGAACGATTCGAGGAACAACAAGCGCCGAGTGCGGGGTGAGATGGGCGGCTCATCTTCAGGCTTCTTCAACCAGCGCCACATCGCCAGCCCGCCGATGCCAAAGCGAAGCCATGCCAACAGGAAGATGGGGAACACGATCACCAGCGGCTTGGACAGCGCCACATAGCTGCCCACCAGCGCCATGCTCAGCGCGAGGCTGGCGTAAGCCCACCAGCGGTTCAAAGGAAGAATCGGGTTCACGGGTAGGGGTACCGGTTCGGAAATGGGCTGGATCATGCCCGATGGCTGGGCCGCTCTGCTTTTCGGGATGTCAGTCGTTCGTTTCTCATTGTGAAATTTAAGAATGCTGCAGTGCAGAAAAATTTCTCAATACAAGAAACAAGTTTTCGCATTGAGAAAAAAATGGAAAATGATGTTGATAAACAAAGAAAAAGTTTTTATCTTATATAAGACATAAGAGCTTTCAAAAGTCTTCTATAAGACTTAAAGTCAAGGCACTGGCTGCGGCCCTGCAAGCGCACTTGCATCACCGAAGCCAACCCTGTTCCATCAACCTCTCGGAGTATCCACATGCCTCAATCCCTGACCGAACAACTGAGCCGCCAGCAGCAAATCGAAGCGCTGGAAAAAGACTGGGCCACCAACCCACGCTGGAAAGGCGTGAAGCGCGGCTACTCCGCGGCCGACGTCGTACGTCTGCGCGGCAGCATGAACATCGAGCACACGCTGGCCAAGCGCGGCGCCGAGAAGCTGTGGGACAAGGTCAATGGCGGCTCCAAGAAAGGCTACGTGAACGCCTTCGGTGCCATCTCCGCAGGCCAGGCCATGCAGCAAGCCAAAGCGGGCCTGGAGGCCGTGTATCTGTCAGGCTGGCAAGTTGCCGCCGACGGCAACACCTCCGAGACCATGTACCCCGACCAGTCGCTCTACGCCTACGACTCGGTGCCCACCATGGTCCGCCGCATCAACAACACCTTCAAGCGCGCCGACGAAATCCAGTGGGGCCGTGGCATCGAGCCAGGCAGCCCGGAGTTCATCGACTACTTCCTGCCGATCGTGGCCGACGCAGAAGCAGGCTTCGGTGGCGTGCTCAACGCTTTCGAACTCATGAAGAACATGATCGCCGCCGGTGCCGCCGGCGTGCACTTCGAAGACCAGCTGGCCGCCGTGAAGAAATGCGGCCACATGGGTGGCAAGGTGCTCGTTCCCACGCAAGAAGCCTGCGAGAAGCTGATCGCCGCTCGCTTCGCTGCCGACGTGATGGGTGTCTCCACCATCGTGCTGGCCCGCACCGACGCCGAAGCCGCCAACCTCATCACCAGCGACCACGACGCCAACGACAAACCTTTCCTGACTGGCGAGCGCACGCAGGAAGGTTTCTACCGCGTCAAAAACGGGCTGGAGCAAGCCATCAGCCGCGGCATCGCCTACGCCCCTTATGCCGACCTGGTGTGGTGCGAAACCGGCGTGCCCGATATCGGCTTTGCCCGCGAATTTGCACAAGCCGTGCAGGCCGCCTGCCCCGGCAAACTGCTGTCGTACAACTGCTCGCCGTCGTTCAACTGGAAAAAGAACCTCAACGACAAGCAGATCGCCTCGTTCCAGGAAGACCTGGCCGCACTCGGCTACAAGTACCAGTTCATCACGCTGGCCGGCATCCACATCAACTGGTTCAACACC
>JBBQKZ010000051.1:0-24411 GCA_038327405.1 Burkholderiales bacterium | reverse complement strand
GCACATGCACGCTCAAGGTCAGCGCGGTTTCGTCCAGCACGGCCAGCGGGCCGACGGGGAAGCCCGCCTGCATGGCGGCGTTTTCAATGGCGGCGGCGGGGATGCCTTCGCCCAGCATGGCGGCGCCTTCCATCACGAAGGTGCCGAAGGTGCGGCTGGTGTAGAAGCCGCGCGAGTCGTTCACCACGATCGGCAACTTGCCCAGGGCCTGCACGTAGTCGTAGGCGCGTGCCACGGTCTCGTCGTCGGTTTCCTTGCCGCGGATGATCTCCACCAGCTTCATCTTGTCCACCGGGCTGAAGAAATGGATGCCGACGAACTTGGCCGGGTGGACGCTGGCCTGGGCCAGGCCCGAGATGGGCAGGGTGGAGGTGTTGCTGGCGAAAAATCCGCCTTCGGCCAGCATGGGTTCGGCTTCGCGCGTGACGGCCGCCTTGAGCTCGCGGTTTTCGAACACAGCCTCGATGATCAGGTCGCAACCTTGCAGGTCGGCCGGGTGAGCGGTGGGGATGATGCGCTCGAGCATGGCACGCTGGTCGTGCGGGCTCAAGCGGCCCTTCTCCACGCGGGGCTGGGTGAGTTTCACGCTGTAGGCTTTGCCACGTTGCGCGTTCTCCAGACTCACGTCTTCGAGCACGGTGTCGATGCCGCGGCTGGCCTGTGCGTAGGCAATGCCGGCGCCCATCATGCCGGCGCCAAGGACCCCCACCTTGGCGGGCTTGTAGCGCGGCACATCCTTCGGCCGCGACTGGCCGCTGCGGATCGCGTTCATGTTGAAGAAGAATGTGTTGATCATGTTGCGCGCCACCGGGCTCACGATGAGCTTGGCGAGGTAGCGGCTCTCGATGCGCGTGGCGGTGTCGTAGTCCACCATCGCACCTTCGGCCATGGCGGCCAGCGCGGCTTCGGGCGCCGGGTACAGACCGCGCGTTTTCTGCTTGAGCATGGCCGGTGCCACGGTCAGCATGCCGGCGATCTTGGGATTGGCCGGTGTACCGCCCGGAATCTTGTAGTCCTTGGCGTCCCAGGGGTGCTGCGCCTTGGGATGGGCGGCGATCCACAGGAGGGCGGCCGTGCGCAGGGACGCCGACACATCGTCGCCGTTGGCGGGCACCAGTTCGTGCACGAGACCCGACTCCAGCGCTTCGCGCGGGTTGAACAGCTTGCTCTCCAGAATGAAGGGCTGCGCGCCCATCAGGCCGAGCAGACGCGTCATCTTGGTGATGCCGGTGGCGCCGGGGATCAGGCCCAGCGTGATCTCGGGCAGACCGAGCTGGATCTTGGGGTTGTCCACCGCCACGCGGTGGTGGCCCACCAGCGCCACCTCCCAGCCGCCGCCCAGCGCGGCGCCGTTGATGCAGCTCACCACCGGCACGCCCAGCGTTTCCAGCGTGCGGAAGTTCTTCTTGGTTTGCTCGATCTCGGCGAACACGCGTGGTGCATCGGCCGGTGTCAGGCGCATGGTGCTCTTGAGATCGGCGCCGGCGAAGAAGGTGCTCTTGGCCGAGGCGAGGATGATGCCTTTGATCAATGCCTTGTCGCTCACCACCAGGCCGGTGGCGGTGCTCAGATCGCGTTGCCAGTCGGCGCACATGGTGTTGACTGGCGAGCCGGGCTCGTCGAAGGTGAGTGTGGCGATACCGTCGTGCAGTTCGTAGCGAATGGTTTTCATGTTGTTTCGGCTTGCTGTTCAGACGCGCTCAACGATGGTTGCAATACCCATGCCGCCACCGACACACAAGGTGGCCAGGCCGTAACGCAACTGACGGCGGTGCAGCTCGTCTACCAGCGTGCCCAAAATCATCGCGCCGGTTGCACCCAGCGGGTGGCCCATGGCAATGGCGCCGCCGTTCACGTTCACTTTCTCATGCGGCACGCCGAGTTCCTTCATGAACTTCATGGGAACGGCGGCAAAAGCCTCGTTCACTTCGAACAGGTCGATCTGGTCGATGGTCAGGCCAGCCTTGGCCAGCGCCTTGCGCGCCGCCGGCATGGGCCCGGTGAGCATGATGGTGGGGTCCGCGCCCGAGAGCGCCACCGAGACGATGCGTGCGCGCGGCGTGAGGCCGTGCGTCTTGCCCGCCGCCTCGCTGCCGATCAGCACGGCGGTCGCGCCGTCGACGATGCCCGAGGAGTTGCCCGCGTGGTGCACATGATGGATACGCTCCACCTGCGGATAGCGCTGCAACGCCACCGAGTCGAATCCCATGCCGCCGAGCTGCTCGAAGGCGGGTTTGAGCGCGGCCAGGCCCTCCATCGTGGTGTGCGGTTTGATGAACTCGTCCTCAATCAGGATGGTCTGGCCGAGGAAGTCGGTGACCGGCACGATCGAGCCCTTGAAGAAACCCGCGGCGCGCGCAGCCGCCGCGCGCTTCTGCGATTCGAGTGCGAAGGTGTCCACGTCGTCGCGACTGAAGCCTTCCATCGTGGCAATCAAGTCTGCGCCGATGCCCTGCGGCACGAACAGCGTGTCGCTGTTGGTGGCTGGATCTTGCGCCCATGCGCCACCGTCGGAGCCGATGGGCACGCGGCTCATGCTCTCCACGCCGCCGGCCACCACCAGATCCTCCCAGCCGCTTTTCACTTTCATGGCGGCCATGTTCACGGCCTCCAGGCCCGACGCGCAGAAGCGGTTGAGTTGCACGCCCGAGCAGCGCCAGTCCCAGCCGGCCTTGAGCGCAGCCACCTTGGCGATCACCGAACCCTGCTCGCCGATGGGTGAAACCACGCCCATCACCACGTCGTCCACCGCTGCGGTGTCGAAGCCGTTGCGCTGCTGCAGGTGGGTCAACACGCCGGCCAGCAGGTCTATCGGCTTGACCTCATGCAGGCTGCCGTCTTTCTTGCCTTTGCCGCGCGGCGTGCGCACAGCATCAAATAGGAATGCTTCGCTCATGGTGTCTCCTGTGGGAAGGCGGATGCCGCGAATCAGTATAGACTTTTGCCAAGCATCTGCTTTCCAAAATTCCAACCTCCAGTCTGATAGGTGACACCATGATCGAACGCACCCTGTTCAACACCGACCATGAAGCCTTTCGCGACAGCTTCCGCAAGTTCGTCGAGAAAGAAATCGCGCCCCACCACGAGGCGTGGGAAGAGCAGGGCTATGTGGACCGCGCTGTGTGGAGCAAGGCCGGGGAGAACGGCTTTCTCTGCATGACGCTGCCCGAAGCTTTTGGTGGATCCGAGGCCGACAAGCTGTACTCGGTGGTGCAGATGGAGGAGATCGGGCGCACCGGTTTCACCGGCATCGGCTTCGGCCTTCACAGCGAGATCGTGGCGCCTTATATCCTGCATTACGGCACCGACGCGCAGAAGCAGAAGTACCTGCCCAAGCTGGCCACAGGCGAGATGGTGGGCGCCATCGCCATGAGCGAACCCGCAGCCGGCAGCGACCTGCAGGGCGTGAAGTCCACCGCCATCAAGCAGGCCGACGGCAGCTACCTGCTCAACGGCAGCAAGACCTTCATCACCAACGGCTGGCACGCCGATCTGGTGATCGTGGTCGCCAAGACCGACCCGAGCGCAGGCGCGAAGGGCACCAGCCTGCTGCTGGTGGAGCGCGGCATGCCGGGCTTTGAAAAAGGCAAACGGCTGAAGAAACTGGGCATGAAGGCGCAGGACACCTCGGAGCTGTTTTTCGACAACGTGAAGGTGCCGGCCGGGAATTTGCTGGGCGGCGAGGGCAAGGGTTTCATCTGCCTGATGGAGCAGCTGCCCTGGGAGCGCTTGCAGATTGCGATTGGTGCGGTGGCCGCCGCGCAAGCTGCTATCGACTGGACGGTGGACTACACCAAGGACCGCAAGGTGTTTGGCCAGGCGGTGGCCGCGTTTCAGAACACGCGCTACAAGCTCGCCGAGCTGCAGACCGAGGTGCAGGTGGCGCGCGTGTTCGTCGACAAGTGCTGCGAACTGGTCAATGTGGACAAGCTCGACACCGCCACCGCCAGTATGGCCAAGTACTGGTGCTCCGACCTGCAGTGCAAGGTGATGGACGAGTGCGTGCAGCTCTTCGGCGGCTACGGCTACATGTGGGAATACCCGATCACCCGGGCCTATGCCGACGCGCGCGTGCAGCGCATCTACGGCGGCACCAACGAGATCATGAAAGAGGTGATCTCCCGCGCCATGGGACTGGGCGGGCGCTGAGCACCGGGTTTGCCCACAAAGAACACGCGTGCCGGGATGTTGGCCAGCTGCCGCTGCCGACCGGGAAGCGCCCCACCACGGGGATCTTCGCCCTTGAACACCGACGCGCGGGAGAGTTCACGGCCGGCGGAGTTTGCGATGAAGTGACCGCTCGCGCAGATGTTCCGGGCACCCGATCGGCGCGTGCATGAAGCTGCCCATGGCAGCGGAGGCGGCGGAGGCAAGCAACAAGGTTCTCATCGGAACGGGCCTTTGGGTGGGCAAGACGGCGTTGGTGCACCGTGAAACCACCTGTGCGGTCGTCGGCAGTTGCAACGGCTCCTTGCACCGCTGAACGCGTTGGTTTGTCCGCGTGTCCTGCGCAATCCACGATGTTGTGTAGTTAAAAAGTATGATTTGTTGATGTGTGAAAACGGGGGTTTCATGAAGAACGTCGACATCAAACAGCTGGCCTTGTTCTGTGAACTCATCGACAGCCAGAGCCTGACGGAAGCGGCCGCGCGCATGCACATCACGCCGTCGGCTGCCAGCCAGGCGCTCACGCGGTTGCGGCATGTGCTCAACGACGATCTCTGCGTGCGGGAAAGAAACCGGTACCAGTTGACGCCATACGCCGACGGGGCTTTCAGCGTCTTTCAGCAGATGGTGGATCTGTGGAAGGATGTGAGCCAGAGTTCCTGGGCTTTCGATCCGCAGGCCTGCGATGCGCACATCATCATGTCGTGCTACGACGCCTTTGGCGAAACCGAGCTGGCCGAGCTCTACCGAACCATCACGCGCAAGGCGCCAAGGCTCGGGTTGGACATTCATGCACCGGCCAACGGGCCACAAGACGTGGATGCCTTGCGGGCGGGCGGGGTGGACGTGGTCTGCAGCCACTACGAACCACCCGCCGATGCACGTGATCTGTACCTGGAAACCGTCAAGCACTTCCACATCACCCACTGCTGCCTGAGCGTGGACCACCCCCGCATCCGAGACGCGCTCACGCTGGAGCAGTACCAGGCTGAGGAACACCTGTTGATCACCTTCCTCAAGCGGCACGGGGGCCGCCGCAGTCCCATCGATCTGGGCCTTGAGGCCCGGGGCTATGCGCCCCGCAAAACGACCATCGTCAATTCTTGGCACCTGTGTTCAGAGTTGCTGGCTCGCACCGACCGGCTGGTGACCACGAGCCTGCAGCAGGCCCGGCAACTGGAGCGGGCCAATCCGAACATCCGGTCCATCGCGCTGCCGGCAGACTTCGAGTGGCCCAGCGTGCCGGTCAACATGATCTGGCACCAGCGCACACACAACAGCAAACCGCACCGCTGGCTGCGCCTGCAACTGCGCGAGTTCCTGTCGGCGGTGTCGGACGATGCGACGACCGTGGCGGTGGCCCAGACACCGCAGGGCAAAGTGGGTATTGCTTAAGGCCCTGCCGGCGGCGCGCGTTCAGGCAATCAGCGCGTCCAGCTCCTGCAGCTTGCGCACAGCGACTTGTTCGCTGATCTTGCGGCACAAGAGGTCGAAGCACTCGAAGCGCACTTCCCTGAGGCTCGCCAGTTGCGAGGTCGAGATGATCCGCAGGTACAGCCTCAGGTCCCGCGCCGACATGCCCGCCACGTGCGCACCCAGGAGGTCCGCGATCAGTTTCTTCACCTGTTCCAGCCTGATCTGTTCAACGGCCAGCAAGGCTGCGTCGCTGGTGGGCGACGTGATCTTGCGCAACCACTCTCGAAAGCCGGTATTGAAAGCGCTGTGGCCCGAGCCTGGCGATAGCGACAGGTGATCGAACTGCGCAAACGTGGGCAGCGCACGGTGGCGACCTGGGCCAAGACGGGGTTGTTGGTTCGGCATGGACTTCCTCCTGAGACATTGGGGTCGGTGGAAGGAATTTAGAAGCGCAGCCCGCCGGCGTCCATGTCGGGTATGGCGAAGGGGTTTTCCAAAAACTGAAGCGCCCGCTTCAATGCCCAAGCACCAGTCGGGTCTTCAGCGCCAGACCCTCGGGCGGCGCGTGGTCGGCCAGCAGCCAGGCCCGGGTCGGGTGCGCGGACGCTTCTTCCAGCAGACCCTGGAGAAAGCGGATCGAGGTCATGTCCAGCGCCGCAAATGGCTCGTCGAGCAGGGTCAGGGATGTGCCCGCGGCAAAGGCCGCACACAGCCAGACCTTGCGTTTGCTGCCCGCAGAAAGCATGTACATCGGCTTGTCGATGTGCGGTTCCAGCGCAAACCCTTGGGCAAGCTCTTGCGCGAGCGCAACCTCGAAGGTCGGGTAGCGCGATGGCAGGGATTCAAACCAGGTCGTGGCGCTGAGGGCATCGAGCGCTTCGCTGCGCGGCTCCGTTCGAAACACCTTGGCATGAAGCTGTGTTGCTGTTGCCTCGGGAGTGTTGTTGCTCAATGCCAGGGTTCCACCGGCGGCTTGAAGATCGCCCGACAGCAGACGCAGCAGGGTGGTCTTGCCGCTGCTTTCTTCTCCGCACACCACCGACACACCGGGTGGAAGCCGCAGGTCGAGCTTGCGAAACAGCGCAATGTCCGGCCAGCTGAACTCAAGACCCCGCACCTCCATCACAGGATCGTCTGTCGTTTGTGCCATGGTCAATAGCCGATGCTGTAGCGCATGCCTTGGTGGTTGAGCACCGCGCTGCGTGCCCCGATGGTTTCGAGCTTGAGGCCGGGCGCGATGTCCTGCCCCTCCTGCACCACCTTGCCGTTGGCAATCAGCATGCGCAGCGCCGGATTCTGCGAGTAGGTGGAGCCGCTCACGTTGACCGCAGGAAGCTGGGCCCGGGCTTCGGCAGAGAGCTGGCCAAACGAGGGGATCGCCGGGGCAGCTGCCTGCGCCGAAGGCGGTGCTGTGGCCGTGGCCGCGTTGCCGGCCGGCGCGGCTGTTTGGGCCTGGACCGGCGGAGTGCTGGACGCGGCAGGCGCCTTGGGTACGGCAGGCGCAGCGCGAGGCGGCGCCAGGATGGGCAACACAGGTTCGGCTGGCGAGGCGGCGCGATCCTCTGTGCGAGCAGGCGCTGCGGCTGAATCCGGCAGGGTTTGCGCCACGGGTGGTGCGGCTGCGGCCACGGCACCGGGTGGGGGTGCAGAGGTTGCGGGCGCGTCCAGGGGTGCAGCCGGCGCAGCGTCGGGTGCAGCCGTCCACCACCAGATTCCCAGGGCCAGCAAAACGAGCGCCAAGCCTCCCACCAGGTGCCAGGGCCTCAGGGCAGGGGCACTCGCCCGTTCACGTCTGACTGGGAGCACGAGCTGGCTTTTGAGTCCGGGCACGCGACCTCGCTCGCGCTCGGCTTCGGCCTTCTGGAGTGCGTCAAGGATGTAGGACATGCGGTTCAGGGCTTGAGTGCAAGGAGCCGGGGTTCGTCGACTCCGCTGACGAGGTTGACCTGCATGAAGGTGATCGGCCCGGCCACGCCGGCCGCGTCCACACCTTGTGATCGTTGAAACGCCTTGACACGCGCGTCAAGGTCTCTGGCCGAAGGCGGGACGCGGCCCTCGGTCTGCAGGCTGGCGATCCGTTCGCCCAACCAGAGTGCGGCAGGGCCGTCGCGGCCATCCACCAGTCGGCCGGTCTGCCCTGGTGGCGTGCGCCAGAGCGTGGCGAACTCGCCGCGCCACAGGTCTGCCAGGGCGGTCAGGGGCAGGCGCCAGCGTTGCTCTCCGGATTGCAGGATCACGCTGTCGAGCGTCATCTCTGTCACCAGGACGCGCCTGGCGCCTTGCCCGGCGCCCCGCAACACCAGGATGCCGGGTCGGTTGAGCTGGCGCAGGCCGTTGATGGTCATGCGGTCGGTGCGGTAACACTGCAGCTGGTTCTGCTGGGCAGTGGCGCAAGGATCACCACCGGCCAGTGCCTGCCCCCAGATCGGACCAAGTTGGCGCCAGGCGGCGGCTTCGTTGTCGATCAACGAACCGAAAGCGGGTGCGCCATCGGTGACCGGTGGCGCTGTGTCGGCTGGCGGGTCAGCCTGGGCAGGTGCGCTCTCGGCCGGGAGCGCTGCTGCGTCGGGTTCGCGGGCGGGCTGCGTGGCCGCGAAGCGCACGCCGGTATCGGCGGGTGGGGCGACGGTGGCTGCACCTGCGTTCAGCGGCTGGAGCGCAGGTTGTTGCGCGGTGCCCCACCACCAGAAGAAGGCACCGGCCACCACTGCACCCCCAAGCGCGCCAGCGCCCAAGGTGCCCAGCCAGCCTGGCAGGGCACGCAGGCTGGCCACAGAACCACTGGCCGGCGTGCCGGCCATTTCACCCTCGAAGACCTCCCGGGCCGCCTTCTCGACCACCGCAGCCACCACCTGCGGGGCGCCGCTGGCGTACGCACCCAACAGGGCACGGTCGCACAGCAAGTTGATGCGCCGGGGCACGCCACGCGCCAGGTCGTGGATGCGGGCCACCGCCTGTTTGGAAAAAGGCAGTGGCCCGCGCAAACCCGCCACCTGCATGCGGTGCTGGATGTACTGCAAGGTCTCGGTCTTGTCGAGCGTGCCGAGGTGAAAACGCGCAATCACGCGTTGGGCGAGTTGTTCGAGTTCGGGCTTGGCCAGGATGGTGCGCAGCTCGGGTTGGCCGATCAGGATGATCTGCAGCAGCTTGCGCTCGCTGGTCTCCAGGTTGGTCAGCAGGCGCAATTGCTCCAACACGTACGGGGTGAGGTTCTGTGCCTCGTCGATGATGAGGACGTTGCGCTCGCCGCGTGCGTGGCTGGCCAGCAGGTAGGCGTTGAGTGGATCGAGGTGGTCCTTGATGGTGGCCGGGCCGATGCCCTCGTGCTTCACCTCGATGTGAAACTCGCTGCAGATCGTCTTGAGCAGGTCGCTGACGGTGAGCTTGGGATTGAAGATGTAGGCGACGCGGCAGTTCTCGGGGATCTGCTCCAGGAAGCAGCGACACACCGTGGTCTTGCCGGCGCCGATTTCCCCACTGAGCAGAACGAATCCACCCCCGCCTCGAATGCTGTAAAGCAGATGTGCCAGGGCTTCCCGGTGGCGCTCGCTCATGAAGAGGTAGCGGGGGTCCGGTGCAATGGAGAACGGGCTCTGTTTGAGCCCGAAAAACTCGGCATACATGTCCACGAGCATACCGCTGCCACTGTGGACGGGCAAAGGCGCAGGACTGGAGCAGCCCTGCGCCGGATCGAGGCGTGAGATCAGGCCGCCAGGGCCATGGCGTGTTTGGCGCTGGTCTTGCTGCCGGCGTTGACCGAGCACTCGATGTCACCCGAGAGCTGGCCGCCTTCTTCGATCACCACCTTGCCGTAGCGGATGCGACCAGTCACCTTGCCGGTGGAATAGATCACCAGCTTGTTGCGCACGGTGAGGTTGCCGTCGAACACGCCGCGAATCTCGGCGATGTCGATTTCGGCAGAACCTTTGAACTCACCCTGCTGGGCGATCTGGATCACGCGCGAGTCCATGGTCGCTTCAACCATGCCTTCAACCACCAGCGTGTCGCAGTCGGTGATCTCCACGCCCTTGAGCTTGATGTTGGGACCCACGGTGAGCTTGCTGCCGCCTTCGGGCGCGCCAGCGGTGGGGCTGCTTTGGGTGTTCGGCGCGCTCGATGTCAGGTCCACATCGGGTGTGGTCTGCACCGGAGCGGTGGGTTGTGACGGCGTGGCAACGCCACTGGTGCTCTGTCCATAGCGCGGTGTGGCCATGCCCGTGTTGAGGGTTTTGGGTTGATCGATCTCGCGTTTGCCAAAGTGCAGTGCCATGCCAGCTCCTTCAAAAAGTGAAGCAGTCATGCTAAGTGCGACGGTGCTTACATTCGGGTTGGTTCCGTAAGAGGGGTAACCAGATGAACCGTACACGCTGTTTCACTTTTCCGGTGCGGCCCGCTTGCGCGATTCCATTTCACGGACAAGGGCGCGGGCTTCATCGCCTTCGGGAATCGGCTTACCGCTGTCGCGCCATTGCACCGCTTCCTTGTAGCCCGCTTCCTGGGCATACCGGCGAAACCACAGGCCTTCGGGGTTGTGGCGCGTGATGCCGTCGAACACCGTGGCCATCATCTGCGTCTGCTCAAGCCCCATGGTGAGCATGGCCTGGTTGACCACCATCTTGTGCATGGCCAGGTGCGAGCGCGGCACGCCGGCGATGCGTTCGGCCAGCGCCATCGTCACGGCTTCCAGCCGGTCCACCGGCACGGCCTCGTTGGCCAGGCCCCAGGCGGCGGCGGTGCGACCATCGATCACGTTGCCGGTGAACATCATCTCTTTGGCGCGCATGGCACCCAGGCGGTAGGTCCACATGGCGGTGGTGGGGCAGCCCCACACGCGGGTGGGCATGTACCCGATGCGGGCATCGTCGGCCATCACCAGCAAGTCGCAGCACAGCGCGATGTCGCTGCCTCCAGCCACCGCCGCGCCGTGCACCTTGGCGATGGTGGGTTTGGGGCTGCGCCACAGGCTCATGAAGTCCTCGGTGTTGCGCTTCATGAACGCGTAGTCGACCATCGGATCCCAGGGCGCGCGCTCCTGCTGGCAGGGGTGGTCAATCTCGCCTTCGCCGAACAAGGAAAGGTCGTAGCCGCCGCAGAAGCCCTTGCCTGCGCCTTCCACCACGATCACGTGCACCTCTTCGTCGGCGTTGGCCCAGTCCACCGCGGCGCGGAGCTCGCGCGGCATCTCGTCGTTGATGGCGTTGAGACGCTCGGGCCGGTTGAGCAGCAAGCGGGCGATGCGGGGCTGGTTTGCGTCCTTGTCGATGCGCAGGGTGGTGTAGGCGGGCATGTTGTGTCTCCGGGTTGGTTTTTTGATGATAGCCAGAGCTGCCCTCGGGGCGCGAAAAAAGGTTGCGCCAGCAACCAGATGGCCATACAGTTGCGCACGCAACCACAATGACACTTCATTCCATGACCCTGCCCGCCCATGTTCCCGTGTTGATCGCTGGCGGTGGTCCCGTCGGCCTGACCCTCTCGGCTTTGTTGTCTGCCCAAGGCATTGCCAATTTGGTGATCGAGGCCGACGAAGGCTATTGCAGCGGCAGCCGCGCCATCTGCATGTCGCGCCGCTCGCAGGAGATTCTGGGCTGGGTGGGCGCTGACAAACCGCTGGTTGAGAAGGGCCTGAGCTGGGTCGGCGGACGCAGTTACTGGCGGCACACCGAGGTGCTGCATTTCCAGATGCCGAGCGAGCCCACGCAGCGTTTCGCCCCCATGGTGAACATCCAGCAGTTTTATGTGGAAGAGTTTTCCCATCGGGCCGCGCAGGCGGCAGGTTCGTCACAGGTTCAATGGGCCAGTCGGGTGACTGGTGTGAAACCTTTGGCCGACGGAGTTGATGTGGAGGTGAGCACACCTGAAGGTCTGCAGACTGTGCGCGCCGACTGGCTGGTGGCCTGCGACGGTGGCCGCAGCACGGTACGCGAGCAGCTCGGCCTGCAGCTGGAAGGCACGCAGTACGACGGCAAATACGTGATCGTGGACGTGGTGCAGAAAACGCGCCGTGCGGTGGAGCGCCTGGCCTGGTTCGACCCACCATCCAACCCCGGCTCCACCATCCTCATGCACCGCCAGCCCGACGATGTGTGGCGCATTGACTACCAGATACGCGACGACGAGGACCCGCTGGAGGCGGTGAAGCCCGAAAACGTGTTGCCGCGCGTGCAGAGCCACCTGGCCATGATCGGTGAAGACGAGCCGTGGGAACCGCTGTGGATCTCGATCTACAACGCCAAGTGCCTCACCCTGCCCAGCTACCGCCATGGGCATGTGTTGTTCGCCGGCGATGCGGCGCATCTGGTGCCCATCTTCGGCGTGCGTGGACTCAATTCCGGGCTGGACGACGCGGGCAACCTCGCGTGGAAGCTGGCGCAGGTGGTCCGCGGCCAGTCGCCGCACACTTTGCTGGATTCGTATTCCACCGAACGGGTGCACGCCACGCGCGAGAACATCGCCTATGGCGCCAAGAGCACCGAGTTCATGGCCCCGCCCAACTTCGCCTACAAGCTGATGCGCGAGGCCACGCTGCGGCTGGCTGAAGGCGACGCTCAGGTGCGTTCGCTGATCAATCCGCGCCAGTCCACGCCCATCAGCTACGTGGGCTCGCCGTTGAATGCGGCTGCCACTGACGGCTGGAGCCACGACATGGCAGCCCCGGGATCACCTGCACCCGAAGCCTTGCTGCAGGACGGCCAGGGCGCCTTTCACCTCAGCAGCCGCTTCGGGCGGGACTTCCTCGTGCTCGCGTTCGGGCCCGTCGATCAGCCGGCGCCGTCCGTGCCCGGCCTCTCTGTGCAGGCCATCAATTCCGTCACGGACGCGCTTGGACAGGCCTGGCAGCGCTACGGTCTGCATGGGGCCACGGACAAAGCCTTTGTGCTCGTGCGTCCCGACGGCTACGTGATGGGCCGCTGGCACGGCCACGACCCCGCGCCCGTGTTCCTCGCCCTGAAAACCACCGGAGTGCTCGCATGACCGACGCCGATCTCGATCGCGGCTACAGCGCGCTGTGCGAAGCCCTCACCCGCGTGGGTGAGGACAAGGCCCCCCTGTTTCTCTCCATGCTGTGCCTGTCGCTCATCAGCCGGCTGCAGCAGGCCGACGAGGTGTTGCCGTTGATGGAGCATGCCGAGCGCCAATGCGCAGACGGAGCCGGCGATGGCCACTGACAACACCCCACCCGCACTGCAGGACTTCCTGACGTGGCGCCTGCACCGGCTGGCCAAACTCACCGACCGCCAGAGCAGCGACGCTTACGCCAGCGTTTTCGGACTGGGCGTGGGCGAAGCGCGGTGTCTGGCCGCCATCGGCCAGTTCGCACCGCTTTCCGTGAACGACCTCGCGGCCCGGGCCAACCTCGACAAAGGCCAGGCCAGCCGCGCTGCGCAGATGCTGGTTGACCGCGCGCTGGTGCTGAAGTCGGCCAGCGAAACCGATGCGCGCGGCGTGGTGCTCACGCTCACGCGCAGCGGGAGACCCTTGTGGAGAAAGGTCATGCAGCTGATCGAACAGCGCAACGCCGACATCTTCGGGTGCCTGTCCAGCGCCGAGCAGCGCCAGCTCGCAGCCATGATTGACCGCCTGATTGCCCATGCGGATGGCCGTCTGGAAGGCAGTAGCCCTGCAACCCCCTGAAAACGGGGGCAGCCCGTAAAATCGTGGGTTTTCAACCCACCCGCGCTCCGGGTCCGTGTCACCCCATGAACGCTCCCGTCGACGTCTCCTTTTTCGCTCGCGCTGCCAAGCCGATCACCAGCTACCGCCCGTACTGGGCCAAGCGGTTCGGCGTGGCGCCCATGCTGCCGATGAGCCGCGCCGAGATGGAGAAGCTCGGCTGGGACAGCTGCGACATCATTCTGGTCACGGGTGACGCCTATGTGGACCACCCCAGTTTCGGCATGGCGGTGATCGGTCGGGTGCTGGAAGCGCAGGGTTTTCGCGTGGGCATCATCGCCCAGCCCGACTGGCAGAGTGCCGAGCCCTTCAAGGCCCTGGGCAAACCCAACTTGTTCTGGGGCGTGACCGCCGGGAACATGGATTCGATGATCAACCGCTACACGGCGGACCGAAAGATCCGAAGTGACGATGCCTACACACCCGGCGACGTGGGCGGCAAACGACCCGACCGCGCGGCTATCGTCTACAGCCAGCGCTGCCGCGAAGCCTTCAAAGATGTGCCCATCGTCCTCGGCGGCATCGAAGGCAGCCTGCGCCGCATCGCCCATTACGACTACTGGAGTGACAAGGTGCGCCGGTCCATCGTGGTGGACAGCAAATGCGACCTGCTGCTCTACGGCAATGCCGAGCGCGCGCTGGTCGAGGTGGCCCACCGCATTGCAGCGCGCGAGCCCATTGAACGCATCACCGACGTGCGCGGCACCGCGTTCGTGCGCCGCCCTCATGACCCGACGGCCGAGGGCTGGATCGAGATCGACTCCACCGAGGTGGACATGCCGGGTCGGGTGGAAGACCACATCAACCCTTACCTCACCACCAGCGAGCAGGCGCAAGCGCAAGGGGAGACCTGCTCGAAAGAAGAGGGCGGTGGCGTGCTTGCGGAGGCCAACCCAGCTATCCAGCCACTGAAGTTCGTGCCCAACCCCGCCCTGCAGAGCAAACGCAAACCACCTGCGCGCGACCGCAGCGTGATACGCCTGCCCAGCTACGAGAAGGTGAAGAGCGACGCCGTGCTCTACGCCCACGCCAACCGCGTGCTTCACCTGGAAACCAACCCCGGCAACGCCCGCGCGCTGGTGCAGGCGCACGGCGAAGGTTCGACCTCGCGCGACGTGTGGATCAACCCACCTCCGATTCCGCTGACCACGGCCGAGATGGACCATGTGTTCGACCTCTCGTATGCACGCAGCCCACACCCGGCCTACGCCGACGAACACGGCAAGCACGACGGCGCGACCAAGATCCCGGCCTGGGAAATGATCCGTTTCAGCGTGAACATCATGCGTGGCTGCTTCGGCGGCTGCACCTTCTGCTCGATCACCGAGCACGAGGGTCGCATCATCCAGAGCCGCTCGGAAGAATCGATCATCAAGGAGGTGGAAGACATCCGCGACAAGGTGGAAGGCTTCACCGGCGTGGTGTCCGACCTCGGCGGCCCCACCGCCAACATGTACCGCCTGGGCTGCAAGACACCCGAGATCGAGGCGGCATGCCGCAAGCCCAGCTGCGTCTACCCCGGCATTTGCTCCAACCTCACCACCGACCACGGCCCGTTGATCAAGATCTACAAGCGTGCCCGCGAACTGCGCGGCATCAAGAAGGTGCTGATCGGCTCCGGCCTGCGCTACGACCTGGCCGTGAAGAGCCCCGAGTACGTGAAGGAACTGGTGCAGCACCACGTGGGCGGGTATCTGAAGATCGCGCCCGAGCACACGGAAGGCGGGCCCCTGTCGAAGATGATGAAGCCCGGCATCGGCAGCTACGACAAGTTCAAGCAGCTGTTCGAGAAGTTCAGCGAAGAGGCGGGCAAGAAGCAGTACCTCATTCCGTACTTCATCGCGGCCCACCCGGGCACCAGCGACGAAGACATGATGAATCTGGCGATCTGGCTGAAGAAGAGCGGCTTTCGCGCCGACCAGGTGCAGACCTTCTATCCCAGCCCCATGGCCACGGCCACGGCGATGTACCACACCAACCTGAACCCGCTCAAAGGCATCAGCCGCGACGCGCAGCGCGCCGAGCGGGTGGACATCGTGCGCGGTGACAAGCGCCGCCGCCTGCACAAAGCCTTCCTGCGTTACCACGATTCGAACAACTGGCCGCTGTTGCGCGAAGCGCTCAAGACCATGGGCCGGGCAGACCTGATCGGCAATGGCAAGCACCACCTGATCCCCACGTTCCAGCCCATGACGGATGGCAGCTACCAGAGCGCGCGGCGCAAGAACAGCACGCCGGTGGGCAAAGCGGTGCAACCCGTTGCGGGCCGCCTGCTCACGCAGCACACCGGTTTGCCGCCTCGTGTGACCGGTGCCGGGCGGCCGGGTTCGCCGGTTGGGGCGGGCAAGCGCAAGCCGCGCTGACCGCCGGTCTCAGCCAGCGAAAACTGGCCAGGTGATCCAACCCAACAGCGCAGTGGTGTTGGCGGCGACCGTGATCCAGTAATACAGACGAAACGACTGCTTGCTCGTCTTGTGGCGCAGGATCTGCTGCGCAAACCACGCCCCCGGCCAACCTCCGACAAGTGCCAGCGCGTGCAGTTGGTCTTCGGGTGTGCGCTGGGTTTCGTTGATGGCGGCGTCCTTGTCGCGCCAGTACATGTAGAACGTGCCCAGATTGATCAGCACCACCGCCGTGAGGATCACCCACGGAAAGCGGCCCAGGCCGATTCCCACCAGCCACAGCAGCAGCCAGAAAGCGATCAGGCCCAGGCCGATCCACAGCGGCAACTCCTCGCGGCGCTTTTCGCGCGGCAGGCGGGATCTCTTGGCGGGCGCGGTGCGCGGGAGCAACTCGGCCTCGGGCGGGAGCTTGGCCTTTGGCGTTTCGAACGGCGCCTTCACCTCGTTGCGCAGCGGCTCCACCGACAGCGCGCGCGGCCCCTTGCCACCCACATGGATTTCCTGAAACGTGACCGACAGCCCTTCGCTGGGTGGCTGGTGGCCGCTGAAATCCTTCATGTGGAAAAAGATGTCGGCGGCGGTTTGCTCGCTGCGGATGAAGCCAAACGCCTTGGCGGGGTCCCAGCGGACCACGGTTCCCTGTTTTCGCATGGTGTTGAGTGATGGGTCGATGAAAGGAAGGTGGCTTGTCAGGGCATCCCGAATGGCGCAAAATGCGCCAAACAGGAGATGTTTCATGTCCACCACCGGTTCTGCATTTTCCTCTGTCAAGTTGCCCGCCGGGCTGGTTCAGCAGGCGCGTGAGGCGGCGCAGCCACAGCGGCGTTCGGTCGCCGGTCAAATCGAGTACTGGGCCACGCTCGGGCGCATTGCCGAAGAGACCGGCCTCACAGTGCAAGAGGCGCGCGAGGCCATTGCCCGCTACGACGCCGCCGCGCGGCACGCGGTGCCGGCCGATCCGCTCGATGCGATCGAGGCGCGCTTTCTGGCCGCCGAGTCCAGCGGCCGCCTGGCCCAGGCGGTTCGCCAGACCGTGCAGGACAACCGCAGCAAGGCACCAGCCACCCGTCGCGCTGCGTGACGCCACCCGTCTTCTACCTGCGGGCCGGGCCCAACGGCGCCGGCAAGTCAACGCTCTACCGCGCCGCCGTGGCCGAAGGGTTGATCCCCACCGAGCTTGAATTTGTGAATGCCGACCTGTTCGAAGCAGCGCAACTGGCACAGGTGGTCGATCCGAATGCGCGTTCGGAGCAGGCGCGCCTTTGGGCAGACCAGCGCCGAGCGACGTTGCTGGGTGCAGGCCGTTCTCTTGTCAGCGAAACCGTTTTCTCCCATCCCTCGAAGCTGCAACTCCTGGCCGACGCGCAGGCGGCAGGGTTTCGCACGGCGCTGCTGGTGGTGTGCGTGGACGATGCGCAGCATCTGGTGCGCCGGGTGGCGCAGCGGGTGCGCGAGGGCGGTCACGCCGTGCCGCCCGACCGCATCCTCGCGCGCTACCCGCGCACCCTGGAGCACCTGAAAGGCGCCGTGCGCCTGGCCGATCTGGCCTTGCTGTACGACACCTCGGGCGCCGCCATCCAGCCGCCGCGCCTGGTGGCTCGCTGCCGGCGGGGTTTGCAGCCCGTGGTTATGGGCCAGTTACCCGCGTGGGCGGCTGGCGTGCTGGAGGACTGAGCCTCAGGCCAGCGTGTGCAGCGGAATGTCTTTGGCCACCGAAAGTTGATCGAGCTGCTGGCGCGTCATGCCCTTGAGGAACGCGGCAATGGCCGCGTGCGTTTCGGGCTTGAAAAGCGTGCGCATGTCGCTCACGGTCAGGCCGGCGGCCGTGCACAGGGCTGCTGCGAAATGGGGCTCCAGCGCGGCCACGGCCACGCGGCCATCTTTGCAGGGGTAGACCCGGTAGCCCGCGTGTGCGCCGCCCACAGCACCGGTGGGCATGGTCAAACCCCAGCCTCGGGGGAGCGACAGCCACTGGGCGGCGTCCGACAAGGCGACTTCTTGAAACACGCCCTTGCTGGTCGACTTTTGCACCATCACCGCCTTGAGCGCCGCCTCGCTGGCCATGAGGGCGCCGCCCATGTCGGCAAACAGGGTGGCAGGCAGCTCCAGCCCGGGCACCAGCCCGGCTTCGGCCAGGTAGGTGAGGTCGTGGCCCGGCTCTTCGGCGCGCGAACCGGGCGCCCCCACGATGGCCACCACGCTCAGCGCCGGGTACTGCTTGTGCAGCGCCTTCCAGCCGAGCTTGAGTTTGGTCAGCGCGGAGGGGCGGAACGAGGTGAGCAGCAGGTCGGTGCGGGCCAGCGCCTTGTGCAGCGCGGCCTGGCCCCTGTCGGTCTTGAGGTCGATGCTCACGACCTTGATGCCGTCGTGCAGCGTGGCGTAGGCCTTGGGGTTGTACTGGTCCATGGGGTCGCCGCTGGACGCGCCCTTGGGTGCGGGCGGCTCGGCCTTGAGGCAGGTGGCGCCCATGGCTTTCAGGCGCATGAGCGCGGCCGGCCCCGGCAGGTTCAGCGCCAGGCTGAGCACGCGCACGCCGCGCAAGGGTTTGATGGCGGGGGCAGGGCGGGGGGTGGTCATGGGCGCATCGGGTGGGTGAGGTCGCTGCACTTTACCTTCCAAAGTCCAGCGGCAAGCCCACGTAGTTCTCGGCCAGCGAGCGCGACAAGGCTTCTGAATTCACCAGGTAGTCGAGCTCGGCCTCCTGCACCTTCTGGCCAAAGCCGGCTGTGTCGGGAAACTGGTGCATGAGCGAGGTCAGCCACCAGCTGAAGCGCTCGGCGCGCCACACGCGGGCCAGCGCCTGCTGCGAGTAGTTGTCGATGCCCGCGTTGCTCTTCTCGATGTAGTGGTCGATGAAGGCGCTGGAGAGGTACTTCACGTCGCTGGCCGCCAGGTTCAGGCCCTTGGCCCCGGTGGGCGGCACGATGTGTGCCGCGTCGCCAGCGAGGAACATCCGCCCGAAACGCATGGGTTCAGCCACGAAGCTGCGCAGCGGCGCAATGCTTTTCTCGATGCTCGGGCCGGTGATCATGCGTTCGGCCATTTCGGGGTCCAGGCGCCGACGCAGTTCGTCCCAGAAACGGTCGTCGCTCCAGGCTTCCACCTTGTCGTCAATGGGGCACTGCACGTAGTAGCGGCTGCGCGTGAGGCTGCGCATGGAGCACAGGCCGAAGCCGCGTTCGCTGTTGGCGTAGACGATGGCGTGGGTCGACACCGGAGGCACATCGGCCAGCACACCGAGCCAGCCGAACGGATACACCTTTTCGTACTCGGTGATCGCGCCCTCGGGCACGCTGGCACGGCACACGCCGTGAAAACCGTCGCAACCGGCGATGAAGTCGCAGGCCACTTCGTGCGTCTGGCCGTCTTTCTCGTAGCGCACCACCGGGTGGTCGGTGTCGAAGTCGCTCACCGTCACGTTGCCCGCGCTGTAGATGGTGGGCAGTCCGACGGCGCTGCGCGCGTCCATCAGGTCGCGCGTCACCTCGGTCTGGCCATAGGCCGTGACCACCTTGCCGTCGGTGAGGCCGTGCACGTCGATGGCGTGGCGTTTACCGGCAAACACCAGTTCGATGCTGTGGTGCACCGTGCCCTCGGCCTTTACGCGTTCACCCACGCCGGCCTCTGCCAGCAGGTCCACCGTGATCTGCTCCAGGATGCCGGCGCGGATGCGGCTCAGCACATAGTCGCCGCTCTGGCGTTCGATGATGATGTTGTCGATGCCGGCCTTGTGCAGCAATTGCCCGAGCAGCAGGCCCGATGGGCCGGCGCCGATGATGGCGACCTGGGTTCTCATGTCTTGTCTCCTGATGGAATCGCCCAGCTTAGAAATCCGGGGCGCACAACACAATCGTTCGCGATCAAGCTTGCGCGATGATCGGATCACCTGTGCGATCACCGCGCAATAAGGAACACCCGGCGCATAATCTGGCGATGAACGAACGCGCACACCCCATCGCCAAGGCTGATTTCATTGAGGGCATGGCCAAGGGCATGGCGGTGCTGGAGAGCTTCGACACGCAGCGCCAGCGGCTCAACGCCACCCAGGCGGCCGAGCGCGCCGGCCTCACGCGCGCGGCGGCCCGGCGCCACCTGCTCACGCTCGCCCACCTGGGATACCTGGACACCGACGGCAGCCACTACTGGCTCTCGGCGAAGGTGTTGCGTTTCTCGGGCAGTTACCTGGCTTCCGCGCGTTTGCCGCGACTGCTGCAGCCCTCGCTCAACCGCCTCGCGGCGCTCACGCGGGACTCGTTTTCAGCGGCTGTGCTCGATGGCGACGAGGTGGTGATCGTGGCGCGCAACGTGTCGATGGGCGGGCAGCGGCTCATGGCGTATGGGCTGCATCTTGGCGCCCGACTGCCGGCCCACGCCACGTCCACCGGCCGGGTCTTGCTGGCGGCCATGCCACGCGGCGAATTCACCAGCTGGCTGAAGGGGCGTGAGCTGCCTCGGCTGACGCAACACACCGCGGTCGATCACAAGGCGTTCAGGGCCGTCATTGCGCAGGTGCGCAGCCAGGACGTGGCGATTGCCCGCGAAGAGCACGAGATGGGTGTGTTTGCGCTGGCGGTGCCGCTGCGCAACATGCAGGGCCAGGCGGTGGCGGCGCTGAACGTGGTGTCGTCCGCCGAGCGCATGGATTCACCCGAATTCCAGCGCGACATGCTGCCGTTGCTGCAGGACGCTTCGCGGGAGCTGCGCCCGCTGCTCTGACCCGGCTCAGACGCCCAGGTATTGTTCCAGCAGCTCGGGCTTCGACAGCAGCTCTTCGGAACTGCCTTGAAACACCACCTCGCCCTTGACCAGGATCACGTTGCGGTCGGTGATCTGGGTGACGTGTTTCCAGTTCTTGTCCACGATGATGCTGCTGATGCCGCTCTCGCGGATCACGCCGCAGATGCGCCAGATCTCACGCGCAATCAACGGCGCCAGGCCTTCGGTGGCTTCGTCCAGGATCAGCAGGTCGGGGTTGGTCATGAGCGCGCGGCCGATGGTGAGCATCTGCTGTTCGCCCCCGCTGAGCTGTTGTCCGCCGTGGTTCAGGCGCTCGGCCAGACGTGGAAACGTTTCGAGCACGCGGTCATAGGTCCAGTCGCGCTGACCCTTGGTGCCCTCGCGCGCGGCCATCACCAGGTTCTCGCGCACGCTCAGGTTGCCGAAGATGCCGCGGCCTTCGGGCACGTAGGCCAGGCCCATGCGCGCGATCTCGAAGGTGGGTGCGCCGGTCATGTCGTGGCCCTTCACGTGCACCTGGCCGCCGCTGGGTTTGACGATGCCCATGATGGACTTGAGCAGCGTGGACTTGCCCATGCCGTTGCGCCCCATCAGGCCGATCGTCTGGCCCTGGCCGACGGTGAAGTCGATGCCGCGCAGGATGTGGCTGGCGCCGTAGTGGGTGTTCAGGCCCTTGGCCTCGACCAATGCGTTCGTCAAAGCGCTCATCAGTGTTCCTCACCCAGGTAGGCCGCTTGCACCGAGGCATCGGCCCGCACCTCGGCCGGCGTGCCGCTGGCAATCACCTGGCCGTTCACCATCACGGTGAGCTGGTCGGCCAGGGTAAACACGGCATCCATGTCGTGTTCCACCAGCATGATGGCGTGGTCTTCTTTCAAACGCAGCAGCAGCGCCACCATGCTCTCGGCCTCGGCCTGGCCCATGCCGGCCAGAGGCTCATCAAGCAGCAGCACGGTGGGATCGGTGGCCAGGGTCATGGCGATCTCCAGCTGGCGCTGTTCGCCGTGGCTGGTGGTGCCGGCGACCACGCTGGCGCGCGGCGTGAGGCCCGCGAGTTCGAGCGCGCGTTCGCAGCGCTCGTTGACCGCAACCATGGTGCTGGCCGAGGACACCCAGCGCAGCGGATTCCACGGTGCGTGCCGCTCGCGCGACTGTGCGGCCAGGCGCACGTTGTCCCACACGGTGAAGGGCAGGAAGATGTTGGTCTTCTGGTAGCTGCGACCCAGACCCAGGCGCGAGATTTTTTCAGGGGTCTTGCCGGCGGTCTCGACGCCATTGAGCTTGATGCGGCCCGAGGTGGGCGGCAGGTCGCCCGAGAGCAGGTTGGTCAGCGTGGACTTGCCCGCTCCGTTGGGGCCGATCACCGCGTGGATGCGACCGCGGTTCAGGTCCACCGACACATCGTTGACCGCGGCCAGACCCCCGAAGCGCTTGGTGAGGTTGCGGGCAGAGAGCAGCAGTTCGTTCATGCGTGCTCCTTCGAGCTGGTGAAACGCTGCACCAGACCCAGCAAACCCCGCGGCGCAAAAACCACCACCAGCACGATGAAACTGCCCATGAGCAGTTGCCAGTGTTTGGTGAGGTCCTTGAAGAAGTGCATCACGTATTCAAACGCGAAAGCGCCCACGATGGCTCCCGCGAAGTTGCCCATGCCGCCAAGGATGACCATCATGATGGCGTGTGCGCTCATGTGAAAACCCATCAGCTCGGGGTTCACGTAGCCGGTCTGCGCGGCCCACAGAAAGCCCGCCACGCCAGCCAGCGCACCCGCCAGCGTGAAGGCCGCGAGCTTGTAGCCGAAGGTCCCATAGCCCACCGCGCGCATGCGGTGCTCGTTCACGCGAATGCCCGCGAGCACGCGGCCAAACGGTGAGAACAACAGGCGGCGCAGGAAGGCATAGACCAGAACGAGGAGCAGGAGCGTGAAGTAGAAGAAGGTGGTCTTGTTTTCCAGGTCGATGCCGTTCCAGCCGAACACCGAGGCGTCGGGCCGGAAGTTCACGTACACGCCGTCCGACCCACCGAGCACCTTGTTGTCGAAGAACAGGAAGAACACCATCTGCGCGAACGCCATGGTGACCATGATGAAGTAGATGCCGTGGGTGCGCACCACGAAGAAACCGATGATCAGCGCGGCCAGCCCCGCGCCCAAGGCCGAGGCGGGCAGGGCCCACCACAGGCTGATGGGTGTGTCGGCCGGTGTGAGGAAGGCCAGCGCATAGCCCGCAAGGCCGAAATAGGCCGCGTGGCCCAGCGACACCAGACCGCTCACGCCCTGCAGCAGATCCAGACTCATGGCGAAGATCGCCAGGATCATCATCTGCGAGAGCATCTGCAGATAGAAGTCACCACCGGTCACGGGGATGAGTGGAAACGCGGCGAGCGCGATAGCGCCCAGCACCAGGACGGCCTGGATGCTGCGCGGCAGCTTTTCGAGTTGGGCTTTGGGAGAACTCATTGTTTGAAGAGCCCTTCGGGCTTGTAGAGCAGCACGAGTGCCATCAACATGTAGACCGCCATGCCCGCGATCTGCGGCACCAGCACCTTGCCGAAGGTGTCGACAAGGCCCACCAGCAGGGCGGCCACCAGCGCACCGCGCACCGAGCCGATGCCCCCGATCACCACGACCACAAAACACATGATCAGCACCGAGCTGCCCATGCCGGGGTACACACTGGCAATGGGCGAGGCGATCATGCCGGCGATGGCGGCCAGCGCCACCCCCAACGCGAACACCACGCCATGGATCAGGCGGATGTTGATGCCCAGCGACTCGGTCATCTCGCGGTTGAACGCACCGGCGCGGATCTTCATGCCCAGACGGGTCTTGGAAATCAGCAGGTACAGACCCAGGGCGAGTGCAATGCACACGCCCGACATCACCAGCCTGTACACCGGGTAGGAAAGGTTCTCGGTCAGCGGAATCGACCAGTTCAGCACCTCGGGCACCTGCACCGCGTGCACGTCGTCGCCCCAAAGGATGGAGCGCACCTCTTCAAAGATGTAGATCAGGCCGAAGGTCAGCAACACCTGGTCGAGGTGGTCGCGGTGGTAGAAGTGCCGGAAGAGCGACCACTCCAGCAGCCAGCCCAACGCCACGGCGATCACCGTGCCCAGCACGATGGCGAGCACCAGGCTGTCGAACTGGCCCACCAGGAACCACGCGAGGTACGCACCCAGCATGTAGAAACTGCCGTGCGCCAGGTTGACCACACCCATGATCCCGAAGATCAGCGTGAGGCCTGCGGCCAGCATGAAGAGCAACAGGCCGTATTGCAGGCTGTTGAGCAACTGGATGAGGAAGTTGGCGAAATCCATGGGCAGGCAGGTGGGTGGTCGGATCTGGAGAGCGTGCAAAAAACAGGCCAGCGCCCGTGGGGCGCCGGCCTGCAGTGAGACCAGCCCGGATCGGGCGCGCGTCCGCCCGGCTTCAGGCCATGCGGCAGCCGGTGGCCGGATCGGCCACGGCCTTCTGCGCGATGCCGATCACCTTGTTTTCCTTGTTCTCGACCTTGCGCAGGTACATGTCCTGGATCGGGTTGTGGGCCGCGCTCATCTTCCATTTGCCGCGCGGGCTGTCGATCTCGGCGCCGTTCATGGCGGCGTACAGCGCGGGCTTGTTGTTCAGGTCGCCCTTGACGGCGTTGGCGCCCTTGATGAGCAGCAGGCCTGTGTCGTAGCCCTGCACCGCGTACACATCGGGTTGCATGCGGAATGCCTTGGCGTACTCCAGGCGGAATTTCTTGTTGCGCGGCGTGTCGAGGGAGTCGCTGTAATGCATGGTGGTGAGCACGCCGTCAGCGGCCGGGCCGGCAGCATCGAGCACGCCTTCGGTCAGGAAGCCCGAGCCATACAGCTGGATGTTCTTGTTCAGGCCGGCGGCTGCGAAATCGCGCAGGAACTTGGCCGCGCCGCCACCGGCAAAGAAGCAGGCCACGGCATCGGGGTTGAGCGAGGCGATCTCGGTCAGCAGCGCCTGGAACTCCACGTTGGGGAAGGGCAGACCCAGCTTCTTGAT
>JBBQKZ010000050.1:0-24600 GCA_038327405.1 Burkholderiales bacterium | reverse complement strand
CGACATGGCGCGCGCCCACGGCACGCTGGCTCCCTGGATGGCCAGCGTCACCTTTGGCGGTCCCGACTTGCGCACCGTGTATCTGGGCAGCCTGCTGGGCACTCGCATTCCTGTCTTTCAATCGCCAGTGCCCGGCCTGCCGATGGTGCACTGGAACGACGCCCCGTCATCACTGACCCCCAATTACTGACCCTCCACTGCACAGATCCCGTATCCACGAAGGAGCCCCACGCCATGACCCGCAAATTTGTTGACCTGTCGATCTATCTTGAAAACGATGTGCTGTCGGACCCACCGGCCTTCGCGCCCAAGATCCAGTACTTCACACACGAGAACACCTTCGAGCAGATCGAGCCGTTCTTTCCCGGCCTCAAAAAAGAAGACCTGCCCGATGGCGAGGGCTGGGCCGTGGAGCTGGTCAACCTGTCCACCCACAACGGCACGCACCTGGATGCGCCCTACCACTTCCACAGCACGATGAACAAGGCGCTGGGCCACCAGGAGCGTGCGATCGCGATTCATGAAGTGCCGCTGGAATGGTGCTTCCAGCCCGGCGTGAAGCTGGACTTTCGCCACTTCGCCGACGGCTACGTGGTCACCGCCGCCGATGTGGAAGCGGAGTTGAAACGCGTCGGCCACACCATCAAGCCGTTGGAGATCGTGGTGGTGAACACGCGCGCTGGCTCGCGCTATGGCCACGGCGACTACGTGGCCGCTGGCTGCGGCATGGGTTACGAAGCCACCATGTATTTGCTGGAGCGCGGCGTGCGACTGACCGGCACCGACGCCTGGAGCTGGGATGCGCCTTTCGTCCACACCGCGGAAAAGTACGGCGAAACCAAAGACGCCTCGCTGATCTGGGAAGGCCACAAGGCGGGGCGCGACATCGGCTACTGCCACCTCGAGAAGATGCACAACCTCGAAGCACTGCCGGCCGATGGTTTTTTCATCTCGTGTTTCCCGCACAAGATCCGAGGCGCCTCGGCGGGTTGGACGCGTGCGGTTGCGATTTTTGACGACGCTCTCCAGGCAACGGCCGCATGACCATGGAACTCAACCACACCCACGACGCGAACACCCGCAGCTGGCTTGAATCGGCCAACGCACCAGGCACCGACTTCCCCATCCAGAACCTGCCCTTCGGTGTGTTCCGCCGCGCCGGCAGCGGCGAGGCTTTTCGCGGTGGCGTGGCCATCGGCGACCAGGTGATCGATCTCGCCAGCCTTGCCCGCGAAGGCGTCGTGTCGGGGCTGGCCGCACAGGCGCTGAGCGCCTGCACGGGCGACGCACTCAACGACTTTCTGGCCATGGGCCCGAGTGCGTGGCGCGCACTGCGCCATGCCTTGTTTGATCTGCTGAAAGTCGGCACCAGTAGACGCGCGCTGAGTGCGGTGAACACGAGCCTGTTGCCGCTGGGCAGCGTGGAAATGCGCGTGCCCACGCGCATCGGTGACTACACCGACTTCTACACCTCCATTCACCACGCGCGCAACGTGGGCCGGGTGATCCGGCCCGACGACCCACTCACGCCCAACTTCCAGTGGATCCCCATCGCGTACCACGGCCGCGCCTCCAGCGTGGTGATCAGCGGCACACCGTTCAGACGCCCGATGGGGCAGGCCATGCCACCAGGCGCGAGCGCGCCGGTGTACAGCGCCTGCAAGCGGCTCGACTACGAGCTGGAGATGGCCTTCTACATCGGTCCGGGCAATGCCATGGGCACGCCCATTCCGTTGGCCGAGGCAGAAGACCACATCTTCGGCATGTGCCTGCTCAACGACTGGTCGGCGCGCGACCACCAGTTCTGGGAAATGAACCCGCTCGGCCCCTTCCTGGGCAAAAACTTCTGCACCACCGTCTCGCCCTGGATCGTGACCATGGAGGCGCTCGCGCCCTACCGCGTGCCCTTCGCCCACCCGGCCGACGAGCCGCAGCCACTGGCCTATCTGGACCACCCGGCCAACAGCGCGCGCGGCGGTCTTGATGTGCAGCTGGAGGTGTGCATTGAATCGGCGACGCACCGCCAGAGCGGCGTGGCCCCCGACCGCCTCTCGGCCACCAGCTTTCGCCACCAGTACTGGACCATCG
Organism: Burkholderiales bacterium; assembly: GCA_038327405.1. GTDB lineage: Bacteria > Pseudomonadota > Gammaproteobacteria > Burkholderiales > Burkholderiaceae_C > Hydrogenophaga. Next base: position 22,512 of record JBBQKZ010000050.1, on the reverse strand, counting down.
CGCAAATGGTGGCGCAGCACACGGTGGGTGGCTGCAACCTTCAGCCTGGCGACCTGTTGGGCACCGGCACCATCTCGGGCCCGACGCCCGACCAGGCGGGTGCCATCGTGGAGCTCAGCCTGGGCGGCACGCGCAGCATCCCGCTGCCGGGTACCGGCGAGGCGCGCACCTTCCTCGAAGATGGCGACGCCATCATCCTGCGCGGCTGGTGCGAAAGGCCTGGTGCAGCGCGCATCGGCTTTGGCGAAAACCGGGGCGAAGTGCTGCCCGCCATCGGGGCCTGAGTTCTCAGGGCGGGGCGCTCGTGGAGCGGCGGTGGTGCGGGCACAATGCCGCCACCCTCGAACACCACTCTGGAGCACCCCATGGGCCTTTTCAGCTGGACGGAAAAACCGTCCTCCATCCTCGACAACGGCGGCGTGATCGCACCTGACGAACGACTTCCCTGGCCGCAGACCACCGTGATGGGTGTGCAGCACGTCATCGCCATGTTTGGCGCCACCGTGCTGGCCCCGCTGCTCATGGGCTTCAACCCCAACGTGGCCATCCTCATGAGCGGCATCGGCACGCTCATCTTTTTCTTCATCACCGGCGGCAAGGTGCCCAGCTACCTCGGCTCCAGCTTCGCCTTCATCGGCGTGGTGATCGCCGCCAGCGGCTACGCCGGCCCGGGCCCCAACGCCAACCTGGGCGTGGCCCTGGGCGGCATCATCATCTGCGGCCTGGTCTACACCCTCATCGGTTTCCTGGTGCAGGCCACGGGCACGGGCTGGATCGAACGCCTCATGCCACCCGTGGTCACCGGTACCGTGGTTGCCGTCATCGGCCTGAACCTCGCCGCCATCCCGATCAAGAACATGGCGCCCACCGGGTTCGATGCCTGGATGCAGGCCATCACCTTCATCAGCGTGGCGCTGGTGGCGGTGTACGCGCGCGGCATGACGCAACGCCTGCTGATCCTTGTCGGCCTGATCGTGGCCAGCGTGATCTACGCCGTGCTCACCAACGGCCTGGGCCTGGGCAAACCCATCGATGTCTCCGGCATCGCCAGCGCGCCGTGGTTCGGCATGCCCACCTTTGCCGCGCCGGTGTTCCAGGCGCAAGCCATGCTGCTGATCGCCCCGGTGGCGCTGATCCTGGTGGCCGAGAACCTGGGCCACATCAAGGCCGTGAGCGCCATGACCGGGCGCGACCTCAACCCGTACCTGGGCAAAGCCTTCATCGGCGACGGCGTGGCCACCATGGTCAGCGGTGCGGCCGGTGGCACGGGCGTGACCACCTATGCCGAAAACATCGGCGTGATGGCCGCCACCAAGATCTACTCCACCGCCATGTTCGTGGTGGCCGCGTGCATCGCCATCGTTTTGGGCTTCTCACCGAAATTCGGCGCGCTGATCCAGGCGATTCCGCTGGCTGTGATGGGCGGCGTGTCCATCGTGGTGTTCGGCCTCATCGCCATTGCCGGCGCCAAGATCTGGGTCGACAACAAAGTCGACTTCTCGGACAACAAGAACCTGCTGGTCGCCGCCATCCCGATCATCCTGGGCACCGGCGAGTACACGCTGAAGTTCGGCCAGTTCGGCCTGGGCGGCATCGGCACCGCCACCTTCGGCGCGATCTTTCTCTACTGGCTACTCAGCCGCGGCAAGGCCTGAGCACCTTGACGGTCTGGACGAAACCCATCTCTGTTGACGTGAGCGTGGTGCACATCAGCCGCACCACGCAGGTGTGGCAGATCGACATGCCGAACGACTCGGGCAAGATGCCCTGCGTCTCACAGATCACGATGGCGGTGCTGGCACCGAGGTGACGCCTTGCGACCCGGCGCTCAGCCCCGCTCGCACCGCCCCATCGCCGTGGCCTGCCCCCGGAAATCGCTGCTCCAGGTCTGTGCCGCTGTGTCGATCTGGATGCGTTCGTTGTCGATGGCGGTGAGGATCACGGTTTCCTGGATGGCGAAGGTGTAGACCGGTACACCGTCGATCTGCACCGATCGCACGCGCTTCTTGTCGTAACCGATGCTCACCGTGCGGGTCCAGGTGGTGCGTGCGGGCAGGTAGACCGCCTCGCAGACCAGTGTCACCTCGTTGGCAGGCACAGCGGCCTTGGCGGGCGGCTTGTTTTGCGCGGGGGCAGTGGATGCAGTGGCCAGGCAGGCCAACGCGATCAGCGCCGCTTTCATTCGGCCGCACCTTTGGCCATGCGCTCGCTCTTCCAGTACACGTCGTCGCCACCGTTCATGCGGTTGAGCACGCGGGCCAGCACGAACATCAGATCACTCAGGCGGTTGAGGTACTGGCGAGGTGTGTCCTTCAGGGCTTCTTCGTTGCCCAGCGCCACCACCGCGCGCTCGGCGCGGCGCGCCACGGTGCGGCATATGTGCGCCTGGCTGGCGGCTCGCGAGCCGGCGGGCAAGATGAACTCCTGCAGGCGCGGCAGGGTTTCGTTGTAAGCGGCCAGGGCTTCGTCGAGTGCGAGCACGGCCTCGGGCTTGAGCAGCTCGTAGCCGGGAATGGACAACTCGCCGCCGAGGTTGAAGAGCTGGTGCTGGATCTCCACCAGCACGGCGCGAACATCCGCGGCCATGTCTTCGCACAGCAGTACACCGATGGTCGAGTTGAGTTCGTCCACGTCGCCCATGGCATGCACGCGCAGGCTGTTCTTGGAGACGCGGGTGTTGTCGCCCAACCCGGTGGTGCCGGCGTCGCCGGTGCGGGTGGCGATCTGGGTGAGTCGGTTGCCCATGGGGGAGTCCTTGATGTGGTGGGTTTGCTGGATTGTGCAACTTTGACCTGCCGTAACGACGTGAAGGGAAATGTGAGCGAGGCAACGCGAGGCAAGAACGCTGGCCTTGAGCGCCTTTGCAGGCGGTAATGGGCACCTGTTCAATCCCAGGAGACCCTGATGACGCAGCGCCGACAACGACTCGCCGACTTCGAAGCCCGCAGCGTGCAACTGATCGCAGCCTGCACCCTGGGCTTGGCCGGCATGGCCAACGCGCCACCGGCTCAGGCGGCGCGCGTCACTGGCCAGGCCACCAGCCTCACGGGTACAGCGGGGAACACCACGTCCAACGGCAACACACGGGTCTCATGGGCTCCTGCCGTCTTGCTGCCAGCCGGGAAAGCCCGCAGCTGAACGAGCCCACGCAGACCCCACCCAACGGGCTGCGGGCTTAAACTGGTCGGCTGCACGAAACAGCCTGGAGACAGACCATGAACGCCCCCACCGCCCACAGCCACCTCGCCCCGCAAGTGCACCAGCGCGTGGTGCCAGCCGAGCTGATCACAGCGCTCCAGGCCCGCTTTGGCTCGCAGTGCTCCACCGCCCTGGTGGTGCGCGAGCAGCATGGCCGCGACGAGTCGGTGTACGAAGTGCCGCCACCGGCCGCTGTGGTGTTTGCGCAGAGCACGCAGGACGTGGCCGACGCGGTGCAGCTGGCCGCGCAACACCGCGTGCCGGTGATCCCCTTCGGCGTGGGCTCCTCGCTCGAAGGCCACTTGCTGGCGGTGCAGGGCGGCATCAGCATCGACGTGAGCCGCATGAACAGCGTGCTGGCCATCAACGCCGAAGACCTCACCGTGACGGTGCAGCCCGGCGTGACGCGCAAAGCCGTGAACGAAGCGGTGAAGAGCGAAGGCCTGTTTTTCCCGATCGACCCGGGCGCGGACGCGTCCATCGGCGGCATGGCCGCCACGCGTGCCAGCGGCACGAACGCGGTGCGCTACGGCACCATGCGCGAGAACGTGCTGGCGCTCGAAGTGGTCACGGCCAGTGGTGAGGTCATCCGCACCGGCACGCGCGCCAAAAAATCGTCGGCAGGCTACGACCTCACGCGCCTGATGGTGGGCAGCGAAGGCACGCTGGGCGTGATCACCGAAGTGACGCTCAAGCTCTACCCACTGCCCGAGGCGATCTCGGCCGCCACCTGCTCATTCCCCAACATCGAAGCGGCGGTGCGCACCGTGATCCAGGTGATCCAGCTCGGCGTGCCGATCGCGCGCTGCGAGCTGATCGACCACAACACCGTGCGCATGGTCAACGCGCACAGCAAGCTCGGCCTGCGCGAGGAGAACATGTTGCTGATGGAGTTCCACGGCTCGCCCGCGAGCGTGAAGGAGCAGGCCGAGACGGTACAGGAGATCGCTACCGACTTTGGCGGCCAGGCCTTCGAATGGGCCGACACGCCCGAAGAGCGCACCCGCCTGTGGACCGCCCGGCACAACGCCTACTTTGCGGCCATCCAGAGCAAACCAGGCTGCCGAGCCATCAGCACCGACACCTGCGTGCCCATCAGCCGACTGGCGGACTGCCTGCTGGACTCGGTGACCGAGGCCGACGCGGCCGGCCTGCCCTACTTCCTGGTCGGCCATGTGGGCGACGGCAACTTCCACTTCGGTTATTTGATCGACCCGACCAAGCCCGAAGAACACGCGCTGGCCGAAGAACTGAACCACAAGCTGGTGGCGCGAGCGCTCAGCCTGGAAGGCACCTGCACCGGCGAACACGGCGTGGGCCTGCACAAGATGGGTTTTCTGCTCACCGAAGCCGGCAGCGGCGCTGTGGACATGATGCGCACCATCAAGCGCGCGCTGGACCCGGACAACATCATGAATCCGGGGAAGATCTTCTCGATGTGAGGGTTCACCGCCTCCGGTGCCAAGGCCAAGGGATGTCCCGCTCCCGAACCGCTTTGTGGATGGCTAGGATGAAAGTCCTTCATCCACACTTCACGGGGGTCACATGGCAGGTTGGTACGAACTGAACAAGAACGACAAGGGGCAATTTGCCTTTGTCCTGAAGGCGGGCAACGGCGAGGTGGTTCTTCGCAGCGAAACCTACGAAACGCGCGCATCGGCAGAAAACGGCATCGCCTCGGTGCAGAAAAACAGTTCGAGCGAAACCAGCTTCGCTCGCAGCGACGCTTCGGACGGGCGGTTCTATTTCAACCTCAAGGCAGCCAACCACCAGATCATCGGCACCAGCCAGATGTACAAAACGGCTGCTTCGCGCGATGCGGGCATTGCATCGGTGCGCACGAACGGCGCCACCACGGTGATCAAAGACGGGGCCTGAGAACCCACGTCAACAACCGCCAGGAGCCCCTGCAGCGTTGCGTCAGTGCCCGCCGCGCAACTTGTCGATCAAGCCGTTGAGGGCGTCCAGCGACCCGAACTGGATGGCGATTTCGCCCAGTTCCTCGATGCGGCCGTGGCGCTTCACGCGCTTCTTTACCCGCACTTCGACCTCGGCCATCAGCAGGTCGGCCAGCTCTTCTTCCACGCGGCGAATGTCGCGCGACTTGTCTTTCTTGAGCTTTTGCGGGGACAGCGCGAACTCGGCGCCGAGCTTCTTCACCAGGCTCTCGGCCTCGCGCACCGACATCTTCTTCGCCGCGATCTGGTTGCCGGCGGTGATCTGGTTGGCCTTGTCCAGCGCCAGCAATGCGCGCGCGTGGCCCATGTCGAGGTCGCCGGCCATCAGCATGGTCTGCACTGGTTCGGCCAGTTGCAGCAAGCGCAGCAGGTTGCTGGCAGCGCTGCGCGAGCGGCCCACCGCCTGCGCCGCCTGTTCGTGAGTGAGCCCAAACTCTTTCACCAGGCGTTGCAGGCCATGGGCCTCCTCCAGCGGGTTGAGATCTTCGCGCTGCATGTTTTCGATCAGCGCCATGGCGGCGGCCGACTCGTCGGGCACATCGCGCACCAACACGGGTACGCTGTCCAGCCCCGCCAGCTTCGACGCGCGGAAGCGGCGCTCGCCCGCGATGATCTCGTACTTGCCGGCGTTCGGACCTTCGGCCAGCTGGCGCACCAGGATCGGCTGCATGACGCCCTGCGCCTTGATGCTCTCGGCCAGCTCGTAGAGCGCGCCCTCGTCCATGTGGGTGCGTGGCTGGTACTGGCCGGCCACCAGGTCGGTGAGCAGCAGGGTGGAGGGCAAGCCGGCGTCGGCTGGTGCGCTGTCCACCACCTTGGGGCCCAGCAGGGCTTCGAGTCCGCGGCCGAGGCCTTTGGGTTTTTTGGTGACCATGGGTCTTCTTTCGGAAGTCAGAGGTTCAGGAGTTCGGCGAGCACTGCGCGACCTGCGGGCCATTCGCCCAGGCCAGTCTCGGCGTTGATGTGGCCGGCTTCGCCCAAGTCGACGAAGCGCGAGCCCCACGCCATGGCCAGCGCCTGCGCGCGCTCGAAACTGCAATACGGGTCATTGCGGCTGCCCACCAGCACGCTCTGAAACGGCAAGCGCTGCATGGCGATGGGCGACCAGCTGGGCAGCACCGGGCGCATCTCTTCGCGCTCGGCGTCACTTGGCGCCACCAGCAGTACGGCCTTCACGCGTGCGGTGTTCTGCGAGTGCGCCGCCCAGGCGGCGGTGTGCAGGCAGCCCAGGCTGTGGGCCACCAGCACCGCCGGCTCGTCGCAGGTGAACAGCACTTCTTCCAGCCGGGCAATCCAGTCACCACGCCGGGGCTGCAGCCAGTCGTGCTGGTCCACGCGGCGGTAGCCGTGGGTGGCCTCCCAGCGGCTCTGCCAGTGCTCGGGACCGCTGTTCTGCCAGCCGGGCAGGATGAGGACATTGTGGGGTTTCACGTGAAACAGTGCCGGCTCAGAGCTTGCCGATGCGGGCCACCATCTCGGTGGCAAAAGCCACAAAGGCCTGGCTGCCGCGGGCGGACGGGTCAAAGATCACACCGGGCAGGCCGTAGCTCGGGGCTTCCGCCAGGCGCACGTTGCGAGGGATCACGGTGTCGAACACCTTGTCGCCGAAATGGGCCTTGAGCTGGTCGCTCACCTGCTGCTGCAGGGTGATGCGCGGGTCGAACATGACGCGCAGCAGGCCGATGATGGCCAGGTCCTTGTTGAGGTTGGCGTGCACCTGCTTGATGGTGTTGACCAGATCGGTGAGGCCTTCCAGCGCGAAGTACTCGCACTGCATGGGCACGATCACGCCGTGAGCGGCGCACAGGCCGTTGAGGGTGAGCATGCTCAGAGACGGCGGGCAGTCGATCAGCACGAAGTCGTAGCTGTCCAGCACATCGGCCAGCGCCGTCTTCAGGCGCTTTTCGCGGCGTTCCACCTCCACCAATTCCACCTCGGCGCCGGCCAGCTCGCGGTTGGCGCCCAGCACGTGGTAGCCACATTTCTCCGAAAACACCGCCGCCTCGGCCACCGAAGCAGACTCCAGCAGCACGTCGTACACCGACAGCGCCATCTGCCGCTTGTCCACGCCCGATCCCATGGTGGCGTTGCCCTGCGGGTCGAGGTCAACCATCAACACGCGCTGGCCCACCTTGGCAAGACCCGCGGCCAGGTTCACCGTGGTGGTGGTCTTGCCGACGCCACCCTTCTGGTTCGCAATGCAAAAGATTTTGGCCATGTGGGCTTACTTCGAGATGGCCAGCTTGATGCCGAACCCGATGAGAAAGACGCCGGCGATCTTCTCCAACGCACGGCCGATGACCGGGTTGGCGCGCATGCGCTCGGCCAGGAAGTGGGTCAACAAGGTCACGGTCACGCCGTAAGCGAAGGTGAGCACCGCGATGGTGGCGGCCATGGCGCCGAAGGTGACCAGGCCCTGGTGGCGGGCGGGGTCGACGAACAGCGGGAAGAAGGCCATGTAGAACACGATCGCCTTGGGGTTGAGCAAGGTGATGACGATGGCCTGCTGGAAGTACTGACGCGGGCGGATGTTGAGGATGGGCGCATCGCCGGGCTTGGCGATCAACATCTTGAAACCCAGCCAAGCCAGGTAGGCCGCGCCCAGCCACTGCACCGCGCTGAAGGCTGCCGGGTAAGCCGCCAGCAGGGCCGCCACACCGGCCACCGCCAGCCACATGAGCACCTGGTCACCGGCGATGACGCCGAAGGTGGCGGCCAACCCGCCCCGGATTCCGCCCTTGCCGGTGGAGGTGACCAACGCCAGATTGCCGGGTCCGGGAATGAGCAGGAACACGACGATGGCGGCGGCGAAAGCGCCGTAGTCTGCGATGCCGAACATGGAGAACCCCCGGGAAGTGGAGGGTCGAGTTTACGTGAAGGGTTTGCGCGTCACGGCGCTGCCCGGCGCGGCTGTGATGCTCAGGCCACAGCCGCGGGGCCGGGGCGCATCCAGATGATGCAGCGTTCGGCGTCCAGCCCGGGTACCAGGAGTTGTTCCACGTGAAACACATCCACCGCCCCCGCCTCGGAAACCAGCGTGGCCAGCTCATCACCGGGGTGTTTGCCCTTCATGGCCATCCAGACGCCACCTTCATTCAGCGAGCTGTTGGACCAGTTCGTGAAGTCCACCAGCGAAGCAAAGGCGCGCGAGCACACGACGTCAAAGCCCTGCCCCGACAAGGCGTTGAGGCTTTCCACCCGGGCGTGCAGCCCACGCAGGTTGGGCAGCTTCAGCGTGGCAGCGGCCTGCTGGATGAAGGCAGCCTTCTTGGCAACCGTGTCCACGCAGGTCACGTCGATCTGCGGGCAGGCAATGGCAATCACCACGCCGGGCAGCCCGCCGCCAGAGCCCACATCGAGCAGCTTCACCGGTCGGTCGCCCACCTGTTGCAGCAAGGGTTTGATGGCCGCCAGACTGTCGAGCAGGTGGTGGGTCATCATCTCGGCCGGGTCACGCACGGCCGTGAGGTTGTAGACCTTGTTCCACTTCTGGAGCAGGCCCAGGTAGTCGAGCAACAGATCCATCTGGCGCGCGTCAAGCGCGAGCTGGAGCGACTGCAGGCCGGCCTGCAGGGTGGTCCTCAAGTCGCTCATGCTGGAACGTCGGAGGCAAGGTCGCCGGCCGCCACCGGCAGCGTGGCGAAGCCCTTGAAGCCGCCTTTCTTCAGATGGATCAGCAGCAGCGAGATGCTCGCCGGCGTGATGCCGGAAATGCGCGAGGCTTGGCCCAGCGTCTCGGGGCGGTGTTTGGCCAGCTTCTGCCGCGCTTCGAACGACAAGGCTGTCACCTGCAGGTAGTCCAGATCGCTCGGCAACTTCATGCCCTCGTAGTGCGATGCGCGCTCCACCTCGCCCTTCTGACGGTCGATGTAGCCCGAGTACTTGGCGGCGATTTCCACCTGCTCCACCACCACGTCATGCAGATCGCCCAGGGTTTCACGTGAAACATCCGGGTGCATGTGCTGGTGGTCGTTCATGGCCATCAAGGCGTCGTAGTGCACACCCGGCCGGCGCAGCAGATCAAACAGGTTGTGCTCGTGCTCGATCGACTTGCCCAGCACCCGCGCGCTCTCCACCGGCGGCAGATTGCGCGGGTTGACCCAAGTGGCTTTCAGGCGCTCTGTTTCACGTGAAACAGCGTCGCGCTTGCGGCAGAAGGCGTTCCACTGGGCATGACCCACCAAACCCATCCGGCGCCCGGCTTCGGTCAGGCGCATGTCGGCGTTGTCCTCGCGCAGCTGCAGGCGGAACTCGGCCCGGCTGGTGAACATGCGGTAAGGCTCGGTCACGCCCTGGGTGATCAGGTCGTCGACCAGCACACCGAGGTAAGCCTCATCGCGCCCGGGCAGCCACGCGCCCTCACCCCGGCACTGCAGCGCGGCGTTGATGCCGGCGAACATGCCTTGCGCTGCCGCCTCCTCGTAGCCGGTGGTGCCGTTGATCTGGCCCGCGAAAAACAGGCCCTGGATCTGCTTGGTCTCGAAGCTGCTCTTGAGCGAGCGCGGGTCGAAGTAGTCGTACTCGATGGCGTAGCCAGGCCGCAGAATGTGCGCGTTCTCCAGCCCCTTCATGCTGCGCACCAGCTGGTACTGGATGTCGAACGGCAGGCTGGTGGAGATGCCGTTGGGATAAACCTCGTGCGTGGTCAGACCCTCGGGCTCCAGAAAGATCTGGTGGCTGTCCTTGTCGGCGAAGCGATTGATCTTGTCTTCCACGCTGGGGCAGTAGCGCGGGCCCACGCCCTCGATCTTGCCGGTGAACATGGGGCTGCGGTCGAAGCCGCTGCGGATGATGTCGTGCGTGCGCTCGTTGGTGTGCGTGATCCAGCACGGCACCTGTTGCGGGTGCATGGCGGTGTTGCCCATGAAGCTGAACACCGGCACCGCCTGGTCGGCGTTCATGCCGCCGGGCACGCCGTCGCCGGGCTGTTCGGTGCACTGGCTGTAGTCGATGCTGCGGCCATCCAGGCGCGGCGGCGTGCCGGTTTTCAGGCGGCCCTGCGGCAGTTTCAGCTCTTTCAGGCGGGCTGACAGCGAGACAGCGGGCGGATCACCCGCGCGGCCCGCGGCGTAGTTGTTCAGGCCCACATGGATCTTGCCGTCGAGAAAGGTGCCGGCGGTCAGCACCACGGTGCGGCTGCGAAAGCGGATGCCCACCTGCGTCACCGCGCCCACCACGCGGTCACCCTCCACCATCAGGTCGTCCACCGCCTGCTGGAACAACCACAGGTTGGGCTGGTTCTCGAGCATGCGGCGGATCGCGGCCTTGTAGAGCACGCGGTCGGCCTGGGCGCGGGTGGCGCGCACGGCCGGGCCCTTGGAACTGTTCAAGATGCGGAACTGGATGCCGCCTTCGTCGGTGGCCAGCGCCATCGCGCCGCCCATGGCGTCCACCTCCTTCACTAGGTGCCCCTTGCCGATGCCGCCGATACTGGGGTTGCAGCTCATCTGGCCCAGCGTCTCGATGTTGTGGGTGAGCAGCAGCGTCTTGCTGCCCATGCGCGCAGCGGCGAGCGCGGCTTCGGTGCCGGCGTGGCCGCCGCCGACGACGATGACATCAAATTCCTGGGGGTACAACATGACCGTGGTGCTCCGGGACCGCTGGGGTCCACCATTCAAACAAGGGGCCTCGCCAAGGGCGGGCAACCCGGGATTTTCCCACCTTCGCGCACTTTGTGCCCACGCCAGCCCCAGGGCTCCCGGGGTCGGGAGGCCTCGGCCACAATCGGCCCATGAGCACACCCCTTCCCCTCCTCGTCTTCGCCGGCAGCACGCGCGCGAAATCCTTCAACCGGCAACTCGCCACCGTAGCCGCCGGTTGCGCCACCACGGCGGGCGCCCAGGTCACCCACATCGAGCTGGCCGACTTCGACCTGCCGCTCTACAACGCCGACCTGGAAGCGCGCGGCACACCGGCTGCCGCCGTCAAGCTCAAGGAGCTCTTCCACGCCCACCCGGCCTGGAGCATTGCCTCGCCCGAGTACAACGGCAGCTACACCGGCCTGCTCAAGAACACCATCGACTGGGTCTCCAGCCCCATCAAGGGCGACCCGATCTGGTCCAGCGGCACCAAGCCGTTTGCCGGCAAGGTGGTGGGTCTGCTGAGCGCCTCACCCGGCGCCTTGGGTGGCCTGAGAAGCCTTTCCCACCTCACGCCACTGCTATTGAATTTGCAGTGCTGGGTAGCGCCGAAGCAATTTGCCCTGTCGAAGGCGGGGGACGCTTTCGACGCCGACGGCCGGCTGCTGGCCGAGCCCGCGCGCAACGCGGTGCAGGGTGTGGTCGACCACGTGCTGTGGGCCGGTCAGCGCCTGCTGCCCTGAGGCCACGGCAGGCTGCCATGAGGCCCCGGCCTCAGGGCCCTTTGGTGCGCAGCAATATCTGGTCGGTCAGCTTCTGGTAGACGCCGTCGAAGTGGTGCCCGCCGGCCATGGGCACCGGGGTCACGAACTCGGGCGACACGTGCGGGCACAGGGTCTCGCGGTCATCGGTGCCGTAGATGCACAGCGTTTTGGCAGCCGACATTTTCTGCAGCTCGGGCATCAGCGGCAGACCCGCCGTGTTCTTGGTCATCCAGTTGGTCAGGCGAAACTCGAACGAGGCTTTTTCGCCAGGCCCGATGAGCACCGTGTGCACCAGCAGCCCGCTGGAGGTCGCAGGCAGGCGGTTGACCGCGAACGGCAACACATCAGCGCCCTGTGAATAGCCGATCAGGATCACGCGGCTCTTCTTCCACTGCGCGGCAAAGCTGCGCATGATGCGGTCGAGGTCCTGCGCCAGTCCATCGGGTGTGCGGGCCGACCAGAAATAGCGCAACGAATCCAGCCCCACCACCGGCACACCGGCGGCCGAGAGTTTGGCCGCGAGCTGCTTGTCGATGCCGGCCCAGCCGCCGTCACCCGACAGCAGCACCGCCAGCGTGTCCGACGGCACGGTGCTGGGCACAAGCACCAGCGGCAGGTCGGCCACACCGCTCTCAGGCGCCACGGGCGCCACCACCAGGTCTTTGGTGAGCTTCTGGTGTACCGCCAACAGCGCGGTCAACGCACCCGGGCCCGTGGCACCGGCGTGGTCCGCGCCCGGCACCGGCACCAGTTCGCCGCCACCCACCTGGGCCAAGAACTTCTGCACCGCCGCCGGGCTGCACACCTTGTCTTCACTGCCCTGCAGCGCCACCCAGGGCGCGCGCAGTTGGGGCGTGGGCAGCAGCGCGAGCCCCGCAGTGCCCGCGCGCCGGGTGAAGTGCACACCCTCGCCCTTGCACAAGGGTCTCTTCAGGGCCAGATCGGGGCAGAAGCCCATGGAAATGGCGCCGGCAAACGTGTCTTCGGGTGCCTGCGCGAGCATGGCGTAGGCCAGCGTGCCGCCCAGGCCCGGGCCTACCAGCAGCGGCGGGAAATAAGCCGGCAGACGCGCGTAGCCCTGCAGGAAGTGCGAGAGGTTTTCCAGGTCACCGTCGGGCAACAGGCAGTCGCCGCTCTCCTTGGCAATGCGCGCCAGCATGTTCGGCGTGTGGATGCCGGCCACCGCTGCGCCCTGCTCGGCCAGGGCCTGCGCCTGGGCGGCGAGCGCGGGTGTCCAGCCGGCGTCGCCCGAGAGGAACAGCACGAACGATTTCGCCTCGCCCTTGGGCCGGTACAGCGACACATCGGTGAAACGGCCGTGCGAGATCTTTTCCTGCGCCTGGGCTGTCACGGGTCCGCCCAGCGCCAGTGCCGCGGTCATGAGGGTGGTTGCAATGAAGTTCATTTGGTGATCACGCGGCGCAGGCCGCCGGCGATGAGCGCGGCCACGTCGGCCAGGATGAAAAAAGGCGCGAAGCCACCCGGGCAAGCGAGGTAACGCGGCTCCCAGGTGGGGTCGAATTTCTCTTTGAAACCCCGCAGGCCCTGGAAGTTGTAAAAATTCTCGCCGTGGTTGAACAGCAGGCGGCCCAGCCGGTGCCAGTTGGGCGCCAGCGGGTGCTGGGCCATGCCCGAGAGCGGCACCATGCCCAGGTTGAAACGTTGGTAACCCTCGGCCTTGAAGTGCAGCAGTGTCTGGGCAAACAGAAAGTCCATCGAGCTGCGCGGCGCGTCGGGCCGCTGGCGCATCAAGTCCACGCTGGCCTCCTGCTTCTGGTCGGTGCACAGCAGCGTGGCAAAAGCCACCGGTCGCTCGCCCTGGCGCACCACGGCGATCGGTTGGCGCAGCACGTAATCGCGGCGAAAGGCGCCCAGCGAGAACGATTTTTCGGCCGTGTTGTGGTCGCTCAGCCAAGCGTCCGAGATGGCCTTGAGCTCGTCGAACAGGCCCTCGGCTTCACCGGGCGCCAGCACCTCGAAGCGCAGCTCCTCGCGCTGCGCGCGCGCCACGCCGTGGCGCAAGTTGGCGCGGCGTTTGCCGTCCAGGCTGAAGCCGGGCAGATCCACCAGCGCGCATTCACCGAGCTTGTAGACGCGCAGGCCCGCGTCCAGGTACACCGGCAGGCCCTCGGGGCGCACCTGGTAAAAAGCCGCCCGCCCGCCGGCTTCGCGCGCCTGCTCCACAAAGCGCCAGACCAGCTCGGTCCACTCGGCCACCGGGCCCACCGGGTCGTACAACGCCACCCACGAGCGGCCCCGCCGCCCGAACATGATGAAGGTGCGCTGCGAGTCCGACACCATCAGGCTCTTGTCGCCCATCATCACCAACCCGGCGCCGGCCGAGCCCTGCCCGCGCACGATGCGGGCCGCCTGGCCAAGCGCACCCGGGTCGGGCTTGATGAGCGCGGTGCGCGGACGGCGCAGCAACTGGCTCAGCGCCAGCACGAGCGTGATCAAGGCCACCGCCACCATGGCGCGCAGCGAGCGCGGCGCGTAGCCGTCGAACTCGAACTGCCACCACACCTGGTTCACGTACTCCACATCGCGGTACACAAAGAACAGCAGCGCCGTGAGCGCGGCCAGCACCGCCGCCACAGCCCCCAGCCAGCCCCAGGTGAAGGCCTGCGAGAACAGCGCGGCCTTGCGGTTGAAGTGGCGCCGAGAGAGCGCCAGCGAGGTGCCCAGCACGATCAGGAGCACCGCCTCGGACACCGCAATGCCCTTTGGCAGGCACAACACCAGGCTCAGCAGCACCAGCACCAGGCCGGCCCACCACGAGGCGTCCAGCCGCAGGAACATGCCGCGCGCCACGAACAGCAGCGCCAAGCCGACGATGTTGCCCAGAAAGTGCGCGGCCTCCACCACCGGCAGCGGCATGTACTGCGTGAGCAGATCGGTGGCGTCCTGCGTGGCCGGCGTCGCGCCCGAGACCAGCAGTGCCACGCCCACCACCCAGGTGAAGGCCGACAACAGCAGCGGCGACAGGCTGGTGGCCGCCTTCATCACCGGCGTGGACGCACCCCGGCGCCACTCTGTGGCGGCCAGCCAGGCCACGGCCAGCGCCAGCGGCAGCAGGTGGTAAACCACGCGGTAGAGCACCAGGGCGCCGGCCAGCTGCTCGGCCGGCACGCGCTGGCCCAGCGCCAGCAGCATCACCGCTTCAAACACGCCCAGGCCGCCCGGCACGTGGCTGATCACGCCCAGTGCAATGGCCAGCGCGAAGAACCCGACAAAGGCGGGAAAGGCCACCGCGTCCGCCGGCAACAGCACCCACAACGCGGCAGCAGCCGCCACCACGTCCACCGCCGACACCAGCAGTTGCTGCGTGGCAATGGACGCGCTGGGCAGCCGCACGACCAGGCCGGGAAACAACGTCTGCTCACCGCCCCGCGAGCAGATGCCGAGGAACACGCCCGCAGCCACCAGCACGGCAACACCCGCGAATTTCAGCAGGGCCGAAGGCACACCCAGCATCTCCTGCCCTGTGGCCGAGCCCCACACGAGCGCCGCCGCACCCACCACCACAATGCCCAGCGTGAAGCCCACGGCGTTGAAAACGATCGCGCGCGAGATCAGGCCCGCCTCCAGCCCGGCGGCGCCGTACAGACGCAGGCGCACCGCACCGCCCGTGAGCACGCCCAGGCCAATGGTGTTGGACAGCGCATAGGCGATGAACGCCGTCTTGCCCACCACGGGGAAAGGCAGGCGCGCACCGGCATAGGCCAGCGCCGACCGGTCGTAAAAGGTGAGGGCAAAGTAGCTCACCGCCGTGGCCAGCACCGACAGCAGCAGGACCGACGCCGGCGTGGCCCGGACCGCAGCCACGATCTGGTCATAGCTGAGTTCGGCCATGACCTTGTGCCCCGCCTGAACCACCAGCGCACCCAGCAGCAGCGCGAGTGCCGCATAGACCCACAGACGCCAGCGGCCCAGCCTGGAGACCAGTGTGTCGGGGGCGGGGATGGTCACAAGCGGCATGGGGTTGGCGAGTGTAGCCCCGGCACCCCGCGCAGCCCCGACAATCATGTTCATGTCCCTGGCGCCATTCCGCACTCCCGCAACCCCCTGCCGCCCCGGCTGCGCGGCCTGCTGCACCGCGCCGTCGATCAGCAGCCCCCTGCCCGGCCTGCCCATGGGCAAGCCCGCCGGCATGGCCTGCCCGCAGCTCGACGCCGACCTGCGCTGCCGACTCTTCGGCCTGCCCGAGCGCCCGGCGGTGTGCAGCTCGCTTGCGCCCGGCCCAGAGATGTGCGGTCAAAGCCGCGAACACGCCATGGCATGGCTGACCCGGCTTGAACAAGCCACCCAACCCCACACACCATGAACTCCAACGACTGGCAGACCCTCGCACAGCTCTACCCTGCGCTCGGGGAAGCCGTGCCAGCGCCCGACAGCCTGGCCGTGATGGACGTGCCCACCGGCACCACCCTGTTCCGCGAGCAGGAGCGCTGCGGCGGTTTCCCGCTGCTGCTCAGCGGGGAGGTGCGGGTCTCGCGCTCGGCCAGCAGCGGACGCGAGCTGGAGCTTTACCGCGTGGTGCCGGGCGAGATGTGCCTGGTGTCTTCGTCCTGCCTGTTCGTGGACCAGCCGCTGAGCGCACATGGCGTCACGGTCAAGCCCACGCGGCTGGCGCTGCTCTCCCCCGCCGCGTTTCGCGCTGCGCTGGCCCACACCGGTTTTCGGGACTTCGTGCTCGGCCTGTTCGCCGCGCGCCTGGCCGACCTCACCGGCCTCATTGAGGCCATCGCCTTCCAGCGCCTCGACAGCCGGCTGGCCGCCGCCCTGCTCGGCCACGGCACCCTGGTGCACGCCACCCATCAGGCGCTCGCCGACGAACTGGGCACGGTGCGCGAAATCGTCACCCGGCTGCTGCACCGCTTCGAGCGCGACGGCTGGGTGGAGCTCTCGCGCGAGTGCATCACCGTGCGCGACAGCGCGGCCCTGCGCACCCTGGCAGCGCTGCAACCGCGCTGACTGTGCCCGGCCTGTGTGACCCAGGTCACATACCCCGAGTCGGTGCAAGAGCCCAATGGCTGCACGCCACCCCACTCCGGGGCGGCCCCTGTCAACGGAGAAACACCATGACCAAAAACGTCGGCGGCATCGACCGCACCCTTCGTATCACTCTCGGCCTGGCCCTGATCGCCGCCGCAGCCACCGGCACGGTGGGCCTGTGGGGCTACATCGGCGTTGTGCCCCTGCTCACTGGCCTGGTGGGCTGGTGCCCACCGTATGCCATGCTGGGTTTCAACACCTGTTCCATGAAAAAGTGAGCCTGCGGGCGCGCCTGTCCTCGCTGGGACAGGACACCCGCGCCCTGGCGGCATACAGTGCATGGCTCGCGCCCGCTCGAGGCGCGCCAGGAGACACCCCATGCACATCCCCTCCCTCAGAGAAGTCGTCAGCGCCGAAGAATGGGCGCTGCGTTGCGACCTCGCCGCCTGCTACCGGCTGGTGGCGGCCTACGGCTGGAGCGATCTGGTCTTCACCCACATCAGCGCCAAGCTGCCCGACTCGGTCACCGGCGGTGAACACCACTTCCTCATCAACCCGTATGGCCTCATGTTCGACGAGATCACGGCGAGCAGCCTGGTCAAGGTCGACATGGCCTGCAACAAGCTGATCGACTCGCCGTTCCCGGTGAACCCGGCCGGCTTCGTGATCCACAGCGCCGTGCACGAAGCGCGGCCCGAAGCCGGCTGCGTGATGCACACGCACTCGCGCGCCGGCGTGGCCGTGAGCGCGCAGAAGGCCGGCATCCTGCCCATCAGCCAGCAAAGCACCTTTGTGCTCGCCTCGCTGGCGTATCACACGTACGAAGGCGTGGCCCTGCGGGCGGAAGAAAAGGTGCGCCTGCAGGCCGACCTGGGCACCGCCAACCACCTGGTGCTGCGCAACCACGGCCTGCTCACCGTGGGCAAAACCATCCCCGACGCCTTCCTGGCCATGTACACGCTGGAGAACACCTGCCGCATCCAGATCGACGCCATGGCCGGCGGCACCGAACTCACCCAGGTCGATCCCGCCATCCTGGCCGGCATGGCCGACGTGATGCGCGTGGCCACAGCGGGCCTGGGGTCTCAGCTGGCCTGGCCGGCGCTGCTGCGCAAGGTGGAGAAGCTGGATCCGGGGTACAGGTCCTGAGGGTCTCTGAACGGCCATAAGCAGTCGCCTAAAAATGCCCATGAACATCCAAGTCCGACCCGCGACGGTGGACGATGCGGCTGACGCCTGCAGCGTCATTCGGAATTCCATCCTCACGTGCTGCCATGAAGACCACTGCGGTGAGAACGCGTTGCTCCAACAGTGGCTTCGTAACAAGACGCCTGAGTTTTTGCGCAGTGTTATCTCGGCTCCAAACGCCTTTTCGGTTGTTGCTAGGGTCGATGGTGAAACCGTCGGTTTCGGGTCAGCGATGAGCACGGGAGAGGTAGCGCTTTGCTACGTGAGTCCTGCCGTGCAGTTCACTGGAGTGGGCAAGGCACTACTTGCTGCGATTGAAGAACAAGCGACTCACGCAGGCGTCGAGGCATTGCGGTTGGAGAGCACGCGTACTGCTCGAAAGTTCTATCTTCGCAATGGCTTCAAGCCTGACGGACTGCCGGTCAAGGCCTTCGGCATGGAGGCGCTGCCAATGAGAAAGCCACTCACGCCGAGGACCTGAATATGTAGTTTTCGTCCTTCCACCGTCAAACAAGAGGAAAGTCTTTGAGCAACATGGCGTCAGGGTGTTTGCGATGGACAGATATTGGAGCCTTTGCGGAACCGTCGTCCTTTGCCGGCCGACCACAGCTTTCGGGGAATCTCAAGGACCTCAGTGGGCCCAAAGTGAGCCTTCGCTGCAATCAAGGCCAGAAACGCAGCAACTGCGGTCGACCTTCAAGCGGCTCGGGCCACAAACGCGGTCATGCCTTCCAGCACCGTGCGCAGCCGCATGAGTTCGCGCGAACCGTCCAGCCGGGGTGACCACGACGCCAGCTTCGACACCCAGCCCAGCCGCGGCAGCAGGTGCGCAATGAAATCTCGCAGCGCAGGGCCGCCGGTGCCTGCGTCAGCGTAGGCCTGCAGCACCGCGCGCACCGCATCAGCCCCCAGCGGCTGCAGGTAACGCGCCAGCGACAGCAGCAGCTGCAGGGCGTCGTACACCTGCACGGTGGCCAGCGCCATGCCGGGTTGCAGGCGTTCTTCAAAGTCGAGGCGGGCGAAGTGGTCACCGTTCCAGGTGAGGTTGCGCGTCTGCGCGCCGCCGTGCCAGTGGCCGCGCGTGTGAAAGGCGGCGAGGTCGGCGCTGGCGGCGCACATCAGGGCCAGGCGGTCTGCCTCGGGCGAGCGGTGCAATACGTGGTCCAGCGTATCGCCGATGTCGCTGGTGGTGAGCGAAAACCCGTCGAAGGCCAGCACAGTGGGCACGTGCTCCCCGGCGGCGCCCAGGGCCAGCAGGCGCTGATGCTCGTAGGCCAGCAACTCGGCGCCATCCGTCTGGCGCACCGCGTGCCACGGCACGGGCACACCCACAAAATGCGCAAACACCCAGATGCTGGCGGACTTGCGCCAGCTGCGCAGCGGCCGGTCGGCGGTCTTGGTCCAGGTCTTGGCGGACGCGGTGGGGGCGGCAGTGGCGGCGGGGGTGTTCAAGCTGCCGGATTATCCCGAAAACCCCCGGCATCGCCCCGACGTCAGGCCGCGTTGCCGTAACGCTCCAGCTCCCAGTCGCTCACCTGCAGGCTGTAGCTGGCCCACTCGGCGTGCTTCAGGGTCAGGAATTCCTGGCAGAAGGCATCACCCACGGCCGCGCGCAACGGTGCGTCCTGCTCCAAAGCATGCAGCGCGGCGAAGAGGTCGCGCGGCAGCCGGTCGGGCAAGGCCTCGCCACGTGCATGCATTTCGTACAGGTCGTCAGCGCAAGGTGGGGCGGCGGGCAGCGCCTGCTCGATGCCGGAGAGACCGGCTGCCAGCGTGGCGGCGATGGCGGCGTACACGTTGCACGACGGGTCGGGCAGGCGCCATTCGATGCGGCCGGCCACGGTGCGCACGAGACAGGTGCGGTTGTTGTCGCCCAAGGCCTTCCACACCGGCGACCAGGTGGTGCCCGATGCGCTACGGCTGGCGGCAAGGCGCTTGTAGCTGTTGACGGTGGGCGCGCACAGGGCGGCGAGCGCGTCGGCGTGGTGCAGCAGGCCCGCAGCGAACTGGTGACCGGCGGTGCTCAGGCCCAGTGCGCCAGCAGGGTCGGCCATCACCGCCCGACCATCGGCGTCGGTGAGGCTCAGATGAAAGTGCAACCCGCTGCCCGGCGCGTGCGCCAGCGGCTTGGGCATGGTGGAGAACACCGCACCGTGTTGCGCCGCCACCGCCTGCGCGGCGAGCTTGAAGAGCTGGTAACGGTCGGCCGCGGCCAGCGCGTCGTCGTGTTGGTAGTTGATCTCGTACTGACCGCACGCGTCTTCGTGGTCGATCTGCTGCAGCCCGAAGCCGAGCGCGGTGAGCGTCTGGCGCATCGCGTCGAGAAACGCGAAGTTGCGGCCAATGGCCTGCAGGTCGTAGGAGGGTTTGGCGAGCGTGTCTTGCGCGTCGGCCACCTGCCAGCGGCCCTGGTTGTTGCGGTTCAGCAGAAAGAACTCGGGCTCGATGCCGACCCACAGCGTCCAGCCGCGCGCCTTCAGGCGCTCCACCTGGCGCTTGAGCACCTGGCGCGAGCACGTGTCCAGCGGCTCACCACCGGCAAAGCCGTCACACACCGCATGTGCCACGCCGGGCATGAAAGGCAGCGGCTGCAGGCTTTCGGGCACCACGCGGCCCATGTATTCGCTGCGCGCGCCCATGCGCGGCAAACCGGTGCCGCTGATGCTCGGGCCGGAGAAGCCGGCGCCGTTGCTCACCGCACCGGGCAGCCCCTCCAGCGGCACCAGCTTGCCCTTGGAGCCGCCAGGCAGGTCGGTGAAGGTGGTCAACACCGAATGGACGCCCTGCAGACGCAGGGCGACGATGCGCTCCTCCAGCGAAAAGCTCAAGCAAGCACCTCGGCCAGCGCCGCATCGAACACAGCCAGACCCTCGGCGAACACGTTGTCCTCGATGGTCAGGGGGAACAGAAAGCGGATCACGTTGCCATACACGCCACAAGTCAGCAGCAGCAGGCCGCGCTTGAGGGCTGCAGCCTGCACCTTTTTCGTGGTGTCCGCGTCGGGCGCACCGGCTGCGTCGATGAACTCGCAAGCCACCATGGCGCCCAGGCCGCGCACGTCGCCCATGCGCTTGGGGTACACAGCGCGCTTCGCGATGAGGTGGCCGATCAACTGATCGCCCAACCTCTGCGCGCGCCCACACAGGTTCTCCTCCTGCATCACGTCGAGCACCGCATGCGACGCAGCGATGGCCAGCGGGTTGCCGGCGTAGGTGCCGCCCAGGCCGCCGGGCGCCGGACCGTCCATGATGGCGGCCTTGCCCGACACGGCCGAGAGCGTGGTGCCCCCGGCCATGCTCTTGGCCATGGTCATCAGGTCGGGGCTCACGCCGTAGTGCTCCATGGCAAACATCTTGCCGGTGCGCGCAAAGCCGGTCTGCACCTCGTCGGCGATGAGCAAGATGCCGTGCTGGTCGCACAACTCACGCAGCCACTTCACGGCGGCCGGCTGGATGGGGTTGAAGCCACCCTCGCCCTGCACCGGTTCGAACACGATGGCTGCCACGCGGCTGGGCTCGATGTCGCACTTGAAGAGCTGCTCCATCGCGTGCTTCGTGTCGTCGAGCGAACTGCA
The DNA here is from genome assembly GCA_038327405.1 of Burkholderiales bacterium. Lineage (GTDB taxonomy): Bacteria > Pseudomonadota > Gammaproteobacteria > Burkholderiales > Burkholderiaceae_C > Hydrogenophaga. Next base: position 1,256 of record JBBQKZ010000050.1, on the reverse strand, counting down.
GTGGCACGGGAAGGGCACGTGGTAAATCTCGGGCGGGAACGGACCGAAGCCGGCCTTGTAGGGTTGCACCTTGCCGGTGAGCGCGACCGAGAACATGCTGCGGCCGTGGAACGCACCACCGAAGGCAATGACGCCGGTGCGCCCGGTGCTGTAGCGCGCGATCTTCATCGCGTTCTCGATGGCTTCCGCGCCAGTGGAGAAAAACGCGGTCTTCACCGGCCCGTCGATCGGCACGATGGCGTTGATGCGCTCGGCCAGCGCCACGTACTCCGTGTAGGGCACCACCTGGTAACAGCTGTGGGTGAAGCGCTGCAGCTGCGCGGCGATGGCCGCCTGCACCTTGGGGTGCACGTGGCCGGTGTTGAGCACCGCGATGCCACCCGCGAAGTCGATGAAGCGGCGGCCCTCAATGTCCCAGAACTCCGCGTTCTTCGCTTTGTCGATGAAGAAGTCCCCCATCACGCCCACACCGCGCGGTGTGGCATCAAGCCGGCGCTGGTGCCAGGCGGCGTTGGTGTTGTCGGTCTTGAGTTCGTTCATGGCATTCATGGGTGTCTCCTTGGCTGAGGGGCAGTTACTCCCTCTCCCAATGGGAGAGGGTTGGGGTGAGGGCTCGCGTCACACAGGACTGTCGATCCGGATCCAGGTGGTTTTCGTTTCGGTGTATTTATCAAAGGCGTGCAAGGATTTATCGCGCCCCACACCGCTTTGCTTGAAACCGCCGAAGGGCACGGTGATGTCGTCCTCGTCGTACTGGTTCACGTGCACCGTGCCTGCGCGCAGCGCACGCGCCACGCCGTGCGCCTTGTTGATGTCGCTGGTCCACACGGCGGCCTGCAGGCCGTACACGCTGTTGTTCGCTTCGCGCACCACCTCGGCCGCGTCGGTGAAGCTCAGCACCGACAGCACCGGGCCAAAGATCTCCTCGCGCGCAATCGTCATCTGCGGCGTCACGCCGTCGAAGATCGTGGGCAGCACGTAGTTGCCACCGGCCACCGGCATCGAAGCCTCACCACCGGCCAGCAGCGTGGCACCTTCGCTCTTGCCCGACTCGATGTAGCGCAGCACCGTGTCCATCTGCACCTTGTCAACGATGGCACCCATCACGGTGCCCTTGTCCAGGGGGTTGCCGGGCTGGTACTGCGGCACCAGCTTCAAGGCCTTCTCCAGAAACGCGCCCTTGGTGGAGGCCTCGATGAACAGGCGCGAGGGCGCGTTGCAGCTTTCGCCCTGGTTGAAGAAGATGCTGCCCACCG
>JBBQKZ010000049.1:0-25225 GCA_038327405.1 Burkholderiales bacterium | reverse complement strand
GAAGGACATCTCGCGATCCTGCGCGGCAACCTGTCGCCCGAGGGCTGCGTCGCGAAGATCACCGGCCTGAAGAACCCTGTGATGACCGGGCCGGCGCGCGTGTTCGATTCCGAGGACGACGCGATGGCGGCCATCATGGCCAAGCGAATCGTCGCGGGCGACATCGTCGTGATCCGCTACGAGGGGCCGCGCGGCGGGCCGGGCATGCGCGAGATGCTCGCGCCGACCGGAGCCCTCGTGGGCCAGGGCCTCGGCGAGAGCGTGGGCCTGATCACCGACGGCCGATTCAGCGGCGGCACCTGGGGCATGGTGGTCGGCCACGTGGCACCCGAGGCCGCGGCCGGCGGCACGATTGCGTTCGTGAAGGAAGGCGACAGCATCACCATCGACGCCCACAAACTGCTGCTGGAGCTCAACGTGCCAGAGGCCGAGATCGAAAAGCGCCGTGCCGCGTGGACGGCTCCGGCGCCGCGCTACACGCGCGGCGTGCAGGCCAAATTCGCGTTCAATGCGTCCAGCGCCAGCAAGGGCGCGGTTTTGGACAACTACTGATGCGGTTCAGCGCGAGCGACGCTTGGTCTTGATACCGAGGTTCTCGCGCTGTTTGTCGATGCGGTCCTGCTTGCGCTTGTCCATCTTGTCCATCTCGCGGCGCTTGGTGTAGCCCGTGCTGTCGGCCCAGGCCCACCACACCACGGCCAGCGCAAACGGTGACAGCACCCACCACCACGAGAGGTTCACCGCGAAGCCCACTTCGAGGTACTTCATCAGCATCAGGATCACGCCCAGGATCAGCAAATACATCACACGCTCCAGTAAAGGTCCGACAAAGTGGGGCAAGAATCTGTAAGCGTTCGTTTCATCGACCCCTGCGCTCGCTAAAATCCGGGCTGTGCTGACCTCAGTATTCACTCACAAGGACAACCCCATGAAACGCGCTCTCCTGATTATGGCCGCCTTGACCACGCTGGCGGCCCCTGCATTCGCCGACGAAGCCTTGGCCAAGAGCAAGAACTGTATGGCCTGTCACGCGGTGGACAAGAAACTCGTGGGACCGTCATACAAGGACGTGGCCAAGAAGTACGCGGGTGACGCCAAAGCGGTTGACGCACTGGCCACCAAGATCGTCAAGGGCGGCTCCGGCGTCTGGGGCGCGATCCCCATGCCCGCAAACACGCAGGTGAGCGAGGCCGACGCCAAGAAACTGGCGGCCTGGGTTCTGAGCCAAAAGTAAGTTCTGCCCTCCAAACAAAAAACCCGCAGCTGCGGGTTTTTTGTTGCCTGCGCGGGACCGAAGCCCCGTGAGCCCATCAGTTGTTCTCGGACAACTGATCCAGGATGGCCGGGTTCTCCAGCGTCGATGTGTCCTGCGTGATCGCCTCGCCCTTGGCAATCGAGCGCAGCAGACGGCGCATGATCTTGCCGCTGCGGGTCTTGGGCAAGTTGTCACCGAAGCGGATGTCTTTCGGTTTGGCGATCGGGCCGATTTCCTTGCCCACCCAGTCGCGCAGCACCTTGGCAATGGCCTTGGCTTCTTCGCCCGTGGGGCGCGAGCGCTTGAGCACCACGAAGGCCACGATGGCCTCACCGGTCAGATCGTCGGGACGCCCCACCACGGCGGCTTCGGCCACCAGGTCGGTCTTGCTCACCAGGGCCGATTCGATCTCCATGGTGCCCATGCGGTGGCCCGACACGTTGAGCACGTCGTCGATGCGCCCGGTGATGCGGAAGTAACCCCGGTCAACGCTGCGCACCGCGCCGTCGCCGGCCAGGTAGTAGCCCTTGAGCTCGTCGGGAAAGTAGCTCTTCTTGAACCGATCGGGGTCACCCCAGATGGTGCGGATCATCGAGGGCCAGGGTTTCTTCACCACCAGGATGCCGCCCGAGCCGTTGGGCACATCGATGCCCGCTTCGTCCACGATGGCCGCGGCAATGCCGGGCAGCGGCAACGTGCACGAACCCGGTACCAGCGGCGTGGCGCCCGGCAGCGGCGTGATCATGTGGCCGCCGGTCTCGGTTTGCCAGAAGGTGTCCACGATGGGGCAGCGCTCGCCACCCACGTGTTTGTAGTACCACATCCAGGCTTCGGGGTTGATGGGTTCACCCACCGAACCGAGCAGGCGCAGACTGGACAGGTCGGAACGTGCGGGATGCACTTTTTCGTCGGCTTCCGCAGCCTTGATCAGCGAGCGGATCGCCGTGGGCGCCGTGTAGAAGATGGTGCACTTGTGCTTCTCGATCATCTGCCAGAAGCGGCCGGCGTTCGGGTAGGTGGGCACGCCTTCGAACACGATCTGCGTGGCGCCGGCGGCCAGCGGGCCGTAGGTCACGTAGGTGTGGCCGGTGATCCAGCCGATGTCGGCGGTGCACCAGAAGATGTCATCGGCCTTCAGGTCGAAGGTCCAGTTCATCGTGAGGTTGGCCCACAGCAGATAGCCACCCGTGCTGTGTTGCACGCCCTTGGGCTTGCCGGTGGAGCCGGAGGTGTAGAGCACGAAGAGCGGGTGCTCGGCACTCACCATCTCGGCCGGGCACACATCCGATTCGCTTGCCATCACCTCGTGCATGAAGCTGTCGCGGCCCGCCACCATGTTGCAGGCGGTGGGCGTGCGCTGGAACACGATCACGTTCTTGATGCACTCGCAGCCGCCCATGGCGATGCCGTCGTCCACGATGGATTTGAGCGGCAGCTCCTTGCCGCCGCGCAACTGGTAGTTGGCGGTGATCACGGCCACGGCACCGGCGTCCTGAATGCGCTCCTGCAGCGCCTTGGCGGAGAAGCCGCCGAACACCACGCTGTGCGTGGCGCCGATGCGCGCGCAGGCCTGCATGGCCACCACGCCTTCAACCGTCATGGGCATGTAGATGACGACGCGGTCGCCCTTCTTCACGCCGCGCGCCTTGAGCGCGTTGGCAAAGCGCGAGACCTTGGCCAGCAGTTCCTTGTAGGTGACCTTGGTGACCTCGCCGCCGTCGGCTTCAAAGATGATGGCGGTCTTGTTCTCCACCGGCGTGCCCATGTGGCGGTCCAGGCAGTTGTACGAGGCGTTGAGCTCACCATCCTCGAACCACTTGTAGAACGGCGCGTTTGACGAGTCCAGCGTTTTGGTGAAGGGCTTGTGCCAGGTCAGCGTCTCGCGCGCCAGGCGGGCCCAGAAGCCCTCGAAGTCCTTGTCGGCCTCGTCGCACAGCGCCTGATATGCCGCCATGCCCGAGACCCGTGCAGCCTGAACGGTCGCAGCGGTGGGTTCAAAAACACGGTTTTCGACCAGGGTGGATTGGATCGACGACGACGGTGTGGACATGGGCAGTCTCCTCGGGTGTTGTGAATTCGGGTCAACCAACGACTGTGGGCACAGGCTCTTACGAGCCACTTACATGCCCGGCCAGCAGCCCCGGACGCATGGGTACAAACCCGGATTCAGAGGGTCTGTCACCCTACAATACACCCGCTCTGTCGCCGCCCGTCCCGGGTTTCTCGCGCATTGTCTTCTTCCCATGACCGATCCCGTCAAGCCCCCTGTCCCCGTGCGTGCCCTCCCCAACCTGATCTTCGCCAGCCGCTGGCTGCAACTGCCGCTCTACATCGGCCTGATTGCTGCGCAATGCATCTACGTCTTCCACTTCTGGGTGGAGTTGGTGCACTTGGTTGAAGCGGCCTTCGGCAGCCAGGTGGCGCTCGACAAACTCATCAGCAGCATCGGCTACAAGAGCGATGTGCAGCTGACCGGCCTCAACGAGACGGTGATCATGTTGGTGGTGCTGGCTCTCATCGACGTGGTCATGATCTCCAACCTGCTGATCATGGTGATCGTCGGTGGCTACGAGACCTTTGTGAGCCGCATGCACCTGGAGAACCACCCCGACCAGCCCGAGTGGCTGAGCCATGTGAACGCGTCGGTGCTCAAGGTCAAGCTGGCCACGGCCATCATCGGCATCAGCTCCATCCACCTGCTCAAGACCTTCATCAACGCCGCCAACTACGACGAAAAAGTGTTGATGTGGCAGACCATCATCCACGTGGTGTTCCTGCTCAGCGCCATGGCCATTGCCATGACCGACAAACTGATGCAGCAGCCGTCGGGCGGCAAACACTGAGCGCGGCAGCAGCGAAAAAGAGCGGTCATCACGCCCGTTTTTTTCGCCTGTGCGTCAGCGTCCCACCATGTTCTCCGGTCGCACCCAGTCGTCGAACTGGACGGCGGTGAGGAAACCTGAGGCCAGCGCCGCCTCGCGCAGGCTGCGGCCCTCCTTGTGCGCGCTTTTGGCAATTTGCGCCGCCTTGTCGTAGCCGATGTGCGGGTTGAGCGCGGTCACCAGCATGAGCGAACGGTCCACCAGCTCCTTGATGCGCTCGCGGTTGGGCTCGATGCCCACCGCGCAGTGGTCGTTGAAACTCTTCATGCCGTCGCCCAGCAGCCGCACGCTCTGCAGAAAGTTGTGTGCCACCATGGGTCGAAAGACATTGAGTTCGAAGTTGCCCGAGGCGCCGCCGATGTTGATGGCCACGTCGTTGCCCATCACCTGCGCGCAGAGCATGGTCACCGCCTCGCTCTGCGTCGGGTTGACCTTGCCGGGCATGATGGACGAGCCCGGCTCGTTCTCGGGAATGCTCAGCTCGCCGATGCCGCTGCGCGGCCCACTGGCCAGCCAGCGCACGTCGTTGGCGATCTTGTTGAGGCTGGCGGCCAGGGTCTTGAGGGCGCCGTGGGCGTGCACGAGGGCATCGACACTGGCCATGTTTTCGAACTTGTTGGGTGCGGTGACGAAGGGTAAACCGGTGAGCCGCGCCAGCTCGGCCGCCACCGCCTGCGCGTAGCCATCGGGCGCGTTCAGGCCCGTGCCCACCGCCGTTCCACCCAGCGCGAGTTCGCACAGGTGCGGCAACGCATCGCGCACATGCCGTTCGCCATGCGAGAGCTGCGCCACCCAGCCGGACATCTCCTGCCCCAGGGTCAATGGCGTGGCGTCCTGCAAGTGGGTGCGGCCGATCTTCACGATGTCGTTGAACTCGGCGGCTTTCCGCGCCAGAGTGGTTCGCAGCAGCTCCAGCGCCGGCAGCAACCGGTGAGCGATCGCATCCACCGCCGCCACGTGCATCGCAGTGGGAAACACGTCGTTGCTCGACTGGCTGCGGTTCACATCGTCGTTGGGATGCACCAGGCGCCCTTCGCCGCGCTTTCCACCCAGCAGCTCACTGGCCCGGTTGGCCAGCACCTCGTTGAGGTTCATGTTGGTCTGCGTGCCCGATCCGGTCTGCCACACCACCAGCGGAAACTCGTCTTCGTGCAGCCCGGCGATCACCTCGTCGGCCGCAGCCACGATCGCCCCGGTCCTCTTCTCGTCCTGCAGGCCCAGGGCGTGGTTCACCACGGCAGACGCCCGCTTGACCTGCGCCAGCGCGCGGATGAGTTCGCTCGGCTGGCGCTCGCCAGAAATGTCGAAGTTCTGGAGCGAGCGCTGGGTCTGTGCGCCCCACAGCCGTGCGACGGGCACGGCGACCTCACCCATGGTGTCGCGTTCTATCCGGGTCTTCATGGCGCTCTCCAGTGTCAGCCGGCGTTGGGACGACCTGTCAAAATACCGGCGGGCCCACCGTAGCAGACTGTGCACTTGTGCGGCCCCCTCGGCAACAGATCCCCGACACCAACCTCCCCACCGCCATGACCACGAGCATCCGCCAGAACGACCTGATCGAATCCGTCGCCGCCGCCCTGCAGTACATCAGCTACTACCACCCGGCCGACTTCATCGCCCACCTGGCCCGCGCCTACGAGCGGGAGCAGAGCGCCGCGGCCAAGGACGCCATTGCGCAGATCCTGACCAACAGCAAGATGAGCGCCATCGGTCACCGCCCGATCTGCCAGGACACCGGCATCGTCAACGTGTTCATCAAGGTCGGCATGAACGTGAAGCTAGACGGCTTCACCGGCAGCCTGGAAGACGCCATCAACGAAGGCGTGCGCCAGGGCTACAACCACCCCGACAACCAGCTGCGCGCCTCGGTCGTGGCCGACCCGCAGTTCGCGCGCAAGAACACCAAGGACAACACACCCGCCGTGATCTTCACCGAGCTCGTGCCCGGCGACACGGTGGAGGTGACTGTTGCCGCCAAGGGCGGTGGCAGCGAGAACAAGAGCAAGATGATCATGCTCAACCCCGGCGACTCTGTGGTCGACTGGGTCATGAAGACCGTGCCCACCATGGGCGCTGGCTGGTGCCCGCCGGGCATGCTGGGCATTGGGATCGGAGGCACGGCAGAAAAAGCCGTCCTGATGGCCAAGGAGAGCCTGATGGACGATATCGACATGTACGAACTGCAGGCCAAGGCGTCCAAGGGCGAGAAGCTCACGCAGGTTGAAGAGTTGCGGCTGGAACTCTTCGACAAGGTCAACGCGCTGGGCATCGGCGCGCAGGGCCTGGGCGGCCTCACCACCGTGCTCGACATCAAGATCAAGATGTACCCCACACACGCGGCCAGCAAGCCCGTGGCGATGATCCCCAACTGCGCTGCCACGCGCCACGCGCACTTTGTGCTCGACGGCAGCGGCCCCGTCTACCTGGAAGCGCCCAGCCTGGACCTGTGGCCCAACGTGAACTGGGTGCCCGACACGCAGAAGAGTCAGCGCGTGGACCTGAACAAGCTCACCAAGGCCGAGGTGGCCAGCTGGAAGCCCCGCCAGACCCTGCTGCTCAACGGCAAGATGCTCACCGGCCGCGACGCCGCCCACAAGCGCATCCAGACCATGCTGGCCCAGGGCGAGACGCTGCCGGTGGACTTCACCAACCGCGTCATCTATTACGTGGGTCCGGTTGACCCGGTGCGTGACGAAGCAGTCGGCCCCGCCGGCCCCACCACCGCCACGCGCATGGACGGTTTCACCGACATGATGCTGGAGCAGACCGGCCTGATCGCCATGATCGGCAAGGCCGAGCGCGGCCCGGTTGCCATCGAATCCATCAAGCAGCACAAGAGCGCCTACCTCATGGCTGTGGGCGGCGCGGCCTACCTCGTGTCCAAGGCAATCAAGCACGCCAAGGTGGTGGGCTTCGAAGACCTCGGCATGGAAGCCATCTATGAATTCGACGTGGTCGACATGCCGGTCACAGTCGCAGTCGACTCGGGCGGTACGAGCGCGCACATCACCGGCCCGGCCGAGTGGAAGCAGCGCATTGCCACGGGTGAGTTCAAAGGCATCAGCGTCGCTGCCGCTTGAAAACCGTTGGTGTTTTCGACAGCGGGGTCGGCGGCCTGAGCGTGCTGCGCGCGCTGCTGGCCGAATTGCCCGGGGTACGCTTTGTGTATGTGGCCGACAGCGCCTGGGCGCCCTACGGCGAGCGTACGTTTGCCGAGATCACCGAACGATCCGAACGCATCACCGCCTGGCTGCGCCACACCCACCACATTGATGCGCTGGTGGTCGCGTGCAACACCGCCACCGCGCTGGCCATCGACAGCCTGCGCGCCACCCACCCCGACCTGCCCATCGTGGGCGTGGAGCCTGCACTCAAGCCCGCGGCGGCCACGAGCCACACGCGCCACATCGGCGTGCTGGCCACGCGCGGCACGCTGAACAGCGAGCGTTTCGCTCGCCTGCGAACGCAACTGGAGCAAACGGCTTCCAGCCCGGTGCATTTCATCTGCCAGCCTTGCGACGGCCTGGCCGACGCCATCGAACGCAACGACCTGGCAGCCCAACAAACACTCTGCGAGCGGTATGTGGCCGCATTGCGCGAACACGCCCCGGGTGACATGGACACGGTGGTGCTGGGCTGCACACACTACCCCTTTGCCGCCGATGACCTGGCGCAGTTGCTGGGGCCGGACGTGGCTCTGGTCGACACGGGCGTGGCCGTGGCTCGCCGCACGCGGGATGTGCTGAAGCCGGTTGAATCGGGGCAGGTCGCCGTGGCGCCCGAGATCCTGTCGACTGGCGATCCCGCCGCGTTGTGGCTCGCGGCCCACCGGTGGCTCGGCATTCAAACCCAGGCCACAAAGCTGGTGGTCTGATACCGGCGTGCTACCGAAGCGCGGCCTCCCGACCACGTTTCATGTTGACCGGAATCAGCAGCAACAACCCGATGACAAACAGCACCGCCGTGGAGCCGATGGCCAGGCGCTGGTTGCCCCCGGTCATCCAGGTGATGACGCCGTAGCTCAGCGGCCCAATGATGCTGGCCACGCGGGTGGCGAACGTCCACAGGCCGAAGAACTCGGCCAGTTGCGCCGGCGGCGCCAGCATGCCGGCCATGGCACGGCCCGATGACTGGCTCGACCCCATGCACACACCTGCGATGGCAGCCGCATACCAGAAGCCGCCCTTGGTGGTGGTGATGGCCGCGATGATGCAGGTGGCCACCCAGCCCACCAGCGTGATGCCCAGCGCCAGCTTGTGCCCCAGGCGGTCCTGCCAGTAGCCGAATGCGAAGGCGCCCACCATGGCCGCGATGTTGAGCACGAAGATCAGCACCATGGTTTCCTGCTGAGCGAAGCCGATCACCTGCTCGGCGTAAATGGCCGCCAGAGTGATGGCCACCGCCACACCGCCCTGGTAGGCAGTCGCGCAGGCCAGCAACCACATGAAGTCCTGATAACGCCTGGCCTGCTGAAACGTACTGCGCAGTTGCCTGAACGACTGGCGCCATGCGGAACCTGTCTTCAAGCTGATCTGAGGCTTTGCGCGTTCACGCAGCAAAACCAGGGTGAACAAGGACGCGAGTGCAAACACCACCGCGGTGATCAACATGGTCACCGGCACGAACTCGGCCGCTTTCTGGCCTTGCGCTTGCGCCCACAACACATAAGCCAGGCTCAGGCCCAGCGCCAGCATGCCGCCGCAGTAGCCAAGGCTCCAGCCCCAGCCGCTCACACGCCCCATGGCCGCCGGTTTGGCCAGTTCTGGAAGAAAGGCAGCCACCAGGGACTCGCCCCAGGCAAAAAACACGTTGGATACCACAATGAGCAGCATGGCCAACACCACAGCGCCGGGCCCCACCAGGGCCAGCGCCGCCGTGGCCAGCACGCAGCCTAGGGTTGTGAACATCAAAAGCCGTTTTTTCGCTGCATGCTGATCGGCCCAGGCACCCATGGCAGGAATGGTCAGCATCACGATCAGGTGCGAAAGGCTCAATGCCGCCGTCCAGGCAAACGCGGCCCACTCGGCGCCATCTGCCACGGCACCCACAAAGTAGGCAGCGAACACCGCAGTCAACACGACAGTGGTGTAGCCCGAGTTCGCAAAGTCGAACATGGCCCAGCCAAACACCTCGCGCTTTCGCACGCCGGGGTTCAGGGCATCGGTGGAAAAGAAGGACATTTGCGCTCCTGGCGACGGACCAGGTAATCCGCCGTGCAGCGCAGTCTAGTGCCTGGACAAGTCAGGACCCGAAAAGTCCAGGTTCAGCTCAGTGCAAATGACGCGGCTTGCGCGGACCGCCATGGCCCGAAGCACCACCATGGCCACGAGGGGGTTTGCCCAACTGCATGGAATTCACCAACGCGTCAAAGCGCTGGGTGAAGAGCTTGTCGATCGAGCCAACCACATCGCCAAGTTCTGAAGCATCGAAGTGACGCTCCATGATGTGCAGCACATCCTGCACCAACAGGTCGCGCTGCACCTGCATGATGGCCGCTGGCGTCGGGCCCACGAAGCACATCAGGAAGTCGTCGCGAGCCTCTTCTTCGGCGGAGTCGTCTTCCTCATCGAACTCCGCGTCATAGAACGACACCTCCAGCGGCGCTCCGGTGGACGCGATGTCGTTCAGACCCATGCAAGCCTCTTCAATGACCTGGCGGAAGTCTTCATCACCGGGCACCGTCCAGCAGATCTGCAACACATGGGACTCGGCATCAAACCGGATACCAGGCTCATCCTCGTAGCTGCTTTCGGCCGCTGCCGCCAGTGACTTGGCACCCGCGTAGACCCACAGGGGTTTGAGCGCGTCCTGGATCTGGGCATACACCACGTCGTCGCGCAAAGGCACATCGCCGTGCACGTGTATTTCGAAGGGCGCGTTGTATCGGGTCATGAAAACTCACTGTACCGGCGAAACCGGAAAAAACCTAGCCTGGTGCCTCGAACCGGGGTCGAACCGGTACGCTCCCTTTCGGGATAGCGGCGGATTTTAAGTCCGCTGTGTCTACCAATTTCACCATCGAGGCCGAGGGTGGATTGTCGCAGGTGAAGACCTCGTGCATGCGAGACTTGCCTCGGAGAGGCATCGCCTGAAATGAAGCAACCCCGGCAGCGTTCAAGACGGCGGGGTTGCGGATGTTTTGGAGGCGCGATCCGGAGTCGAACCGGACTAACCGGATTTGCAATCCGGGGCATAACCGCTTTGCTATCGCGCCATCAGTGTCGGCGTGGAAGGCACCGATCTGAGAAGGCTACAAAAAAGGGAAGCAGAGCTTCCCTTTTTGAATCTGGAGCGGGAAACGAGACTCGAACTCGCGACCTCAACCTTGGCAAGGTTGCGCTCTACCAACTGAGCTATTCCCGCATTTTCAGCATCTTCATCTGCTGTTCCGCTTGTCTGCCGGAAACCGAAATTCTACATCAGAAATCGAGCCTCTTTCAAGCCCCCTCAATTTTTTTGATCAATGTTTGACCGCGTCCTGCCCGGGCGTAGGCGTGCGTGTGGAGGCTGCGGCAATCTGCGCTGCCACCTCTTCGTCCGTCAACGGCACTGGCTGACGCTCCAGTGCAATGGCCAGCACCTTGTCGATCCATTTCACAGGCACGATCTCCAGACCCTGCTTGACGTTGTCCGGGATGTCAGCGAGATCCTTGACGTTTTCTTCCGGAATGATCACGGTCTTGATGCCACCGCGCAGCGCCGCCAACAGCTTCTCCTTCAAGCCACCAATGGCTGTGACTTCACCCCGCAAGGTGATCTCACCCGTCATGGCCACATCGGCCCGCACCGGGATGCCGGTGATCGACGAAACGAGAGCCGTGGTCATCGCAGCGCCCGCGCTCGGACCATCCTTGGGCGTGGCACCGTCCGGCACGTGGATGTGAATGTCGCGCTTGTCGAACTGCTCGTCCTTGATGCCCAGCATGCGAGCCCGGCTGCGCACCACGGTTCTCGCCGCTTCCACCGACTCCTTCATCACATCGCCCAGCGAACCCGTGCGGGTGATGATGCCTTTGCCCGGCATGATGGCCACTTCAATCGTGAGCAGGTCGCCGCCCACCTCGGTCCAGGCCAGGCCAACCACCTGGCCGACCTGGTTCTGCGCTTCCGCACGGCCGTAGTTGTACTTGCGCACACCCAGGAAGTCGTTCAGGTTGCTGGCATCCACCACCACGGTGGGCGTGTACTTCTTCAGCAGCACGCCTTTCACCACCTTGCGGCATATCTTGGAAAGCTCGCGCTCGAGCGAACGCACGCCAGCTTCGCGGGTGTAGTAACGAACGATGTCGCGCACCGCCTCCTCCTTCACCTCAAGCTCGCCCTCTTTGAGACCGTTGTTCTTGAGCTGCTTGGGCAACAGGTAACGCATGGCGATGTTGGTTTTTTCCTCTTCGGTGTAGCCCGCGAGGCGAATCACTTCCATGCGGTCCAGCAAGGCCGGTGGAATGTTCATCGAGTTCGAGGTCGCGACGAACATCACGTCGGACAGATCGAAGTCGACTTCAACGTAGTGATCGCCAAAGGTGTGGTTTTGCTCGGGGTCCAGCACTTCGAGCAATGCGCTTGAGGGATCACCGCGGAAATCGGTGCCCAGCTTGTCGATCTCGTCCAGCAGGAACAGCGGGTTGCGCGTGCCGACCTTGGTCAGGCTCTGCAGCACCTTGCCCGGCATCGCGCCGATGTAGGTGCGGCGATGACCACGGATTTCCGCCTCGTCGCGCATACCACCCAAGGCCATGCGGACGTATTTGCGCCCGGTGGCCTTGGCCACCGACTGCCCCAGCGAGGTCTTTCCCACACCGGGTGGGCCCACCAGGCACAGGATGGGCGCCTTGACCTTTTCCACCCGCTGCTGCACTGCAAGATATTCAAGGATGCGGTCCTTGACCTTTTCGAGCCCGTAGTGGTCCTCGTTGAGCACCGCCTCGGCGTGCGCCAGGTCGTGTTTGATCTTGGTCTTCTTGCTCCAGGGCAGCGCCACCAGAGCGTCAATGTAATTGCGCACCACGGTGGCCTCGGCCGACATGGGCGACATCAGCTTGAGCTTCTTGAACTCGGCATCCGCCTTCTTGCGCGCCTCGGCGGGCATCTTGGCGGCCTTGATCTTTTTCTCGATCTCTTCGATGTCGGCGCCCTCTTCGCCTTCACCCAGTTCTTTCTGGATGGCCTTGACCTGTTCGTTCAGGTAGAAGTCGCGCTGGTTCTTCTCCATCTGGCGTTTCACGCGGCCACGGATTTTTTTGTCAACGTTGAGGATGTCGACTTCGCGCTCGAGTTGCTCGAACAGGTTTTCCAATCGCTTGTTGACCGGATCGAGGTCGAGCACAACCTGTTTGGATTCGAGCTTGAGCGGCAAATGGGCGGCGATCGTGTCGGCCAGGCGGCCCGGATCGTCGATGCTGGAGATCGATGTGAGGATCTCGGACGGAATTTTCTTGTTCAGTTTGACGTACTGGTCGAACTGCTGCATCACCGCGCGACGCAGGGCTTCGAGCTCGTTCGATTGCGTGTCTGCACGCTCGACCGCCGGGTCCACCGGGCTCACGCTGGCAATGAAATGGCTCTCGCCATCACGAATGGCCAGCACCTTGGCTCGCTGCACGCCTTCAACCAGAACCTTCACCGTGCCGTCGGGCAGCTTGAGCATCTGCAGGATGGTGGCCACACAACCCATCTCGAACATGTCCTCGGTCGACGGTTCGTCCTTGGCCGCGGCTTTTTGGGCCACCAGCATGATGCGTCGCTCGGACTCCATGGCGGACTCAAGCGCCTTGATGCTCTTGGGGCGACCCACGAACAACGGAATGACCATGTGCGGAAACACCACCACATCGCGCAAGGGCAGCAGCGGCAGCTCAACCGGGGAACTGGGGAGAGGAGTTTGTCCGGACATTTCAACCTCGACTAAAACAGGTAACTGGGGTTGGTGCGGGCGATATCAACCGGACGCATCGCTGGGGGGCGCTGCCTGCAGCGCCCGTCATGGCAGGCCCGATCAGGCCTGCTTGGCCGCCTCGCGGTAAACCAGCAGAGGTGGCTTGTTCTCATCGATGGTGGACTCATCCACCACCACCTTCTCGACATTGTTCATGCTGGGCAGTTCGAACATGGTGTCGATCAGCGCGTTTTCCAGTATGGAGCGCAGACCGCGTGCGCCGGTCTTGCGGGCCAGTGCCTTGCGTGCTATGGCCTTCAGAGCCGCCGGACGTACCTCGAGCTCCGCACCTTCCATGGCCAGCAGGCGCGAGAACTGCTTGACCACCGCATTCTTGGGCTCGGTGAGGATTTCGACCAAAGCGTCTTCGCTGAGTTCTGTCAGCGCAGCAATCACGGGCACACGGCCCACCAGCTCGGGAATCAGTCCGAACTTGATCAGATCCTCAGGTTCGATTTCCTTGAACGCTTCGGTCAGGCTGCGCTGCTTCTTGCTTTTGACCGTGGCACCGAAACCGATGCCCGACGCCTCGGTGCGGTTCTCGATGATCTTCTCCAGCCCCGCGAAAGCGCCGCCGCAGATGAACAGGATGTTGGTCGTGTCAACCTGCAGGAAATCCTGGTTGGGGTGCTTGCGACCGCCCTGGGGCGGCACCGAGGCCATGGTGCCTTCGATGAGCTTGAGCAGCGCCTGCTGCACGCCTTCACCCGACACGTCGCGAGTGATGGACGGGTTGTCGGACGTGCGCGTGATCTTGTCGATCTCGTCGATGTAGACGATGCCCTGCTGCGCGCGCTCAACATCGTAGTTGCAACTCTGCAGCAGCTTGGCCACGATGTTCTCGACATCTTCACCGACGTAGCCGGCTTCGGTCAGCGTTGTGGCGTCGGCCATGACAAACGGCACGTTGAGCATGCGCGCCATGGTCTGGGCCAGCAGCGTCTTGCCCGAACCTGTTGGCCCGATCAGCAGGATGTTGCTCTTGGCGAGCTCCACGTCGTCCTTGCGGGCCGTTTGCTTGTGGCGCAAGCGCTTGTAGTGGTTGTAGACCGCCACGGCCAGTGCACGCTTGGCGCCCTGCTGGCCGATCACGTAGTTGTCAAGGTTGGACTTGAGGTCGGAGGGAGTGGGTACGTCTTCGCCCGACGCCTTGACGGACTCGAGACCGGGCAACTCATCACGGATGATGTCATTGCACAGATCGATGCATTCGTCGCAAATGAACACCGAGGGGCCGGCGATGAGCTTCTTGACCTCGTGCTGGCTCTTGCCACAGAAGGAGCAGTAGAGCGCTTTTTCGCTGGAGGCGGCTTTTTTGTCGGCCATAGGGATAGGGTCGGATGGAACAGTAAGAACAATGATAGATCAAGGCTTCCGGCAGCAAAACCCGGGAAAAGCGCCCTTATGGGCACCGTCTCCCGGTTTTCGCCACACGGTCGGAATCAGTTCGTGCTCGGTCGTTTTTCGATCACTTTGTCGATCAAGCCGTATTCAGCCGATTCGGCAGCAGACATGTAGTAGTCGCGCTCGGTGTCGCGCGCAATGCGCTCCAGAGGCTGGCCGGTCCTTTCGGCCAGGATCTTGTTGAGTTGCTCGCGCGTCTTCAGGATTTCGCGGGCCTGGATTTCGATCTCGGTGGCCTGGCCACGGCTGCCACCCGAAGGCTGGTGGATCATGATCTTGGAGTTGGGCAGCGAGAACCGCTTGCCCTTGGCGCCCGCAGCCAGCAGGAACGCGCCCATGCTGGCCGCAAAGCCGCAGCACAGGGTGGACACGTCGGGCTTGATGAAGTTCATGGTGTCGAAAACCGCCATGCCGGCGCTCACGGAACCCCCGGGCGAGTTGATGTAGAACGAAATGTCCTTGTCGGGGTTCTCGCTTTCCAGGAACAGCAACTGGGCCACAACCAGGTTGGCCGAATGGTCGTTGACCTCACCCACCAGGAAAATCACGCGCTCCTTGAGCAAGCGCGAATAGATGTCGTAGGCGCGCTCACCACGACCCGAGGTTTCGATCACCATGGGCACCATGCCCAAGCCTTGAATTTCCATTGCGCTCATGCGTTTCTCCATGTGTTGTTGCATTGCCGTGTCACTACTGTAACCAACCCGTTGTGGCCGTATGCAAACAAGGGCGATGGCCTTTGAAGCGTACAAAAGGATCGGTCGGTGACATGTGGGGTTCAAGCCGGCAAAAAAAAGGGCGGATCGCTCCGCCCTTTGCGTCTCTGCCAGACAGCCCGATCAGTTCTGCGCCATCAGTTCGTCAAAGCTGACCGCCTTGTCGGTGATCTGCGCCTTGGACAGCACAAACTCGGTCACGTTGTTCTCGATCACGATGGCTTCGACTTCGGCCATGCGGCGGTTGTCACCCTGGTACCAACGCACCACATCAGCAGGCTTCTCGTAGGATGCGGCCAGCTCTTCGATGTGGGACTTGATCTGCTCAGGTTTGGCGTGCAGCTCGTTGGAACGCACCAGCTCGGCCACCACCAGGCCCAGACGCACGCGGCGCTCGGCTTGCGGGCGGAACAGCTCTTCAGGGATCGGGGCCTTCTCGGCATCCTTCACACCGCGTTGCTTGAGGTCGGCTCGGGCGCCTTCCACCAGGCGGTCGAGTTCGGACTGCACCACCGACTTCGGCAGATCGAGCTCGGACACGGCCACCAGCGCGTCCATCACGGACTGCTTGTTGCGCGCCTGCAGGCGGAACTTGACTTCTCGCTCCAGGTTTTTCTTTATATCGGCGCGCAGGCCATCAACCGTGCCATCGGCGATGCCGAGCGACTTCGCCAAGGCTTCGTCCACTTCGGGCAGGTGTGCGGCTTCGAGCTTGTTGACTGTGACCAGGAAGTCGGCGGTTTTGCCGGCCACGTCCTTGCCGTGGTAATCCTCAGGGAAGGCCAGCGGGAAAGTCTTGCTCTCGCCCTGCTTCATGCCGCGCACGGCGTCTTCGAATTCCTTGAGCATCTGGCCATCGCCCACGATGAACTGGAAGGCCTCGGCCTTGCCGCCTTCGAACGGCTCGCCGTCGATCTTGCCGGCAAAGTCGATGGTGGCGCGGTCGCCATCTTGAGCGGCCTGGTCTTGTGCGCGCTGTGCAAAAGTGCGTCGCTGCTTGCGCAGGATGTCAAGGGTGCGGTCGATGGCAGCGGCGTCGACGTCGGCCGAGACCTTGTCCACTGTGGCGGTGGCCAGGTCACCGATCTTGACTTCGGGGTACACCTCGAATACCGCGTCGAACGTCAGCTCGCCCTCGGGCGCACCTTCTTTTTCCGTGATCTTGGGCTGGCCGGCCACTCGAAGTTGCGCTTCGTTGGCGGCGGTGGCGAAAGCCTCGCCAACCTTGTCGTTCATCACTTCGTAGTGCACTGAATAACCGTAGCGCTGGGCGACCACGTTCATGGGCACCTTGCCGGGACGGAAGCCGTCCATCTTCACATCGCGCGCCAGGCGCTTGAGGCGGGTCGCCACCTCGTTCTGGATCACATTGGCCGGCAGCGAGAGCGTGATCTTGCGTTCGAGCTTTTCCAGGGTTTCAACGGTCACGGTCATGGTTCTCTCCAAAAGGGTGGTTGCCCAAAAATTGCGGCTCAGCCAGCCTGCCTGGCCGAACCGGGGAATGCATGTGTCTGTGGTGGTGCGCGGGGGGGGACTCGAACCCCCACACCATTGCTGGCGTCAGGACCTAAACCTGGTGCGTCTACCAATTTCGCCACCCGCGCGCCTTGGATGGGGTTCAAGCTGGCTGCAGATGGTGTGCTGCGGCCCGCCCTGTCCTCTTCACGGCAACCTTTGATTGTAGCTGCTGGCTGTGTGAGCTGCGCCGACTCAGGCACCGAGCCGAAGGCGCAACATGCGAACCGCACTGCCCGGCGTGGTCAGCACCGGCAGATCCACGGCACGGTGCACCGCCATCTGCGCACGGGCCATGCTGAATTGCGCCAGCGCGATCACATCGCACCCTTGATCGGCCAGCCAGTGCGCCGCCTCCACCACCTTGGCATCGTGCGTTTGCACATCGCCTTCATTGAGGGCTTCCAGGGCACCTGCGGCCAGTCGTGTGACCAGGTCGGTACCGTGGGGAAACTCGGGTGGCATGGATTCGAGCGTGGGGCCGAACGACGCTATCAAGCCCACGCGCCCACCGAGTGCCACCGCATCGGCCACCATGGCTTCGTTGGGCTTGAGCACGGGAATGTGGGGCCGCCGTGCTGCCGCCGCCTCGATGCACGGCCCGAACGCCGAGCAGGTGAACAGGATGGCTTGCGCGCCCGTGCTTTGCGCGTAGGAGGACAGGGTCTCGAAACGCTGGTGCATGGCCTCGTCGAGCCCTTTTCCGCCGCGCGCCAGGTCTGCTGAAAGGCTGTCATCAAGCAAGTTCATGCGCACCGCCTCGGGCCAGGCACGCTGCAACTCTTCGTTGATGGGCATCACCGAATGGGACAGCGCGTGGATGAGCGCGATGCGGGGCGCGGGCAGCGCCATGAATGAGCCCACGTCAACGCGGGCGACGGGCGCGCTGGGCGACCACCACCACCGCTAGCAGCAGCAGGCCCGGAATGAAGAACCATTCCTTCGCAGGTCTGTTCGAGGGCACTTCCAGCGAGGTGATGCGGAAGCCCTGTTCAATGCCCAGCTTCTCCGCCACGCTGCCGAACTTCACCCCCATGACCGACAGGCTCTCGCCTTCGTTCATCACGGTCAAGCCCGCATTGGACAAGCGTTTGGTGGCGTCGCCCGGTTCACCCAGCGGGATCAAAACGCCCTTGCGCACATCGTCCCCGTTCATGTTCATGCCTTCGATCCAGACCCGCTTGCCGGTGTTGGGCGGCGCCTCGGCAATCACCTGCGCCATGGCTGCACCTTTGACCTCGTCGAAAGGCGGGTGAATCATGTCCATCCAGAAGCCGGGCCGGAACAAGGTGAAGCAGACCAGCAGCAAGGCCGCCGACTCGTACCAGCGGCTCTTGACGATGAAGAAGCCTTGCGTTGCGGCGGCAAAGATGAGCATGGCCGTGATGGCTATTGCCACCGTCAGGATCAGGTGGGGCCAGCCGTCCAGCCCGATCAGCAGCAACTGCGTGTTGAAGATGAACAGGAACGGCAGGATGGCCGTGCGCATGCTGTAGTAGAAGGCCGTGATGCCGGTCTGGATGGGATCGTGCTTGGCAATGGCCGCTGCAGCGAACGACGCCAGGCCTACCGGTGGCGTCACGTCGGCCATGAGACCGAAGTAGAAGACGAACAAGTGCACCGCAATCAGCGGCACGATCAGGCCGCTCTGCGCGCCGAGTTCCACCACCACCGGCGCCATCAGCGTGGAGACCACGATGTAGTTGGCCGTGGTCGGCAGACCCATGCCCAGAATCAGGCTGATGACCGCCACCAGCACCAGCATGAGCATGAGGTTGCCGCCCGAGAGCAGCTCGACCAGTTCGGTCATGACCAGGCCCACACCCGTGAGCGAAACCGTGCCCACGATGATGCCGGCCGCTGCGGTGGCCACACCGATGCCGATCATGTTGCGTGCGCCGGTCACCAAGCCATCGATGAGGTCGTTCCAGCCTTCCCGGGCCTGCGCCAGAAAGCGGTGATCGCCCCGGAAGAACCCGGTGATCGGTTTCTGCGTCAGCATCACGAACACCATGAACATGGTGGCCCAGAAGGCCGAGAGCGCGGGAGACAGCCGCTCGATCATCAGGCACCACACCAGCACCACCACGGCCAGCAGGTAGTGCAGGCCCGACTTCACGGTGGGTCCTGTCTCGGGCAGTTCGAACACCGGTGCATTGGGGTCGTCGAGCTCCAGCACCGGCTGGCGCGAGCCGAACCAGAGCAGACCCACATAGGCCGATAGCAACATGGCGCCGATGGCCGGCACGGCCGCTTCACCCAGCGCGGACTTGAAGAAGCCGATCACGTAGTAGGTGATGCCGGCCAGCACGATGAAGCCGGTGACCGTCATGAGGAACGAGACCAGGCGCTGTGACGCGGTGCTGTTGCCACGGCGTGGCAGGCCTTCCATGTTGGCTTTCAAGGCCTCCAGGTGGACGATGTAGAACAGTGCAATGTAGGAAATGATCGCCGGCAAAAAGGCGTGTTTCATGACCTCGATGTAGGGAATGCCCACGTACTCGACCATCAGGAAAGCCGCTGCGCCCATCACCGGTGGCATGAGCTGTCCGTTGACCGAACTGGACACTTCGACAGCGCCGGCCTGGTCGCCGCGGTAACCCACCCGCTTCATGAGCGGGATGGTGAAGGTGCCGGTGGTGACCACGTTGGCGATCGACGAACCCGAGATGATGCCGGTGGCCGCCGACGAGACCACGGCCGCCTTGGCCGGGCCCCCGCGCATGTGGCCCAGCAGGGCAAACGCCGACTTGATGAAGTAGTTGCCGGCACCGGCCTTGTCGAGCAGGGAGCCGAACAGCACGAAGAGGAAGATGAAACCGCTGGAGACGCCCAGCGCAACGCCATAAACACCTTCGGTGGTGAGCCACTGATGGGTCATGGCCCTGTCCAGCGAGGCGCCCTTGTGCGCAATGAGGTCGGGCATGTAGGGTCCGGCGAAGGTGTAGCCGAGGAACACCAGGGCCACGATCACCATGGGCAGGCCCAGCACGCGCCGGGTGGCTTCCAGCAGCAGGACCACACCGACCACGGCAGTCCACACGTCAATCGGCAACGGCATGCCGGGGCGGGTAGCCAGTTCGCGGTAGAAGATGAAAATGTAGGCGGCAGCGTAAGCGCCTGCGATGGCAAACACCCAGTCCAGCAACGGCACGCGGTCACGCGGCGACCGTTTGCTGGCGGGATAGGCCATGTAAGCCAGAAAGACGGCGAAGGCCAGGTGGATGGCCCGCGTCTGCGTGTCGTTGAGCACCGGCATCAGGTTGGACACCAGGTAGGGCAGCGGCGAGGCGATCCAGAGCTGGAACAGCGACCACACCAATGCCACACCCATCAACAACCTGGCCACAACCGGGCCCGGCTGTCGACCTCCCGTGTCGTTCTCCTCCACCAGCTTGTTGACATCGATCTCGGCGACGTTTTCTTTTGCGCTCACAGGACGGTTCCTTGCGTTGGATTGAAGTGCGTGGTTTCAGGCCTGCCGGGGCTGTCTCCAATCAAGATCGCCCCATGCCGGAGAGTCCAACATGGGGCGACGGGAGAGAGCGGATCGGAAGATTACTTGATCCAGCCCTTTTCCTTGTAGTACTTGGCGGCACCGGTGTGCAGCGGTGCCGACAGACCAGCCTGGACCATCTTCTCAGGGGTCAGAGCCGCAAACGCAGGGTGCAGCTTCTTGAATTCATCGAAGTTGTCAAACACGGCCTTGACGAACAGGTAGACCTCGTCGTCCGACTTCTTGGATGAGGTCACCACCGTGGCCAGCACGCCATAGGTGGACAGCACGTCGGCCTGCGACGGGTAGGTCTTGGCGGGGATCTTGGCGTCTGAGTAGAACGAGTTGGCGGCCACCAGCTTGTCGATCGGGGCACCAGTGATGTTGACCAGCTGAGCACCGCAGGTGGTCATCGGGTCCTGGATGTTCGCGCTGGGGTGGCCCACCACGTAGAAGAAGGCATCGATCTTGTTGTCGCACAGCGCAGCGCCGTGCTCGTCGGGCTTGAGCTCGGACACGGCCGAAAAGTCGCTGCCCTTGAGGCTGGCGGCCACCAGCAGTTCGTCCACCGACGAACGCGTACCGGAGCCGGGGTTGCCGATGGCCACGCGCTTGCCCTTGAGGTCGGCCAGGCTCTTGATGTTGGCTTCCTTGCGGGCCACCAGCGTCAGCGGCTCGGGGTGCAGGGAGAACACGGCGCGCAGATCGGGCACGGCCTTGCCATCGAAGGCCTTGGCGCCCTTGACCGCGTTGAACTGGGCGTCCGACTGGGCCACGCCGAAATCGAGATCACCGCCGTTGATGGTGTTGATGTTGGCCACGGAACCACCGGTGGACTCCACCGTGCAGCGGTAGCCGTGCTTGGCGCGGTCCTTGTTGATCAGGCGGCAGATGGCGCCACCGGCCACGTAGTAAACACCCGTCACGCCACCCGTGCCGATGGTCATGAACTTCTGCTGCGCCTGCACCGACGACAGCGGAGCCGACAGCACCAGGGCGGCTGCCACGAGCGAAAGGCGGGATGCGGAAGATTTCAGAAACGTTTTCATGCTGACTCCTGGGGATGGTGAAAAGGTCCGGGTCGTGTCCGGTCCGGGTAACGCAACGAAGCCGGTGATGCTACCTTGCCAACGGGGTCGTGTTTACCGGGTTTGCCCATGGTTTTCTGAACACTAATGACCCAGTAGCCATTCTTATGAGGCATTCAAGCAGCAATGGCGCGGTCGATGGCGCGTGCCAGCAAACCGACGATCCGGGCCAGCTCGGCTTCGGTGGCTATGAACGGCGGCGCGAGCAACACGTGGTCGCCACATCGGCCGTCCACCGTGCCTCCCATGGGATACACCATCAGCCCCTCGGCCATGGCTTCGCGCTTGATGCGTGCGTGCAACCTGAGCGCCGGATCGAACCACGCCTTGCTGCCGCGATCGGTCACGAGCTCAATGCCCCAGAACAGGCCGCGCCCGCGGATGTCGCCCACGTTCGGGTGATCGCCGAAAGCCTGTATCAGCAAGGCCTGCAGTTGCCGACCTCGCTCGCGCACCCGGTCCAACAAACCGTCTCGTTGAATCACGCGCTGCACGGCCAGCGCCGCTGCGCAGGCCACCGCATGGCCGAGGTAAGTGTGGCCGTGCTGGAACAAGCCGCTGCCCTGGCCGAAAGCCTCGACCAAGCTGCCTTGCGCCAGCACCGCCCCGATGGGCTGGTAACCGCCACCCAGGCCCTTGGCGATGGCCAACAGGTCGGGCACCACACCTTCCTGTTCACAGGCGTGCAAGGTGCCACTGCGCCCCATGCCGCACATCACTTCATCGAGGATGAGCAGGATGCCGTGGCGGTCGCACAGCTCGCGCACGCCCTTGAAGTAACCCGGCACGGGGGTGAGCACGCCCGCGGTGGCGCCGCCGATGGTCTCGGCCACGAAGGCCATCACGTGCTCGGGACCCAGCGCATCGATCGCATCCGAGAGCTCGGCCACCAGCCGCTGCCCGTACTGCTCCGGCGTTTCGCCGTCACGTCGGTCGCGGTATTCGTAGCACGGCGCCACGTGGGTGACATCGATCAACAGTGGCTGAAACTGCTCGCGGCGCCAGGCGTTGCCGCCCACCGCCAGCGCGCCCAGCGTGTTGCCGTGGTAGCTCTGGCGACGGGCAATGAAGCGACTGCGCTGCGGCTGACCGATCTCCACGAAGTACTGCCGCGCCATCTTCAGCGCCGCCTCCATGGCCTCGGACCCACCACTCACAAAGTACACGTGACTCATGCCCGGCGGCGCCGTCTCGATCAACAGGTCGGCCAACTCTTCGGCCACATCAGTGGTGAAGAAACTGGTGTGCGCGTAGGCGAGCATGTCGATCTGCGCGTGCATCGCCGCGATCACGTCCGGATGACCGTGACCCAGGCAGGACACGGCGGCGCCACCCGATGCATCGAGGTAGACCTTGCCGCTCGCGTCGGTGAGCGTGATGCCCTGACCGCTCACGGCGGTGGGCAGCGGGTGGCTGAGCTGGCGGTGAAAAACGCGGGAGCCGGACAGGCTGGAAACGGGCATGGGGCAAACAGGCAAAGTTCAGGAACGGCCCAGTGTAGGCAGCGCCGACCAGTTCGAAAAATGCCTTTTCGGCGCCGATCCATGAATTTGCGGCATGGGTGGTTTCGCAGTCGGCATTTTTCAGAAGCGCACAGCCTGCCTACATTGACCTCCATGCACAACCACTCCCCCTCTTCCCGTCATGTCTGTGTTCTCGGCGCAGGCATCGTCGGCCTGGCAACCGCCTGGCAACTGCTGCGCGACGGCCACAGCGTCACCGTGATCGACAGCGCGCAGGCCGGTTCCGGTGCGAGCGCGGCCAATGGCGCCCAACTGAGCTACGCCTACGTGCAGCCGCTGGCTGACCCGGGCATCTGGCGCCAGTTGCCCAAGCTCCTGCTGGCCAACGATTCCCCGCTCAAGCTGAGGCCGCAGATGGACCCGCAGCAATGGGCCTGGGGCTTGCAGTTCCTGGCCGCGTGCCGCGCCAGCGTCTCGGAAAACACCACCGCGGCCTTGCTGGCCCTGGCGGCGGAAAGCCGGGCTGGCTTCGAGCGATTGCTCGCCCAGGAAAACATCGACTGCGACTTTTCCACCACCGGAAAACTCGTGCTGCATTCGGATGAAGCCGGCTTTTCCGCAGCACGCAGGCAGATGGATCTGCAGCGCGCCCTGGGCACCGTGCAGCACGCCCTGTCGCCCACAGAAGCGGTTGCAGTCGAACCCGCCCTGGGTGGCTACGCAGCACGCTTTGCAGGCGCCATCCACACGCCAGGGGAGTGCGCGGCGGACTGCTTCAAGGTGTGCCAGGAACTTCAGCGTCTGCTGCAGGCACGCGGCGTGCGTTTCATCTTCAACACCCCGGTCACCCGGCTGGTGCGCAGCGACGGGCGGATCCAATCGGCAGACACCCCGAACGGCCCGATCGAGGCCGACGCCTTCATCGTGGCGCTGGGCTCGGCCTCACAGCAGCTCGCCCGACCGCTGGGGCTGAACGTGCCGGTGTACCCGCTCAAGGGTTACAGCATCACGCTGCCCGCCACGGCCGCATCGCCGCGAGTGAACGTGACGGACGTGTCGCGCAAGGTGGTGTTCGCCCGCATCGGCGAGCGACTGCGCGTGGCCGGCATGGCCGAACTGGTGGGCCACAACCGGAGCATCGACCCCGCACGCATCGACTCGCTGCTGGCCAGCGTGCGCGATGTGTTTCCGCAAATGGAGCCCTCCCCCGAGGTGAGCCCCTGGGCCGGCCTGCGCCCCGCCACCCCCACCGGTCTGCCGGTGCTGGGCCGCCTGCGCGACTCGCCCGCCAACCTGTTCTTCAACACCGACCATGGCGCGCTGGGCTTCACGCTGGCCTTTGGCAGCGCCGAGCGGGTGGCGCGCGAACTCGCCGCGTCGTTCAGCCCAACTGCTGCAGGGCGTGCTGCATGCAACGCGTGAAGGCGCGCGTGGTGAGCGAATTGGGGCGGGCCGTGGGCCGCAGCATGTGCACCGAGGTGGCGATGGCGGGCTCCAGCGTGAGCACATCAACCCGCTCCCGATCGGCCGACGCCGCGGTGCAACCTTCCACCATGGCCACACCCACCCCGTGGTGGGCCAGCGCCAGGGCCACGTGGTAGGTCTGCACCGTCATCACTTCGTGGAGGCCTGCGCCCGCCTCGCGCACGGTGTGGGCCAGCAGCATGCCCAGCGGGTCCTGCCCGTCGAGCGCGATCACCGGCAGTTTTGACAGCTGGGCCAGCGTGATCGTGCCGGCCTTGACCTGTTTCGCGCTCAGCAGCCCTTTGGGCACCACACACTCCACGCGCCGTTCGGCCAGACGCTCCTGCGCCAGCGCCGGGTGTGTGACGGCATTGAACACATAGCCCACATCGGCCTCCTGCAACACGAGGCTGGAGACGATCTGCGGCGAATGCAACGCTTCGTGGTGCACCACCACGGCGGGGTGTTTTTCGCGGAACAGGCGCATGGCCAGCGGAAACACCTCGTAACTGAGCGCCAGCACGGTGAGCACCCGCAGCTCACCCTTGCCGCGCCCGGCCTTGAGGCTGGCGGAGAGGCGCTGCACTTCGTCGAGCTGGGCAAACAGGCGTTCGATGTGCGGGTAGAGGGTCTGCGCTTCAACCGTGGGCTTGAGGCGCCCGCCGACCCTTTGAAACAACTGGAAGCCCAGCTGCAGCTCGGCATGCTGCAAGGTGCGGCTCACCGCCGGCTGCGTCACATTGATCATGCGGGCGGCGGCACTGACGCTGCCGGTCTGCATGACGGCGTTGAAAACTTCGATGTGTCTCAGGCGCATCGTTCCATTGTTGCCCAGGGTTGGCTGTTTTCGCCGGCGGGTCCGGTCATCGGCGACCACCGGGCACGGCTCCCCGAATGTCCACCGCGGCCTGCGGCCCCACCCCCAAAAAATAGCTGCGCCCTTCCCCAAGGACGCCGAAGACCACACAGCACTAGACAAGCATAGATCCAACGTCAAAAGTGGACGA
>JBBQKZ010000048.1:0-25371 GCA_038327405.1 Burkholderiales bacterium | reverse complement strand
AACGAGCCTCTCAAAGCGCGGCATTGAGCTTGCTTGCCCCAACCTCATCTGCGATCACATCTGTTTTCTGACCCCCACGAACATCCCTTCCCACTGGAGAACGCCATGTCCAACACCTTTCTCACCGACTACCGCGCCCACACCGCCGAACGTGCGGCCCTGGGCATTCCGCCGCTGCCGCTGGATGCGAAGCAGGTCGCCGACCTGATCGAGCTGGTGAAGGCCCCACCGGCCGGGGAAGACGCGTTTCTGCTGGACCTGCTCACGCACCGTGTGCCACCCGGCGTGGACGACGCCGCCAAGGTCAAGGCCAGCTTCCTGGCCGCCGTGGCGCATGGTGACCTCACCGTGGCGCTGGTCTCGAAAGCCAAGGCCACCGAGTTGCTGGGCACCATGGTGGGCGGCTACAACGTGCACCCGCTGATCGACCTGCTCGACCAGGACGATGTGGCCGCGGTGGCTGCCGAAGGCCTGAAGAAGACGCTGCTGATGTTCGACTTCTTCAACGACGTGGCAGAAAAGGCCAAGGCCGGCAACGCCAAGGCCAAGGAAGTGATCGAGAGCTGGGCCAACGCCGAGTGGTTCACCACCCGTCCTGAAGTGCCGAAATCGATCACCGTGACCGTGTTCAAGGTGCCCGGTGAAACCAACACCGACGACCTCTCGCCTGCGCCCGATGCGTGGAGTCGTCCCGACATTCCGCTGCACTACCTGGCCATGCTGAAGAACACGCGCGAAGGCGCGGCCTTCAAGCCCGAAGAAGACGGCAAGCGCGGCCCGATGCAGTTCATTGAAGACCTGAAGAAAAAGGGCCACCTGGTGGCCTACGTGGGCGACGTGGTGGGCACCGGCTCCAGCCGCAAGTCGGCCACCAACTCCGTGATCTGGGCCACGGGTCAGGACATCCCCTTCGTGCCGAACAAGCGCTTTGGCGGTGTCACGCTGGGCGGGAAGATCGCGCCCATCTTCTTCAACACGCAGGAAGACTCGGGCTCGCTGCCGATCGAGGTGGACGTGTCCAAGCTGGAGATGGGCGACGTCGTCGACGTGATGCCCTACGACGGCAAGATCGTGCGCAACGGCGAGACCGTGGTCGAGTTCAAGCTCAAGAGCGATGTGCTGTTCGACGAAGTGCGCGCCGGTGGCCGCATCAACCTGATCATCGGCCGCTCGCTCACCGCCAAGGCGCGTGAGTTCCTCGGTCTGCCCGCGTCCACGCTGTTCCGCCTGCCGACCACGCCCGTGGCGACCAACGCCGGCTACACGCTGGCGCAAAAGATGGTGGGCCGCGCGGTCGGTTTGCCCGAAGGCCAGGGCGTGCGCCCCGGCACCTACTGCGAGCCGCGCATGACCACCGTGGGCAGCCAGGACACCACCGGCCCCATGACGCGCGACGAACTGAAAGACCTGGCCTGCCTGGGCTTCAGCGCCGACCTGGTGATGCAGAGCTTCTGCCATACCGCTGCCTACCCCAAGCCCGTGGACGTGAAGACGCACCGCGAGCTGCCCGCCTTCATCAGCAACCGCGGCGGTGTGGCCCTGCGTCCGGGCGACGGCGTGATCCACAGCTGGCTCAACCGCCTGTTGTTGCCCGACACCGTGGGCACCGGTGGTGACTCGCACACCCGGTTCCCCATCGGCATCAGCTTCCCCGCCGGTTCTGGCCTGGTGGCGTTTGGTGCGGCCACCGGCGTGATGCCGCTGGACATGCCCGAGTCGGTGCTGGTGCGCTTCAAGGGGCAGATGCAGCCCGGCATCACGCTGCGTGACCTGGTGCACGCGATCCCGTTGTACGCCATCCGCGCGGGTCTGCTGACCGTGGCCAAGGCTGGCAAGAAGAACGTTTTCTCGGGCCGTATCCTGGAAATCGAAGGTCTGCCCGATCTGAAGGTAGAGCAGGCGTTTGAACTCTCCGACGCCTCGGCCGAGCGCTCTGCTGCTGGCTGCACGGTCAAGCTCAACCCCGAACCCATCAAGGAATACCTCACCAGCAACGTGGTGCTGATGAAGAACATGATCGCCGACGGTTACGCCGACGCCCGCACGCTGGCGCGCCGCATCGAAAAGGTCGAAGCCTGGCAGGCCAACCCCAGCCTGCTGGAAGCCGACAAGGACGCCGAGTACGCCGCCGTGATCGAGATCGATCTGGCCGACCTCCACGAGCCCGTGCTGTGCTGCCCGAACGACCCGGACGACGCCAGGCTGCTGAGCGAGGTGGCCGGCGTCAAGATCGACGAAGTGTTCATCGGCTCCTGCATGACCAACATCGGTCACTTCCGTGCCGCCTCCAAGCTGCTCGAAGGCAAGCGCGACATCCCGGTGAAGCTGTGGATCGCACCGCCCACCAAGATGGACGCGGCCGAGCTGACCAAGGAAGGCCACTACGGCGTGTTCGGCACCGCCGGTGCACGCACCGAAATGCCGGGCTGTTCGCTGTGCATGGGCAACCAGGCGCAGGTGCGTGAAGGCGCCACGGTGGTCTCCACCTCCACACGCAACTTCCCCAACCGCCTGGGCAAGAACACCAACGTGTACCTGGCCTCGGCCGAGCTGGCGGCCATTGCGTCGAAGCTGGGACGCATCCCGACGGTGGCCGAATACCAGGCCGACATGGGCGTGATCAACAAGGACGGCAGCCAGATCTACAAGTACCTGAACTTCGACCAGATCCCGGAGTACACGGACGCTGCGAAAGCTGTGACGGCCTGAACGGCCTGCGCCCTGGATGAAAAGCCGCGGCCGTAGCAGCGGCTTTTTCACGCCTGCGCCGCGAGGTTGCGCAGCAGCCCGGCGCTGGCCTCGTTGGCCGGAAAGAAGGTCTCCAGCGCCAGCTCCTGCAGCGTGATGTCCACCGGTGAGCCGAACACGGTGGTGGTGCTCACCAACTGCAGCGCGCCGTGGGGTGTGTGGAACTGGAACGGCATGAGAACGCCCGGGTGTTCTCCCGGCAACGCGACCGGACCAGCACCCGACGCCTCCGGATAGCCCATGAGCTCCTCCAGCAGCGCCACCAGCACCGCGTCGCCGGTGGCGCGGATCTGCTGGCGCAACCGCTCGAACAGGTGCTCGCGCCACTGCCGCAAGTTCGCGATGCGCGGCGCGAGTCCCTGCGGGTGCAGGCTCAGGCGCAGCACGTTCACCGGGCCTTGCAGCAGCTCGGCCGCGGCACCCGCCATGAGCAGGGGCACCAGGCGGTTGTGCATCACCAGGTTCCAGTGGCGGTCCATGGCGAGTGCGGGCCAGGGTTCGTGGCATTCGAGGATGCGCTGCACCGCCGCACGCGCCGTTGCCATGCCGGGGTCGTCCAGTGGCCGCGCGCGGTACATCGGTGCAAACCCTGCGGCCACCAGCCATGCGTTGCGCTCGCGCAGCGGCACATCGAGCCGCTCCACCAGACGCAGCACCATCTCGCGGCTCGGGCTGGCGCGACCGGTTTCCACGCAGCTCAGGTGGCGCGTGGAGACCTCGGCCACGTGCGCCAGGTCCATCTGGCTGAAGCGCCGGCGCTGGCGCCAGTGGCGCAGGTGATCGCCAAAAGTGGAGGGCGGGGCGCTGCGTTGGGATGGGGCAGAAGGTTCCATGGTCGACATGTTAGGGCGGCTGCGGACAGCATTCCATGACCTGTGGGGTCATCGACCAAGCGAACAGCCCAGACCACGATCGAGGCCTCATCCACCACCACCGCAAGGAGTTCTTCATGTCCATCACCTCCCGTGCTTCTTCGCCTTCGTTCCTGCGCCGTGTGCTCGCATTCGATGCACTGTCAGGTGCTGCCACCGGGGGGCTGCACGTGCTGGGAGCACCGGGGGTCGCCGCCGGGTTGGGGCTGCCCGAGCCGCTGCTGCAGGCTTCGGGCGCCGCAATCTTTGCGTTTGTGGCGCTGGCCGGCTGGCTGGCGCTGCAAACCACGCCGCCGCGCGGTCTGCTGATGACCATCGTGCTGCTCAATTTCGCATGGGCAGCCGGTTGCCTGTGGGTGACCTTCGGCGGCGCTTTCGAGCTCACAGCGCTGGGCGTGGCCTATGTCCTGGTGCAGGCGATTGTGGTGTTTGTGTTGGCCGAACTGGAGTGGATGGGATGGCGCCAACTGTCCACAGGCGAGCGCATACCGTTCGCCGCCTGAAGTCTGAAAAAAAAGCGGCCCGAGGGCCGCTTTTTCATTTCCGAAGACGGCGATCAGCGCGTGCCGGTCACTTCCACGTCAACGCGGCGATCGGGCTGCAGGCAGGCCACCAGAGCGGCAGTGCGGGTGTTGCCTTTGCAGTCACCGGCTTTGGTCACGGGCATGGTTTCGCCCTTGCCAACAGCCGAGATCTTCGAGCCATCCAGGCGACCGTTGGTCACGAGGTAGTTCTTGACGGCCATGGCGCGCTCTTCCGACAGCTTCTGGTTGTAGGCATCCGAACCGAGGCGGTCGGTGTGGCCTTCGACGGTCACGGTCTGGTAGTTCGCGGTGGAGAGGTCACGGGCGAACTTGTCGAGTTCGGCGCGGCCTTCAGGCTTGACAGCCGAAGCGTCGAAGCCGAACAGCGACTCGGCCGACATGCTCACGCGCTGGGGCATCGGTGCCGGTGCGGGCATGGGTGCGGGCGCAGGGGCCTGCACCATCGGTGCGGGTGCTGGCGCCGGTGCTACGTAGGGTGCCACGTAAGGCGCTGGCGCTGCGGCCACATAAGCAGGGGCACGGTTGAACGGGAACACCAGGCCCACGGTCAGCATGTCGACATTGGTGCGGCCATTCACGCCGTTGTTGACCCGGTAGCGCTCGAGCTCGGTGCGGATCCACATGGAACGGCTCAGTTCGTACTGGAGGCCCAGACCGACCTTGGCGTTGGCCTTGGTGTCGTTGCGGTCCTGCACGCCGGCAGCGGTGGCGCCAGCGCCGGTGAAGGAGGCACGGGTACGGCCCATGGCCACACCCACGCGGCCCAGCACCGAGAAACGCTCGGTGATCGGCAGCGTGCCGACCAGGTCCAGGTTCAAGCCGCGCATGCGCGTGTCGTTGTTGAAGGCAGCGCCGCCAGGAATGGTGGACGAGAAGGTTGACTTGCCCAGATCGAAATAGCCACCTTCAACCGCGATGTTGCGGTTGAACTGGTAACCACCGAACAGCTTGTAGCCGGTGTCTTTTTCGTCGCTGCTGAAGTTGGATGCGGGACCGAAGCTGCCCAGTGCGCCGTTGGCCACTGCGGCTTCGTCGACTTTTGCACGGGCTTCACCAGCGGACACGCCGCCGTAGAAGAAACCAGGTTCCTGGTATTGAGCGAAGGCCGAGGTGGCTGCAACGGAGAGGACGGCGAGTGTCAGTGCACTGAAGGCGTGACGGGATTTCATGGTGGGCTTTCGAGGGGCTTGGAACTTCGTTTTCACGAAGGGATTTCAGCAACGTACGCACACCATGGAAGGGCAGGCGTCTCGTTGTCAAACCCGTTTTTATTCGGGCACACAAGCAGGGTCTGTGCGTTCCCAGACACAGCGCTGCAAGGGTTGCTTTGTTGTCACAAAGGCGTTGTGAATCCGCACGGATACAACGCTGGGCGTTCGCCAGCGAACAGAAGGTTTGTGCGGGGAGCACTAGTCTCCATCTACACCGATGGGGTTCATGCGATGTGCATGCGTTTCACCGGTTGGACCGTACAACTCGCGCAACCGCTCAAGCCACGGTCACCGTCTCCCCAAGGAATACCTCATGAAAAATGCACTTCTGCTGATCGCCGTTGCGTCCACCTTCGTTCTGGCCGCATGCGACCGTGAACCCGTCATCGTGAACGCACCCGCATCCACCGTCCCTGGTCCTGCAGGCCCCGCTGGCGCCACTGGCGACACCGGTTCGACCGGCTCCATGGGTTCGACCGGTTCCACCGGCGCAACCGGCTCCACGGGTTACACCGGCAACACCGGCGCAACGGGCAGCACCGGCGCAACGGGCAGCACCGGCGCCACGGGCGACACCGGCAAGACCGGTGGCGGCACCGTGATCGTCGTGCCGCCTGCTGAACCTGCGAAGTAATCCACTTCTGTTCAACACAAGGAGAACACCGTGAGCATTGGAACCATTCTGTTGATCGTGCTGGTCTTGATGTTGCTGGGCGTGGTGCCCACCTGGAACCACAGCCGCAGCTGGGGCTATGGTCCCAGTGGCGTGCTCGGTGTCATCTTGATCATCGTGGTGGTGCTGCTGTTGACCGGCAGGCTGTGATTCCGGTAGTCACCGACCACCGGTGACCGACGGAATTCAGAAGCCCCGCAGGCTCGCCTGGCGGGGCTTCTGTCATTGCAGAGGGCCAAATCACTACTGTCAGTGCGGACACCTTCGCTGCTGACAGAATGGTTTGAATCTTCCCTGCTGTCATCTGGAGTTTTTTCATGGCCACACCCGCCCGTTTCGCGCACCCGTTCGCCAACACCGTCAAGACCTTCAAGACCGCTTCGGGCAAGAGCGGGCGCCTCTATTCACTGCCGGCGCTGGCCAAACAGTTTCCCGAGATCCAGCGCCTGCCGGTGTCGCTGCGCATCGTGCTTGAGAGCGTGCTGCGCCACTGCGACGGTGAGCGCGTGATGCCCGAGCACGTGGCCCAGATCGCGCAGTGGAAACCCAACGGCGAGCGCACGCAGGAGATTCCGTTCACCGTGGCGCGTGTGGTGCTGCAGGACTTCACCGGTGTGCCCCTGCTCGCCGACCTGGCCGCCATGCGCAGCGTGGCAGAGCGTCTGGGCAAGGACCCCAAGAAGATCGAGCCGCTGGTGCCGGTGGACCTGGTGGTTGATCACTCGGTGATGGTGGACTACTACGGCACCAAGAACGCGCTCGACCTCAACATGAAGCTCGAATTCCAGCGCAACCGCGAGCGCTATGAGTTCATGAAGTGGGGCATGCAGGCGTTCGACACCTTCGGTGTGGTGCCCCCGGGCTTCGGCATCGTGCACCAGGTGAACCTGGAATACCTGGCGCGCGGCGTGCACATGAAGGGCGGCCTGTACTACCCCGACACCTTGGTGGGCACCGACAGCCACACCACCATGATCAACGGCATCGGTGTGGTGGGCTGGGGTGTGGGCGGCATCGAGGCCGAGGCCGCCATGCTGGGCCAGCCGGTGTATTTCCTCATGCCCGACGTGGTGGGCTTCGAGCTCACCGGGCGCCTGCGCGAAGGCGTGACCGCCACCGACCTCGTGCTCACGGTCACCGAGATACTGCGGCAGCACAAGGTGGTGGGCAAGTTCGTGGAGTTCTTCGGCGAAGGCACGGCCTCGCTCACCTTGCCCGACCGCGCGACCATCGCCAACATGGCGCCCGAGTACGGCGCCACCATGGGCTTCTTCCCGGTGGACAACAAGACGCTGGACTACTTCCGCGGAACCGGGCGCAGCAAGGCCGAAATCGAAGCCTTTGAGGCCTACTTCCGCGCGCAGGGCCTCTTTGGTGTGCCCGGTGCGCCGGGTGCGTCCATCAAGGCCGGCGAAATCGACTATTCGCAAGTGGTCACGCTGGACCTGGGTCAGGTCACGCCCAGCCTGGCCGGCCCCAAGCGCCCGCAAGACCGCATCGAGCTGGGCAACGTGGCCAGCCAGTTTGCCGAACTCTTCAGCAAGCCCAATGCGCAGAACGGATTCAACCGACCCGCGGCGCTGCTGCAGACGCGATACCAGCCCGGCAGCAGCGACGAGGTGGACGTGGTGGCGCCGGAAGCTGACCATCCCACGCCGCCCGGCGCACCTCGTTTCGTGGCCGAGATGGAAGCCAACAAACCGGCGGTGGTCACCGCCGAGCCCGCACCTCTTGCGCCGAGCAAGGGCAGCAAGCTGACCATCGGCAACGGCGACGTGTTGATCGCCGCCATCACCAGTTGCACCAACACCTCCAACCCCGGCGTGCTGCTGGCCGCCGGCCTGCTCGCCAAGAAAGCGGTGGAGGCGGGCCTGAAGGTCAAGCCGCACATCAAGACCTCGCTGGCGCCGGGCTCGCGCATCGTCACCGAGTACCTCACGCAGACCGGCCTGTTGCCGTATCTCGAGAAACTCGGTTTTTCGCTCGCTGGCTACGGCTGCACCACCTGCATCGGCAACGCGGGCGACCTCACGCCCGAGCTCAACGAGGTCATCACCAGCAACGACCTGATCTGCGCGGCCGTGCTGTCGGGGAACCGCAATTTCGAGGCGCGCATCCACCCCAACCTCAAGGCCAATTTCCTGGCCAGTCCGCCGCTGGTGGTGGCCTACGCCATTGCCGGCAACGTCATGACCGACCTCATGACCGAGCCGCTGGGCAAAGGCAAGGGTGGCAAGCCCGTCTACCTGGGCGACATCTGGCCCACCAGCGAAGAGATCTACCAGCTCATGAAGTTCGCCATGAACGGGCGGGCCTACCGCGAGAACTATGCGCGCGTGAAAGCCGAGCCGGGCAAGCTGTGGGAGCGCATCAAGGGCGTGAGCGGCAACGCCTACACGTGGCCCGCCAGCTCCTACATTGCCGAGCCGCCGTTCTTCGAGACCTTCGAGCTGGCCCTGCCCGCCGCCACCGAGCCGCCCACCGTGATAGGTGCGCGAGTCATGGCGCTGTTTGGCGACTCCATCACCACCGACCACATCTCGCCCGCCGGCAACATCGCCGAGAACTCGCCGGCCGGCCAGTGGCTGCTGGCGCGCGGCGTGCTCAAGGCAGACTTCAACAGCTACGGCGCACGCCGTGGCCACCACGAGGTGATGATGCGCGGCACATTTGCCAACGTGCGCATCAAGAACCTCATGCTGGCTGCCAATGCCGAAGGCTCGCGCGAGGAAGGCGGCTGGACGATTTACCAGCAGGAAGGCATGGGCCAGGGCCAGAAGCTGAGCATCTTCGACGCCGCCATGCGTTACCAGGCTGCGAAGATCCCCACCGTGATTTTTGCCGGCGAGGAGTACGGCACCGGCTCCAGCCGCGACTGGGCCGCCAAGGGTACGCAGTTGCTGGGCATCAAGGCCGTGGTGGCGCGCAGCTTCGAGCGCATCCACCGTTCCAACCTGGTGGGCATGGGCGTGTTGCCGCTGCAGTTCAAGGCCGGTGATTCGTGGGAGAGCCTGGGCTTGCGCGGCGATGAAACCATCGATGTACTGCCGAACCCCGAGCTGACGCCCCAGAGTGATGCACAGTTGGTGATCACGCGCGCCGACGGGTCCCGCAAGACCCTCACCGTCACCCTGCGCATCGACACACCGGTGGAGGTGAACTATTACCGCGAAGGCGGAATCCTCCCCTATGTACTCAGGCAATTGTTGAGCGCTTGAGCCGGATGCCGCAAAGCGGCATGATGTGTTTCCAGTCGCACCAGGAGCCGCCATGCGAAAGCCTGCCTTGTACAGCCCGTCCCGTCGAGCAGGTATCTCGCAGACCACCGTGGGCGCGGACGAGCCGGTGTCGGCCGAGGCGGTGGAAGAGCCCCGGCGCAAAGGCCGGCTGGTCCGCTTTCGGGCGGCCTCGGCGCGTGCCGCCGCCAGTCCGCGCGTCATGTGGTCTGCCATGGCACTGCTGGCTGCGCTCCTGACCGCCAGCGTGTGGCAGGCCGGCATGGTGGGTCCCAAGGCACTGACCCAAAAAGATATCGACGCGGCCGTGCTGCGCACCCTCACCACCCAGAACCTCCCCTCGCGTGCAGCGCGCGCCGCCGAGAAGATCCGGCCCGCTGTGGTGCGCGTCATGTCCTACGGCAAGAACAGCGAAGGCAAGGAAGTCGAGCAGGGCGTGGGTACCGGGGTGGTCATCACCGACAAGGGCATCGTCCTGACCAACCTGCACGTGGTGCAGAGCGCGCAGAGCATCAAGATCGTGTACGCCGACGGATCCGAGTCGCCCGCCACCGTGACCGGCGCGCAGCCGCAGAACGACCTGGCTGTGCTGCAGGCACAGATCATTCCCGACGACCTCATTGCTGCCACCATGCGATCGACCAACGACCTCGTGCCCGGCGAAGAGGTCGTGGCCGTGGGCTTTCCGTTCGGCATCGGCCCCTCGGTCTCTTCGGGCGTGATCTCGGGCTTTGACCGCGCGTTCAAGTCGCCCGAGGGCGTGCAGGAAATCGGCAACCTGATCCAGTTCGACGCGGCGGCCAACCCTGGCAATTCGGGTGGCCCGCTGGTCACCATGGATGGCGAGGTCATCGGCATCGTCACCGGCATCCTCAACCCCACCAGCCACCGCACCTTCGTTGGCATCGGTTTTGCAGTGCCCATCGAGAGCGCTGCGTCCGCTGCCGGTTTGCCACCCTTCTGAAATTTCTCTTCACGTCACAGGAGCTTCCATGGACCAGAACGCCGCCCCCGACACCGCCCAGCTCATGGAGCAGATCCTGTATGAAGTGAAACGTGTGGTGGTCGGGCAAGACCGGTTTCTGGAGCGCGTGATGGTGGCCATGCTGGCCCAGGGCCACCTGCTGGTGGAAGGCGTGCCAGGTCTGGCGAAGACGCTCACGGTGAAGACCCTCGCCAATGTGGTGCACGGCCAGTTCAAGCGCATCCAGTTCACCCCCGATCTGGTGCCTGCCGATCTGGTGGGCACGCGCATCTACAACCAGAAAACCGGCGACTTCAGCACCTCGCTGGGTCCGGTGTTTGCCAACCTGCTGCTGGCCGACGAGATCAACCGTGCGCCAGCCAAGGTGCAGAGCGCTCTGCTGGAGGTGATGCAGGAACGGCAGGTGACGATCGCGGGTGAGACGCACAAGGTGCCCAGCCCGTTCCTGGTGATGGCCACGCAGAACCCGATCGAAACCGAGGGCACCTACCCCCTGCCCGAGGCGCAGGTCGACCGCTTCATGATGAAGGTGATGGTCGACTACCCCACCGACGAAGAGGAATACGTGATCGTCGAACGCGTCACCGGCCCGGCTGTGCAGGTCAATGCCGTGGCCACCACCGACCAGCTCGCGCTGCTGCAGGCGCAGTGCCGCCAGGTGTACGTGGACCCGTCGTTGGTGCAGTACGCGGTGAAGCTGGTGTCGGCCACGCGTACGCCCGAAAAGCACGGGCTGAAGGATGTGGCGCGTTTCATCACCTTCGGCGCCAGCCCGCGCGCCACCATCGGCCTGGTGGAAGGCGCCCGTGCGCTGGCCATGCTGCGCGGTCGCAGCTACGCGCTGCCCGAAGACATGACCGACCTCGTGCCCGACGTGCTGCGCCACCGCGTGGTGCTGTCGTACGAAGGCCTGTCCGAAGGTCTGGACTCCGACGCCCTGATCGCAAAGATCATGAAGCAGATTCCGCCGCCAGCGCGTCCGCTGGAGCACGAAAAGCGCGCCGCCTGAACCCGAGCAACGCACCATGTTCTTCAAACGCCTGTTCGGATCCGATCGCACACCGGCGGATGCGCAGACGAAAGCCGCAGGCATCGCGCTGGCCACACCGGTGACGCAGCGGGCCGACGCGCTGTTGCGCCGGCTCGAATGGACTGTGCTGCGCAAGCTCGACGGTCTGCTGCAGGGCGACTACAAAACGCTCATGCGTGGCTCCGGCCTCGATCTGGCCGACCTGCGCGAATACCAGCTGCACGACGACGTGCGCCACATCGACTGGAACGTCACCGCGCGCCTGCAGCAGCCGCATGTGCGGGTGTTCACCGAAGACCGCGAGATGGCCGCGTGGTTCCTGCTCGACCTGAGCCCCTCGGTGGACTTTGGCTCGGGCAACCAGCGCAAGAGCCAGGTGCTGCTCGACTTCACCGCCGTGCTGGCGCGCCTGATCGGGCGCCACGGCAACCGCGTGGGTGCCGTGCTCTACGGATCGCGCGGCCAACCTGTGGTGGACGCGGTGCTGCCCGCGCGCGGAGGCCGCACGCAGGTTCTGCGCCTGATGCAGATGGTGTTGCAGCCACCGAAGAAAGATCCCGCGATCAAGGACGGCGTGACGCAACTCTCCGACCTGCTGAAAGCGGCGGTGCACACCGTGCGTCAGCGCGCCACCGTGTTCGTGGTGTCCGACTTCATCAGCGAACCCGGCTGGGAGAAGCCGCTGGGCGAACTGGCCCGCCGCCACGACGTGGTGGCCGTGCGCCTGCTCGACCCGCTGGAGCTCGATCTGCCCGACCTCGGTCTGATCCCGATCCGCGATGCCGAGACCGGCGAACAGCTCATGGTGGACACGCACGACGCAGGCTTCCGGCAGCGCTTTGCGCGGATCGCTGCGCAACGTGAAGCCCAGTTGCGCGAGAGCCTGGCGCGCGCCGGGGTCGACACGCTGGAGCTCTCCACCGACGACGACCTGGCCGAAGCGGTGGTGCGCTTCGTTGATCTGCGCAAGCGCCGCCTGCGCGCCGGCAAACACGCACAGGCCGGCCGCAGCATGCCGTCTCAAATGCCCACCCGTGACCGCGGCAGCTTCGGCATTTCCCATGAAGGAACACGTCCATGAACATCCCCGTCACCT
This sequence comes from Burkholderiales bacterium, assembly GCA_038327405.1. Taxonomy (GTDB): domain Bacteria; phylum Pseudomonadota; class Gammaproteobacteria; order Burkholderiales; family Burkholderiaceae_C; genus Hydrogenophaga. The sequence goes on along the minus strand of JBBQKZ010000048.1, from coordinate 12,975 downwards.
TCCTCTGGCCGCAGTTGCTGTGGCTGCTGCTGGCCCTGCCGCTGCTGGTGCTGCTCTATGTGTGGTTGCTGCGCCGGCGCAAGCAGGCCGCGGTGCGTTTTGCCAGCCTGGCCATCGTGCGTGAAGCCATGGGCAAAGGCCCGGGCTGGCGCCGCCATGTCCCGCCGGTGCTGCTGCTGCTGGCCATTGCCACCATGCTGCTGGCCTCCGCACGGCCCATGGCCAGCATCGTGTTGCCTTCGCAAGAGCAGACCATCATCCTGGCCATGGATGTGTCGGGCAGCATGCGCGCCGAAGACGTGCAACCCAACCGCCTTGTGGCTTCGCAAAACGCCGCCAAGGCCTTCCTCGCCGAGCTGCCACGCCACGTGAAGGTCGGCATCGTCGCTTTTGCCGGCTCGGCCCAGGTGGTGCAACCCGTCACGCTCAGCCGCGAAGACCTCGTCACCGCGATCGACAAGTTCCAGCTGCAGCGCGCCACCGCCATTGGCAGCGCCATCGTGGTCTCCCTCTCCGAGCTGTTCCCGGGCCAGGGCTTCGACATCGGCGCCATGACCTACAACCGCAACAGCGATCCGTTCGCGCCGCAGGGCCGCGCCATTGACCAACCCAAAACCGAGCCCAAGGCCTTTGTGCCTGTGGCGCCCGGCTCCTACAGCTCGGCCGCCATCATCCTGCTCACCGACGGTCAGCGCACCACTGGCGTGGACACGGCCGAGGCCGCCAAGATGGCGGCCGACCGCGGCGTGCGCGTGTACACCGTGGGTGTGGGCACGGTGGACGGCGAGGTGATCGGCTTCGAGGGCTGGTCCATGCGCGTTCGCCTGGATGAAGACAGCCTGAAGGAAGTGGCGCGCACCACCCAGGCCGAGTACTACTACGCGGGCACAGCCGACAACCTGAAGAAGGTCTACGAGACGCTGAGCACCCGCCTGACGGTGGAGAAAAAGGAAACCGAAATCGCCGGTCTGCTCGCGCTGTTGGCGTCCATCCTCGCGCTGTTCTCCGCGGGGCTGTCGGTGTTGTGGTTCAACCGGATCTTGTGAGGCGCCGCCGGGCGACACCGGCACAATCCCCGCATGAACCAACAAGTGATCGTCGCCGGTGGGGGCATCGGCGGCATGGCCTGCGCCTTGGCGCTGGCGCGCCGGGGTGTGCCGAGCGTGCTGCTGGAGCAGGCGGCGGCGTTTGGCGAGGTGGGTGCAGGGCTGCAGCTCGGGCCCAACGCCACGCGCGTGCTGGCCGACTGGGGCCTCGCCGATGCGTTGCAGGCTTGCGCTGCTTTTCCAGAGTCACTGCGCGTGCGCGATGCCCACCTGGGTACCGATCTCGGGCACTTGCGGCTGGGCGCCATGGCGCTGGCGCGTTATGGCCAGCCCTACGCCACGTTGCATCGGGCCGACCTGCATGCCTTGCTGCTCCATGCGGTGCAGGAGCACGGACTCACCGAGCTCCGTTTGAACACGCGGGTGGCCTCTTTCTCCGATACGCACGCCGGCGTGGATGCCATGCAGGAAGACGGCAGCACGCTGGCCGGCGCGGCGCTGCTGGGCTGCGACGGCTTGTGGAGCCGGGTGCGCTCGCAGCTGCTCGGCCCGCAGCCTGTGCGCGCCAGCGGTCACCTGGCCTACCGCGGCATGGTGCGCACAGCCGACCTTGCCGCGGCCCTGCGGGCCAACGTGGTCACGGCTTGGCTCGGGCCGCGCATGCATGTGGTGCATTACCCCGTGCGCGGCGGCGAGTGGATGAACGTGGTGGCGGTGGTGCACGGGCTGCTGGGTCAAGGCCACGGAGGTGAGCCGGGTTCAGACCCGCAGAGCTGGAGCCACGAAGCCCGGTCCGCCGATCTCCAGCGATCGCTGGGCCCCGCCTGCGCCGACTTGCTGGCCATGATCGATGCCGTACCCGCCTGGTCGCTGTGGGCCTTGAACGACCGCCCGGCCATGGGCGGTGCCCGCGAGCACGCGCAGGGCCGGGTGGCGCTGGTGGGCGATGCGGCGCATCCGCTGCGCCCTTACCTGGCGCAAGGCGCGGCCATGGCGATCGAGGACGCGTGGACGATCGGCCGCCTGTTGAAGCCCGCACCGGCCCCCACCGACTGGCCTGCGCTGCTGACCCGTTTTGCCGACACCCGCTGGCAACGCAATGCCCGCGTGCAGCAGCACTCGCAACGCAACGGGCGCATCTTTCATGCCACGGGCCTGGTGCGCTTTGGCCGCAACACCGCGATGCGCTGGCTGGGCGAAGGTTTGCTGGACAATCCATGGCTCTACGACGGGCCACCCGAGCCCGAGCAAGACCCCGTCCCTTCAACCCGATCCCAGAGGAAGACATGAACCCGACGTCCACGACCCCCACACGCCGCCACGCCATCGCCACCGCCGCAGCCCTGGTGGCTGCCACCGTGTTGCCCACCGCGCACGCGCAGGCCACCTGGCCCAGCAGGCCACTCAAGATCGTGGTGGGCTTCCCCGGTGGTTCGTCGCCCGACCTCATGGCGCGCCTGCTGGCCGAGCCGCTGTCGCAGGCGCTGGGTCAGCCGGTGATCATCGAGAACAAGCCGGGTGCCGGCGGCAACATCGCCGCGGCCCAGGTGGCCCGCGCCACCGACGACCACACCATCGGGCTGATGATCAACGGCAACATGACGATCGCCAAGATCCTCAACCCCGACACCACCTACGACCCGCTGAAAGACCTCACGCCGGTTTCGTTGATCGCGGTGGCCCCGCTGGTGCTGTGTGCGCCCGCCGGCAGCCCCACCGGTGCCGCCTTCTTTGCGGCGGCGAAGCAGTCGGGCACGAGCTGGAACTACGGCACGCCCGGCGTGGGCACGGTGGCCCACCTGGGCATGGAGCTGCTCAAAAGCCGCGCCGGCATTGCGCCGGTGCATGTGCCTTACCCCGGCAACCCGCAGGTGATCACCGCCCTGTTGGGCAACCAGATCCAGATGTCGCTGCTGCCGCCGGGCCTGGCCATGGCGCAGGTGCGCGCGGGCAAGCTTGCCGCCATCGGCGTCACCTCGGCCGGGCGCAGCAGCGTGGTGCCCGAGCTGCCCAGCCTGAGCGAAGCCGGTGTGCAGAGCCTGCAGCTCGAGATCTGGAATGCGGTGGCCGCGCCCAACAGCCTGCCCAAGGCGCATGTGAACCGGCTCGCCGCGCTGCTGACCGAGATCGTTCGCCGCGAAGACATTCGCCAGAAGATCTTTGCCCAGGGCTGGCAGGTGGTCGGCACCTCGTCCGAAGGCCTGCGCCGGCGCATCGAGAGCGACACGGCCGTCATGGCCGACGTGATCGCGCGCAACAACATCCGCCCCTGAAGCCGCCCTCACCCGAGTCCTCGACAGGCGGCCTTGGCCGCCTGTTTTCATTTGTAAATCCATCTGGGCCGCCAGGCAGGAGCCGCCAGCCAGGACGCACAACGCCTGATCACCTCGCTGAACCGCGTGAGCGAGACTGGGCAGACGCAAGCGGGCATGCAGGCCAGCCAGGTCGGCATCGAGGGAGATGCGGCTACCCTAGAGACCGTGGCCGCCGAGGGCGCCACCGCCGACACCGAGATCGGCGCAGGGCAGCCGCAGCCACCGCTGCGCACTACTGGCCGCAAGCCGCGTCCGATTTCTCTGCCGCCGCAGAACTGCTGCAGGCCGGGGACCACGCGGCCGACGCCGAAGCGGCGCGTCTCGCGGGTGCGGCGGTGCTGGCGCACTGGGACACGCTGGCAGCGGAGTCGGCCTGGGACGAACTGGTTGCATTGCCGGCCAGCGATGGCGCGGCGGCGGCGCGGCGCGGTCTGGTGGGTGGCCACATCGCCCTGCTGCGGGGCGATCTGCCCGCCGCCGTGCAGCGCTTCGACGCAGCAAGGCAGGGTGCGCTGGACGCGCGCGATGCGCTGTCGTATCTGGCCGCCTCGCAGCACGCGGCCGACGTGCTGGTGGAGCTGGATCTGGCTCAGCAGGCGTATGCGCGCCTGGCCACGGCCTGGGCCACGCTGGGCGACCTGCTGGGGCGCGAGGCCGCGGCCGACCTGGCGCGCCCTGCCTTGCTGCGGCTGCGCGAACGCCTGGGCGAGCAGGCGTTTGTGCGCGTGCGCGAAGGGTACGAGGCGGCGCGGCGAAGGGTCTGACTGCGGGCGGTGGGGACTCGGAGATGGGTGGCCGTTGAAGATTGACTGCGGCCGGCCAGATTTTGCAGCCCAATGACAGCCGCTGCCGGGACCTGCCACTCGTCATCCTGCGAGGCTGCCGATCGCTGCACCTTCAGCAGCGGCCAGCCAATGCCAGCGAGACATTGGCATGCGTGACGCTCATGCACGCTCTGGTCACCCGGCCTTCACTGAAATCGCAGCGCGCCTCGTGTTGACACCGTGCTCAGCCCGCCCGCGTTCAGCGAGGGAATACCCGCGTTGCCAGCGGTTGGGGCGCATAGTCCGGCAAGTAGGCGCACGCAGCCGCCGGCGCTCCACGCGCCACTTGAAGCTGTTGGCAGCGCTGGGCAATGCCGGCCGGCGTGGGTTTCTGGCCCTTTTCCATCCAGTTCAGCAGCGCCTCAAACAGAACCGGGTAGTGGGCGTCGCCCCAATAGCTGTGTTCCTTGGAGTCCACAAAGGCCCGGACAAGTCGCCCGCCATGGCCTGCAGCGGTCATGCGCTCGCGCAAGGTGTCCTGACCTTCCACAAAAACCGTGGCGTCGTTGATGGCGTGCGCGCTGATCACGGGCACAGCGAAACGGCCTTGGTGATCGACGTCAGCGGCAAAGCGCGCCACCGCTTGGGGGTCCGCCTTGAAGCGGGGAACCGCGGCATTGAGTCCGGCGTCGTCGGATGAACCGACGTAACGAACGCCGCTGTTGCCCAACGGGCTGACGCCACCGTTCTTTTCCACCACATCGCGCAAGGCGAAGGTGCCCCAATTCAGGTGACTCATCACCGAGGTCTCGGGAAACTTCAGCACATCGACAATGGTCTTGAGCCGCCGTGCCTGCTCAGATGTGCGCTGTGCTGCGGGTTTGTCCAAGCCCAGGCATTCGTTAGCCCGCGCAGCCAGCTCGGCCGTTGTCAGCTTGCTGTCTTTGGGCAAACCAATGGCCAATGAGTAGGCAGGCTCGTCCGGTCGCGGGTGGTTATTACAGAGATGCTGGTACAGGGCGCGCATGTCGAGGCGAAAGTCATAAGTGGCCGGGCCGGCCACGACACCGCTGGTCAACAGCACGCCTTCCCATGACTTCGGATACATCTCGGCCGCGCGTGTGGCCACCATGGCGCCCCAGGACTGACCGTGCAGCAGGGTGCGACGCGGCTTGGCCACGTGGTCCACAAAGATGCGGCGAACGCGCTCGGTGTCTTCGGCTGCGGTGGTAACGGCGAACCCACCCTGGCGGAAGACCGATCCCGCCCAGGCATGCCCTTCACTCACGGTGATGGCCCAGCGCTTGATGTCCTCATCCGCCCGCTTGGTGCTGGGTGGCCCAAGCGTGGGGCCGCCGTGGGCGTGCACGACCAGCACACCGCTCCATTGGGCCGGCATCACGATCAGGTAGTGCGCGCTGGCTGAATCCTGCCCGCGCAGGCAGCGGGCACCTTCTGGCACCCCCGCCTGGCAAGCTTGCGCAACAGGCGCAACTTCAACGGAGGGCGTAGGCATGCTGGCGCATCCGGTCAATCCCAGGACGGCAGCGCCGAACCAGGCCAGGTTCAGGTTGTTCTTCTTTGGTGTGTGCATGGCGCGGTTTTCAACGTGTTGAGCAAGCCCGATTGTTTTGCGTCAGCTGAGCATGGTCCATAGCAGCAAACCCCTATTGTTCGGATGATGCTGTCTGCAGCGTTTGAAATTTGCCCGACCGAGTCTTCAGTGGCACGTAGGCTACAGCCACTTTTGCTTCTACCAGGTCGGCAGAGGACCACTGGGTTCGCCCCGAAAGAGATGGCTGGCGCAATGCGTTGGTCGTCCCCTTCAGACTGGATAGAGTCAGTCTAGGCTCACGCCCAAAAAGATGGCGGGCCTTGTGACCGGCCATTCAAAGGTCGGCGATTTGGCGCCTGCGTCGTCACCAAAACCGCGCACTCAGCTGCCTGACGAAAACGCAGCATGGATGACCCCTGTCGTTGTCACGGGTCTTGCTGGGCGTGCAGTGGTGTGGCGACGCCGCAGGCTTGCGAAAGGCTGTTGCTGCGTCCTGTCAGGCGCAAGTTCTCGAGCTCCTGGCCTCGATGCCAAGGGGTACGGCTGCCCTCATTCGGGGCGTCATCCTATGCAGGCAGGGATCCCAGCACATCTGCTTCAGACTGCTTGAGCAGTGCCTTGATCAGCGGCGGAGAAAAATGCCGCTGGACCGAGATGGCGTAGAAGTTTTCGTGCAGATCGGGCACCACGCCGTATTCGACCAACAAGCCACTGCGCAACTCGTCTTGCACCACCACCGTGGGTAACAGGGCCACGCCGTCGGAGTCTCGGGCGAGCAGGCGTAGCAAGGCCATGTCGTCAACCTCGGCGCGCAAGCGGTAACGGATACCGAGCTGATCGCACATCAGGTCAAAGCCGGCACGGATATCGTTGTCTCGCCCAGGCAGCAGCAGCGGTACCTCGGCCAGTTCTTCGGGGAAGCGAAAGGGCTTGCGTTTCGGCCTGGGTTTGCCGACCAGGCTCACGGGCTGGCGCGCGATGCGTTGACAGCGCCATGGGTTGTCTGTGCTGGCGTGCACCCTCTGGTTGGAGAGGATCAGGTCCAGGGTATGCACCCTCAGCCTCGCCAGCAGATCGACCAGACTGCCCGAGTGCAGCACCAGTTCAACATCGTCTCGCGCCAACAGAGCCCGCAGGAAGTTCTCCTGGAAGTTGCGCGACAAGGTGGCGACCGCACCGATGCGCAGCACCTGCCGCTGCATGCGATGGCCCTCGCGCATGAGAGCTGTCAGTTCGGCCCCGGCCGCAAAGATGGAGTCGGCGTATCCCAGCGCCAGCTGACCAGCCTCGGTCAACTGCAGGCTGCGTCCAGTGCGCGCGAACAAGTCCTGGCCCAATTGCTCCTCGAGCTGACGGATCTGCGCCGACAACGCTGACTGCGACACGTGCAGAAGGGATGCTGCGCGGGTCAGGTTGCCTTCTTTGGCGACCGCCCAGAAGTAATGCAGGTGGTGAAAGTTCAATCGGGACATGACTTTTATGTTCTGTTTTAAAGAACGTAATGTGCTGAACTATGTATTTTACAGAATGGTGTGAATCGGGAACAGTGCTGACACTGCCTCTCCGGATTCACTCATGACGCCCGACACCCAACTTTCCTCCGCACTCTCTTTGTGGCAAGTCCTGCTCGTTCTGGCACCCAGCCTCATCGTCGGAGCGGCGGCCTGTTGTGCCGGACCCCGGACCAGCACCACCGCGGCGTGGCTGGTAGCCCGCTGGGCAACGCGTGCCGCACTGGCTGTTGCGGTCGTGTCACTTCTGGCGGTGCTTTTTGATCGAACCGGCACGGGTCACGGTGTGCGCGCCGATGCACTGGGCGCCTTGATGAGCTTGCTTGTGTTTTTCGTGGGTTGGGTGATCGTGCGTTTTTCGCAGCCCTACCTCAGTGGCGAGCGCGGCGAGGTGCACTACGTGCGCTGGATGATGGTCACCCTGGCCATGGTGGGTTTGGTGATCAGCTCCAACCATGTGCTGCTAATGGCTTTGGCCTGGACAGCGACCAGTCTCGCATTGCATCGTCTGTTGACCTTTTACGGCGACCGTCCCGCTGCGGTGGTGGCGGCGCACAAAAAGACCATCGTCGCCCGCGCCGCCGATGCGTGCATGCTCGGCGCTGCTGGCTTGCTCTACGTCGCTTTCGGCACCCTGAACATCGACCAGATCATGCGGCTGGCTGACGGTGCGGCGCACATCCCGCTGGCGGCCCAGGCGGCGGTTTTGCTGGTAGCTTGCGCGGCCTTGTTGAAATGCGCCCAGTTGCCATTTCACGGCTGGTTGATACAGGTCATGGAAGCCCCCACGCCCGTCTCGGCGCTGCTGCACGCGGGCGTGGTGAACCTGGGTGGCTTTGTGCTGCTGCGATTCGCGCCGTTGGTGTCCGAGGTGCCAGCCGCGCAAGTGCTGCTGGTCGTGGCGGGCACCACCACGGCCGTGGTGGCGGCGCTCGTGATGACCACGCGCATCAGCGTGAAGGTGATGTTGGCCTGGTCCACCTGCGCCCAGATGGGTTTCATGCTGATGCAGTGTGGACTGGGGGTCTGGGAAATGGCCTTGCTGCACCTGGTCGCGCACTCGCTCTACAAGGCTCACGCCTTTCTAGGTGCAGGTGGCGCAGTGCGGCGGGCCTCGCTGGTGCAACTCACGCCGCAGGCCGCGAGGTCCGGCCTGACCGGTTTGTTCTTTGGCGTCTTGCTCGGCATCGCCATGACGTCCGTCGCGGCCTGGACCGCCGCTTCGCTGCCCTGGGGGCAGGCTTCAACAACGCCATGGGCCATGTGGGTTCTGGCGTCCGTGGTGAGCATGGCTCTGGTACCGCTGATTCATGCGCAAGCCCTGCGGCTGGGTGGTTGGTGGTTGCCCGCTCTCGGCTTGGGTGCCTATGGCGTCGCAGTGGCCTACTTCGGCCTGCACAGGCTGCTGGCTGCATGGTTCCCTTCGCCCGCTGTTGAGCCGTCGGTGGTTTATCTGATCTTGTGCGGATGGGTAGCGCTCGCTTTTGCGGGATTGTTCGTCCTGCAATCGGTCATCACGCTGGCCCCGGCGGGCACGCTGGCGCGCCGTCTTTACCCCTGGTTCTATGGCGGCCTGTTTCTCGACGAAAAGTTCAATCAGCTGGCCTTTGGTTGGTTTCCGCCGCCCAGGCCACCCGCATCCGTTTCGGTATTGCCCACACCCGGTACTTCACAAGGAGCCCGCGCATGAATGCCCCGGTTGAATTTCTCGCAGTGCAGGCCCAGCGCCTGCAGGCCCACATCGACACCGCGACCGCGCGGATCGCGCCCACCTGGCCGCTGGACGAGTTCATTGCCGTCAATCCCTACTGGGGCTGGGTGGATCAACCCATTGCACGGGCCTCTGCAGCGCTGGGTGCGCTCGCTGGCACGCGTCTGACCATGCCCAGAGCCTGGTATGCCGAGCAATGGCGGAATGGCGATTTGCAGCGATGGCACCTGCGCACTGCGGTGCTGCGCAGCCGGCCAGAACCCCATGCCGGCGAAGGGTCAACACCCGGGTCGGCTTCGGACACCTGGTCAGAAGAAGAGGTTGAACAGTTGGTACAGGCTTTGGGCGGTGTCGAGGCAGACCTGAACCGCCTGCCACTGATCACGGACCTGCGCGACCGGGCAACAGAACCCCGTGCCGGTCTGAGCTGGTCGGATTTGGTGACGCACCAGGTGAGCCAGCACTGTGCGGCCTACTTTGATCGCCACCAGGCCACCTGGGGTTTGAACACGACGCATGGTCTGTACGGCAGCTGGCTGCGCCATCTGGAGGCGGACCATGGCTTGCCATGGCGGCGGGGACGGGCTGCTTTCCAGGCTCGCCTGGCCCAGCTGCCCACGGATCCCCATGCGCTCATTGCAGAGGCCCTTGCCGCCCTGGAGATGCCCGACAGTGGTCGGGACGCGTATCTGAGTGCAGTCCTTTCAGCGATCGGGGGTTGGGGTGCATGGTGCAGCTTCGAGCGTTGGCAGGCCCGCCTGCGCGGCAGCGATGACGACAGCATCGAACACTTGCTGGCTATCCGTCTCGCCTGGGAATGGCTGCTGAAAGACGACGCCTCCCCGGGTGAGTTGCCTCTGGACTGGGCGCAACAGTGGTCGGGTGTGACGCACTGCATCGACACCTTGCATCAATCCCAGCGCGTTGACTGGTTGCTGCACAACGCTGTCGAAATGGCTTTTCAGCAGTCTGTGGTCGATGGCCTGGGTAGCGGCAGCGCTGATGGTGTTTCGCCGGTGCCAGGCGTTCAGGCGGTGTTCTGTATCGATGTGCGCTCCGAGGTGTTCCGCCGGGCGCTGGAGTCTGCAAGCCCTGAGATACACACCCGCGGTTTTGCCGGCTTTTTTGGGCTGCCCATTGCCTATTCCCCAATAGGCAGTGCGCTTACGCGCCCCCAGCTGCCCGGGCTGCTGGCCCCGGCACAGTGCGTCACCGAACGCGTTGATGCCAGCCTGGGTCAGGTGCTGGCTGCTCGCCGGAAAAATGCCTTGCAATGGCGCCAGCGATGGGCGGAGTTCCGCTCCTCGCCCTCGTCGGGATTCAGTTTTGTGGAGAGCATGGGCTTGGTGTACAGCGCGAAGCTGCTGGCTGACAGCCTGGCCTCCATCAAGGCCCCGGCAAGGTGGGAAGACGAGGGGTTGCCGCGGCAAAAGGCAGAGGCCTTGCGGCCCTGCCTGCCTCTGACGAACGATGACCCCGAAGCCGCTGCCACGATGGCCAAAGGCATCTTGGGTGCGATGGGCCTTCAGAGCGGATTCGCACCGTTGGTGATGCTGGTCGGACACGGCAGCCGAAGCGCCAACAATCCCCACGCCGCGGGCCTGGACTGCGGTGCCTGTGGTGGGCAGACCGGCGAGGTGAACGCCCGCGCTCTGGCCGACCTGCTCAACACCCCCGCGGTGCGCAACCATTTGCGTGTGCTGGGGGTGGATGTGCCGGAGCGCACCCATTTCCTGGCCGCCTTGCACAACACAACCACCGACGAGGTGGCGCTCTACGACACCGGTGCCGTGCCGCCCCATCTGAACACCGACCTGACGCGGCTGCAGGGGTGGCTGGACTACGCAGGCGTGATGGCCCGGGCCGAGCGCTCCGACAGCCTGGGTCTGGGCCATCTGAAGGGTCAGGAAGCTGCCCTCAAGGACGCAGTTCTGCAGCGCGCCAACCATTGGGCTGAGGTGCGACCCGAATGGGGACTGGTCAACAACGCCGCCTTCGTCGTGGCGCCACGCTCACGAACCCGGCATCTGAAGCTGTCGGGCCGCTGCTTCCTGCACGACTATGACCAGCGTGACGATCCCGACCTCGGCGTGTTGACGCTCATCATGACCGCACCGATGGTGGTGACCAACTGGATCAACATGCAGTACCACGCCTCGACAGTCGACAACCGCCGCTACGGCAGCGGCAACAAGGTGCTTCACAACGTGGTCGGCGGACGCCTGGGTGTTTTTGAAGGCAACGGAGGCGATTTGCGCATCGGCTTGCCGATGCAGTCGCTTCACGACGGTCAACGTTTGCATCACACGCCGCTGCGGTTGAGCGTGTTTGTCGAAGCTTCGCGCGATGCGATAGAGACCGTGATGTCCCGACATGAAATCGTCAGGCATCTCGTCAACAACGGATGGCTGCACCTGCTGCGAATTGATTCGGAGAGTCATCAAGTTGAACACCACCGCAACAACTCGTGGCACTTGGTCCAACGCTCTTCGGAGCCTGGCGCGCAGCGGTAGCAAGAGTGGAACCGCGAGGAACGCGTTCCTGCGCTACTGCTCCAGTTGGCTCGCTGTTGGAGCCGCCAACGCTTGGAGGCCCATCTTCAACGCCACCGCAGGGAATCAGCCAGCTTTTTTGACGTGGGCGCTGCACCAACCTTTGCTGGACACGGCTTTGCCAGGGAAGATGGCACAGGGACCTGCCGGGTCTCCAGGCTTGCCGGCGTAAACCTGACAGTTGCTGCACATCTGGGTTGCAGCATGCTTGGGGAACTTCTTGGCATCCACTTTGGTGGAGTCGGCCACGTAACCCAGCGCAATTGCCTGTGCATCCTTTTCGTTGACCAGAGCAGCCTGGGCATGGACCGAAGACAAGGCCATCAGTGTGGTGCTTCCAGCCGCAACTTGAAGGATGAAAACGCGGCGATTTGAACTGTTCATGGGTTTCCTCGAAGGACTTGAAAAACGAGTCACATCGTAGGATCCAACACATTAAAGGAAGCTTAAGCCTGCAGATCTTGCGTGCGAAATCACAAAACCCGGCACTGTCCGAAGCTCGCGAGTTTTGTGCCGATGCTCGGAAGGCAGTTCGGCGATCCCAAGGGCACTTTGGAACACATGGGATGCAAAGAATGTCTGGCAGCAAACACAAGGTCTTCAAGACCACCAACCATGCCAAACAACCATGGTCTCGTGCAGCCACTCTGCGGCACTCGGCAAAGTCCGATGGTCTCAAGTCTGTGACAAAGGCTCCATCAGCACCAGCAGGATGCGCCCCGAGACGGTATCTCGACTCGCATTGGCGAGCAGAACCCGCTCCGGGCGGTCCCGGGGGAGAAGTTGTAATTCGCAGGTCTGCGGTGTCAGCCCTTTGCGCGCCTGCATGACCAGGCTCTCCAACTGCTGGGAACCGAGCTCTGTCAGCAACCTCGACAGCGGCCTTCCGAGCAATTCCGCTCGCCGTGCACCCAGGAGCCTCTCCCCGGCAAGGTTGATCTCGCGCAGCACAGTACCCGCATCCATGCTCAGGTAGGCGGCGGGGGCTCGCTCGAAGAGGCACGCTTGGCGGGTGAGGGCACTCTCGAGTTCATCGCGAGAAGTGCACAACTCTTCGTGTTGCAGATCCAGTTCCACCTGGTGCACCTGGAGCTCGTGCAGCAATGCCTGCGCATCGCTGGCGGTGTCAGGCGAGGACGCAAGCTGCAGCAACACGGCCATGGCCTCCACCGTACCGGTGCGCTGGGTACGGCCGCCATCGGTCAGTTGCCATACGGCGCGCCTTCGCAGATTGAACAGATCGTCCGCCTTCTCACCATCGTGCATGTGCATGTTCCTGAACAGGTTGTTCGCGGCGGCAGCGGGGAGCCTCACCGCTGCCGCAAGCGGGACTCGAGCTCCTTGGCCGCCGTGATGTCGATCAGCGTGATGACCACGCCCTCGATCATGTTGGCCAAGGTTCTGTAGGGCTTGATGCGCACCATGTACCAGTGTCCATCGGTCGTGGTGATTTCCTTCTCGATGAAGGTCAATGTTTTGAGCGTTGTTCTGGCATCGTCGTTGAGCTCAGGGTAGTTCAGC
>JBBQKZ010000047.1:0-25522 GCA_038327405.1 Burkholderiales bacterium | reverse complement strand
GTCGGGCTGAACCTCGGCCACGGCCAACTTCACCGGCCCGTCACCCATGATCTGCATGATGAGCGCGCCGTTGAACTTGATGTTGGCCTGCATCAGCGTGGCCGCAGCCGTCATTTCGCCCAGCAGCTCGGTCACGGCTGTTGGATAGCCGCCACCGTCTTTGTGACGCTGCAAGATCTCTTGCCAGGCATCGGTCAGGCGCACGAGCATGCCGCGCACCGGCAGGCCTTCAAAGACGAATTTGTGGAGTTCGGACAAGCGGGACTTTCAAGGATCGTTCGGAAAAAGCAATCGTGGCAGATCGGGATCAGGCGATCTTTTTCAAGGTCTTGCGGTAGCGCGCAGCATTCTCGGTGTAATGCTTCGCGCTCAGGCGCAAGCCTTCGATCTGCTCGGCCGTGAGCGACTTGACTGCACGCGCCGGGCTGCCCAGGATCATGCTGCCGTCCGGGAACTCTTTGCCCTCGGTCACCAGCGAACCCGCACCCACCAGGCAGTTTTTGCCGATCTTCGCGCCGTTGAGCACCACCGCGCCGATACCGATCAGCGAGCCGTCGCCGATGGTGCAGCCGTGCAGCATGACCTGGTGGCCCACCGTCACGTTCTCGCCCATGGTCATGGGGAACCCGATATCGGCGTGCAGCACGCTGCAGTCCTGGATGTTGCTGCCGCGCCCGACCGTGATGGTTTCAGTGTCGCCGCGCAGCGTGGCGCCAAACCACACGCTGCTGTCTTCGTGCAACACCACGTTGCCGATGACCTGTGCGTTGTCGGCCACCCAGGCCGATGCGGCCACCTGGGGGGCCATGCCGTCGAGTTCGTAAAGAGCCATGTGTGCTGCTTCCTGTGGCGAAACCTAGAATTGTAGGGATGCAAGCCCCCGCCGCCCTGTCGCCACCGCCTTCCGTTTCCCTGCGCGCGCAGGCCTTGCAGGCGCTGTGTATCAGCAGGCCAGACCAGAAGGTCGCCGCCACCCACGCGCTCTTTGAAGCCCAGCGGGCGGGTCATACCCACCTGGACACCGGCGAGCCTCTGGTCCCGAACGCCTCCCAGCCCTTGCCCGGACGGCCGGCGCGACCCCTGCTCATCCCGCCGGTCGATGTGCCCCAGCGCTCACCGTTCACGCCTGAAGGCTTCGCCATGCTGCTGCACGCGGTGGCGCACATCGAGTTCAACGCAATCGATCTGGCGCTGGACGCCATCTGGCGCTTCCCCGACATGCCGGCCGGCTACTACACCGACTGGCTCCAGGTGGCTCATGAAGAAGCCGTCCATTTCGGCCTGCTGCGCGCGCACCTGCAGAGCCTGGGCCACGACTACGGCGACTTCGCGGCGCACAACAGCCTGTGGGAGATGTGCATCCGCACCCAGCACGACGTGACCGCGCGCATGGCCCTGGTGCCGCGCACCATGGAAGCCCGCGGCCTGGACGCCACGCCGCCCATGCAGGCCCGCCTGCGCAAGGTGGGCACCCCCGCGGCGCTGCGCGCGGTCGAGATCCTCGACGTGATCCTGCGCGACGAGATCGGCCACGTGGCGGTGGGCAACCGCTGGTACGGCTGGTTGTGCGAACGGCAGGGCATCGAGCCGCTGAGCCACTACCGCAGGCTGGCCCGCGAGCACTCGGCACCGCGCCTGAAGCCGCCCTTCAACGATGCGGCGCGACGGGCGGCGGGGTTCAGCGACCAAGAAATGGCGGCGCTGCAGGACCCCGCTTGAAGACCCACCACGTTCTTAGCCCACGGCCACTTGCACAATCTGGTTGAGCACCAAACACGCCTGAGCGAACGGCGCATCGGGCAATGTGCCCATGGGGTGGGGCGACGCGTCGCGGTGCCGCCAGTCGAACGACTTGGGCTGGTGGCACAACACGTAACTGGTTTTCCCCGACTTCTTGCCAGCAACCACGCCCACCGCAACGGCAAACGGGTTATCGGCGTTGTAGTCGGCCGTGGTCATGGGCAGGCCGATCACCAGCGATGTGGCCGCATTGAACTCGGCCGGGGACAGCACCAGAAACGGGTGCATGTCGCGCATTTCCCGACCGGCCTGCGGGTTGCAGTTGATCCAGATGACCTCCTGGCGCCGGGGCACCCAGTCGGCTCGTCGGGCTCTGGGCCGCGCCGCTCGCGGAGTTGCTGCCCGCGTCACCAACGCTCGGCTCCCACCGGCGCACCGGGCATGGCTTCACCACCATGGCGGACCGGATCGAACCGCGCCAGGCGCTGCTCCAGCGTGGGCTCTGCATCGGGCAGCGGCGTGATGATGACCCGCCCCTCTTCCACAGACACCTGAACGCGCTGGTCGGCGTGCAGGTGGGCGGCCTTGGCCACCGCAGCGGGAATGCGCACACCCAGGTTGTTGCCCCAGTGCTTGATGTCGAGGATGGCTTCGGCCATGGTTGTTCTCCAGAAAAATGTTTAAACCAAGTATAAACAAAGAGCGTGGCAGGCGCCTTGTCCGTGGTGAAGCTCCACAAGTACCGATAATCGGGGATGACTTCCGCACCCCCGACCGCTTTCAGCACCCTCCCCCTCTCCCCCGCCACGCTGGCCAACCTGGAGCAGCTCGGTTATCTGGAGATGACGCCAATCCAGGCGGCCGCACTGCCGCCCGCCCTGCTGGGCAAGGACATCATTGCCCAGGCCAAGACCGGCAGCGGCAAGACCGCAGCCTTTGCCCTCACCCTGCTGTCCAACCTGAACGCACGCCGCTTCGCCGTGCAGACGCTGGTGCTGTGCCCCACGCGCGAACTGGCCGACCAGGTGACCACCGAGATCCGGCGCCTGGCGCGGGCCGAAGACAACATCAAGGTGGTCACGCTGTGCGGCGGTGTGCCGCTGCGCGGGCAGCTGGCCACGCTGGAGCACGGCGCGCACATCGTGGTGGGCACGCCCGGCCGCATCATGGACCACCTGGAGCGCGGCAGCCTGTTGCTGGAAGCACTCAACACCCTGGTGCTGGACGAGGCCGACCGCATGCTCGACATGGGCTTCTTCGAGGACATCGTGAAGGTCGCCAAGCAGTGTCCCAAGACACGCCAGACGCTTCTCTTCTCCGCCACCTACCCCGAAGGTATCGCCAAGCTGAGCGCGCAGTTCATGCGCGAACCGGTCACGGTGAAGGTGGAGGCGCAGCACGCGGGCGCGCAGATCGAACAGCGCTGGTACGAGGTGAAGGACAACGAGCGGCTGGACGCGGTGAGCAAACTGCTTGCCCACTTTCGCCCGGCCAGCACGCTGGCGTTCTGCAACACCAAGGCCCAGTGCCGCGATCTGGTCGCCGTGTTGCAGGCTCAGGGTATCAGCGCGCTGGCGCTGTTTGGCGAACTTGAGCAGCGTGAGCGCGACCAGGTGCTGGTGCGCTTTTCCAACCGCAGCTGCTCGGTGCTGGTGGCCACCGACGTGGCCGCGCGTGGCCTTGACATCGCGAGCCTGGCCGCCGTGATCAACGTGGACGTGACGCCCGATGCCGAGGTGCACATCCACCGCATCGGCCGCACCGGGCGCGCGGGCGAAAGCGGTCTTGCGCTCAACCTGGTCAGCATGGACGAAATGGGCAGCGTGGGCAAGATCGAGCAGCTGCAAGTCCGCGAATCGAAGTGGCAGCCTCTGAGCGAACTCGTGCCCACCGGCCAAGGCCCGCTGGTGCCACCCATGGTCACGCTGCACATCCAGGGCGGACGCAAGGAAAAGATCCGCCCCGGCGACGTGCTGGGCGCGCTCACCGCCGACCTTGGCTACAGCCGCGAGCAGGTGGGCAAGATCAACGTGAACGAATGGTCCACCTACGTGGCGGTGGACCGCGACATTGCGCAGCAGGTGGCCAGCCGGCTCAACGACGGGCGCATCAAGGGCAAGAGCGTGAAGGTGCGGGTGCTGGAGGACTGAGGCGTCCCGCGATCACAGAACAAACCGGGCCAGCACCGCGCCTGCAGCGGCGATGTGGATCAGCGTGATCACCACCGACAAGCCGTGCAGACGGCCGAATGTTCGCCGGTCACCCGCATCGGTCGCGGCGTTGATGGCTGGCATGAGCACCTGGCGCGCGGGCACGGTGGTCAACGCAATCGCGGCCAACACAATCGCCGACACAGCATCCGACGACCAGCTCAACGCGGCAGCCAATGCTGCACTGCCGATGACGAAGAGGTAGAAATGAGGGAACGCCTTGCGGATCAGCAACCGGGCTTCGGGCACGGGAATGGCTGAAAACAGGAAGGCGGCGAAGCCGAAGGCAAAGAGTGTCATGCCGCCGAAGAGCAGCGCGCTGACAAGGACCGTGGTGATGTGGAGTGTCGTCTGCAGCATGGTGGTTTATTCGTCGATGCCCCGACGATACGCAGCCACCACCCGGCTCGCATGGGAAAAGCGCCATGCCCGGTCGGTGCCGCGGGGTATGCGGTCGGTGACAATCTCCCCATGACCGAACAGACCCCCACCCCCGACACCCGCCCCACCCTCCCCGACCGCCTGTCCACCGACGCCCGCAGCCCTCACCACGTGGCCGCCGTGTTCGAACACGACATCGGCATCCGCTTCAACGACAAGGAGCGTTTCGACGTGGCCGAGTACTGCATCAGCGAAGGCTGGGTCAAGGTGCCTTCGGGCAAGACGCTGGACCGCAAGGGGCAGCCGCTGCTGATCCAACTCAAGGGCCGGGTCGAAGTTTTCTACAAATAGAGACCATTGGTGCTGAACGCATGGGCCCGGACGGACTCCCACCCCGCCTATGCAACGCAGATTTTTCCTTTCAGCCGCTGTGTGCGGATCGCTTGGCAACCTGGCCTGGGCCGCTTCGCCCGAGCCTGACGACCCGCCTGGCAAGCCCCCCGGGGTCACGGTGCCGACCGCTGTGCTGCAGCGCTCGGTAGCCGACCGTTTCCCAATCCGTTTCCCGGTGCAAGGTCTGCTCAACCTGGACCTGCAGCCACCCACGCTGAGCCTGCTGCCCGCGCAGAACCGCCTGCGCGCCGCCATGGTGGTGGACGCCGCCGGCCCCGCACTCAACCGCAGCCACCGCGGCACATTCGACCTGGACTTTGCCCTCCGCTACGAGGCCAGCGACCGCACGCTGCGCGCGCACCAGCTGCGCATCGACCGACTTCGCTTCCCCACCCTGCCGCCGGGCGTGGTGGACTTGCTCAACACCTACGCCCCCGCACTGGCCGAGCAATCGCTGCGCGAGGTGGTGCTGCACCGCCTGCAGCCGCAAGACCTGCGCATGGCGGACGCCATGGGCATGCAGCCGGGCACGATCACGGTGACCGACGCGGGACTGGTGATCGGCTTCGTGCTCAAACCACTCTGAGGCCCCCGTGACACACGGGCGCACAATCGCTCGATGAAAGTTCCCCCCCGACTGCAATCCCTCGTTGAAGAGGGTCTCATCGACACCGTGGTGCGCCAGCTCATGAGCGGCAAGGAAGCCATGGTGTACGTGGTCCGCTGTGGCGATGAAACCCGCTGCGCCAAGATCTACAAGGAAGCCAACAACCGCAGCTTCCGCCAGGCGGTGGACTACACCGAGAACCGCAAGGTGAAAAACTCGCGCCAGGCGCGTGCCATGGCCAAGGGCACGAAGTTCGGCCGTGAATCGCAGGAGGCCGCCTGGCAAAGCGCCGAGGTCGATGCGCTCTACCGCCTGGCCAGCGCCGGCGTGCGCGTGCCACAGCCCTTCAACTTCGCCGACGGCGTGTTGCTCATGGAGCTGGTGACCGATGCCGACGGCGACGCGGCACCCCGGCTCAACGACGTGTCGTTCACACCCGGGCAGGCGCGCCAGCACCATGCCACGCTCATCGGCGAGGTGGTGCGCATGCTGTGCGCGGGCGTGGTGCACGGTGACTTGTCGGAGTTCAACATCCTGCTCGCGCATTCGGGCGAAGCCGGCACCGAAGACTTCCCCGTGATCATCGACCTGCCCCAGGCGGTGGACGCCGCCGGCAACAACCACGCCCAGCGCATGCTGCTGCGCGACGTGGCCAACCTGCGCGACTTCTTCGGCCAGTTCGCGCCCGAGCTGCTCAAGACACAGTTCGGCCCCGAGATCTGGAGCCTGTACCAGAGCGGCCTGCTGAGCAACGACACGCCGCTGACTGGCCGCTACCAGCGCGCCCCGGGCACGGTGGACCTGGGCAGCGTGATGCGCGAGATCGACGACGCGCGCGACGAAGACGCGGCGCGGCGCCTGCGCATGGCGCAAACGTAAAGCACGTCTTTACAGCGAGTACCCGTGGGGCCGTGTAAGGAATGCAGGCTGTGGTCGACTCACGTCCATGAACACATTCCCCACCCTCAACCGCCGTCAGACCATGAAACTGCTTTCATTGCTGGGCCTGGGCTCCCAGGCCGCTGCACCCCTGGCCAACGCCGTGGCCGCCACCGACCCGTGGAAGCTCAGCGAGGCCGAGTGGAAAAAGCGGCTGACGCCCGCCCAGTTCGACGTGTTGCGCGAGGAAGGCACAGAGCGGGCCGGCACCAGCCCGTTCAACGCCGAGAAGCGCAAGGGCACCTACCACTGCGCCGGCTGCGACCTGCCGCTGTTCTCTTCGGACACCAAGTACGAGAGCGGCACTGGCTGGCCGAGCTTTCACACGCCGCTGGCCGGCGCACTGGGCACCAAGACCGACTACAAGGCGATCTTTCCCCGCACCGAATACCACTGCGTGCGTTGCGACGGCCACCAGGGGCATGTGTTCAATGACGGTCCCAAGCCCAGCGGCAAGCGCTACTGCAACAACGGCGTGGCGCTCACGTTCAAGGCGGCAGTATGAACGGGCGCTGGCTTGCAGGCCTCCTGACGTCGGTGCTGCTGTCCGCTGGCGCGGCACATGCCCAAACCGCCCCCGTCACCGCCAAGGCCACGTTCGCAGGTGGCTGCTTCTGGTGCGTGGAGGCCGACTTCGACAAAGTCCCGGGCGTGTTGTCCACCACCTCGGGCTACATTGGTGGCACGGTGGCCAACCCCACGTACCGGCAGGTCTCGGCCAACGGCACGGGCCACGCGGAGGCGGTGGAGATCGTGTTCGACCCGGCCAAGGTGAGCTACGCCACGCTGGTCGAAAAGTTCTGGCGCACGATTGACCCCACCACCAAGGACCGCCAGTTCTGCGATGCCGGCAACCCCTACCGCACGGCCATCTTCACGCACGATGCGGCACAGATGGAGGTGGTGAAACGTTCGCTGGCAGCGCTGGAGAAGTCCAAGCCGTTCAAGGAACCGATCGTCACGCAGGTCGTGCCCGCCAGCACCTTCTACGCTGCCGAGGACTACCACCAGGACTACTACCTGAAAAACCCGGTTCGCTACAAGTACTACCGCACGAGTTGCGGGCGCGACGCGCGCCTGGAGCAGCTCTGGGGAAAGCAGTAACCCGCTTGCACCGAAATCCCCGTTCGGTCTGAGCCTGTCGAAGCCGTCACCCCCGCGGGTGGTGCTGCGCCACGATGGTCTTGAGGCGTTCGCGGGCCACGTGGGTGTAGATGGTGGTGGTGGAGATGTCGGCGTGACCCAGCAGCATCTGCACCGCGCGCAGGTCGGCGCCGTGGTTGAGCAGGTGCGTGGCAAACGCATGGCGCAAGGTGTGCGGTGACAGGGGCGATGTGATGCCGGCGGCCAGCGCGTATTTCTTCACCAGCTGCCAGAACATGGCACGCGTCATGGCTTCACCCGCGCGCGAGCCGCGCGAAGTGACGAACAGGTCCTCGCTCTGCAGACCATTCAAGATCTCGCCGCGCGCCTGCCCCAGATAACGCTGCAGCCACTGCCCGGCCACCTGACCAAACGGCACCAGACGTTCCTTGTTGCCTTTACCCGTGACGCGCAACACCTGTTCGTTCATGCCCACGTGCCAGGTCTTGAGCGTGACGAGTTCACTCACGCGCAGACCGCTGGCGTACATCAGCTCCAGCATGCTCCGGTCGCGCGCACCCAGCGGTGTGCCTGTGTCGGGCGCGCTGAGCAAGGCCTCCACCTGGGCTTCCGACATCGTTTTGGGCACGCGCAACGGCTGGCGTGCCGGCGAGAGGCGCAGCGTGGGGTCGGCGCAGATGAGGCGCTCGCGCAGCGCCCATCGGAAGTAGCGCTTGAACACCGTGAGCCGCCGGTTGGCGGTGGTGGCCCGCGTCTGGCTGTGGCGCTCGCTGAAGTAGCTGTTGAGATCGGCCTCGGTGGTCTCGGGCAGGGTCTTGCCCTGCCCGGCCAGCCACTGGCCAAGCAAGACCAGATCCCGCCGGTACGCGTCCAGCGTGTTGCGCGAGAGACCTTCTTCGAGCCAGAGCGCGTCGACAAAAGCACTCGCCAGGTCTTCGCTGGGGGAAGCCAGCGCCGGGTTGCTCACTCCAGCTTGAGCTTCTGCTTGGCCACCACTTCCTTGTAGACCTCGAACTCCGCCTTGATCTGGGCGGTGAACTCGGCCGGCGTGTTGGCCACGATCAGCGAACCGGTTTCCTCAATGCGCTTTTTCACCGCGGGATCGTTCAGTGCCTGTTTGGTCGCGTTGGACACCTTGTCCACCACCTCCTGCGGCAATCCCTTGGGGCCGATCAGACCGTAGTACGCCATGCGGTTCACTGCCTCCAGCCCCATCTCCTTGAAGGTGGGCACGTCGGGCAGCACCGCCACGCGCTGGGGCGCAGCCACCACGATGGCCACCAACCGGCCCGCCTTGATGTGCGGCAAGGCGGAGGGCAGGTTGTCAAAAATGATGGGCACCTGACCGCCAATCGTGTCGTTGAGGGCCGGGCCGGCGCCGCGGTAGGGAATGTGCGTGACGAAGGTGTTGGTCAGGCTTTTGAACAACTCGGTCTGCAGGTGACCGATGCCGCCAGTGCCCGAACTGGCATAGCTGTACTTGCCCGGGTTTTTCTTGAGTTCGGCCACGAATCCCTTGTAGTCCTTGGCCGGAAAACTGGGGTGCACCGCAATCACATTGGGCGTGGCCGCGATGTTGATGATGGGCGTGAAATCGGTGAGCGTGTTGTAGGGGATCTTGGGGTTGATGGCCGGGTTGGCTGCGGTGGTGGACACCGTGGCCATGCCCAGGATGTAACCATCGGGCGCTGCGCGCGAAAGCTCCAGCGCACCCACCACACCGCCGCCGCCAGCCTTGTTTTCCACCACCATGCTCTGGCCCAGTGCTTTGCCGAGCGACTCCGACATGACGCGCGCAATGATGTCGGTGGTGCCGCCAGGTGCAAACGGAACCTGCAGACGAATGACTTTGTTGGGATAGGCCTGGGCCCAGGCCGTGCTGCCCGCCGCAACCGAAGCGACGGTGAGACCCAGCACGACCAGATGACGACGAGAAAACATGTCAATTACTCCAATGGATGATGAAAAAGTGCCAGAAGGTACCCCGCCGAGGGTGACAGCAGGTATCGCCCGCATGATGCCCGATCCGACCGCTCACCAGTAGCGTGCAGATGCCGATTGTTGGGGTAAACCCCCGCAGGCAAATACGCAATTACCAAGGGGTACGGGGTGGGGTGTTGTTGTATTCTGACCCCTCGCTTTTTTTGCCAACAACAGGAGACTCTCACATGCGTTTGATTCACAAGATCGGTCTGGGCCTGAGCCTGGGCGCAGCCCTCGTCACCGGTGTGGCCACGGCACAGCAACAACAGTTCGTCAACGTGTTGACCGGTGGCCAAAGCGGTGTGTACTACCCCATGGGTGTGGCGCTCTCGCAGATCTTCGCCAAGGACATCCCCAACACGCGCTCCACCGCCCAGGTCACGCGCGCCTCGGCCGAAAACCTGAACCTGCTGCAGGCTGGCCGCGGCGAGCTGGCCCTGTCCCTGGCTGATTCTTTGTCGGACGCCTGGAAGGGTGATGCGGAAGCGGGCTTCCCTGCCAAGCTCGACAAGCTGCGCGGTCTCTCGGCCACCTACAACAACTACATCCAGATCGTCGCCAGCGCCGATTCCGGCATCAAGACACTGGCCGATCTCAAGGGCAAGCGCGTTTCGGTGGGTGCCGCCAAGTCGGGCACCGAACTCAACGCACGCGCCATCCTGAAAGCTGCCGGCCTGAGCTACGGTGATCTGGCCAAAGTCGAATACCTGCCGTTTGGCGAGTCGGTCGAACTCATGAAGAACCGCCAGCTCGACGCGACCCTGCAGTCGGCCGGCCTGGGTGTGGCGTCCATCCGCGACCTGTCCACCTCGGTCAAGATCGTGGTGGTCTCCGTGCCCGCCGATGTGGTGGCCAAGGTGGGCGATGCGGCGTACCAACCCGCCGTCATTCCGGCCAACACCTACACCGGCCAGACGGTGGACATCCCCACGGCAGCCATCCCGAACTTTCTCGTCACGCACAGTGGCGTGTCGGACGACACCGCCTACCGCATGGCCAAGGCGATGTACGACAACATCGACACGCTGTACGCCGCGCACAACGCCGCCAAGGCCATCAAGCGCGAGAACGCCATCAAGGGCATGCCGGTGCCGCTGCACCCCGGTGCCGAGCGTTACTACAAGGAAATCGGCCTGATCAAATAAGGCGCCAGCAGGCGACCGCGCGGCCCTGGTGTTGCAACCCGACACTTGCCCGCGATGACACGGCCCCTACCCGGGGCCGTTTCCATTTCTGTTGACCCGAGGTTTCCATGAACGACAACCACACAACCACCTCACCCGCCACCCCACCCGTGGTCGCACCCGACAGCCACAGCAGCCCCCTGACCGGCGCGGTGTTCTGGATCGCCATCCTGTTCTCGGCCTACCAGATCTGGATGGCGTCCTTCCATCCCTTCTCCAGCCAGGTGATCCGTGCGCTGCATGTGAGCTTTGTGCTGCTGATGATCTTTGCGCTGTTCCCGCCCATGGGCGGGCGCAACGCGGGCTGGCGCGCCCTGGGCTGGGTGCTGGGCATCGCGGGCTTTGCCACCGGCCTGTACCAGTGGTACTTCGAAGCCGACCTGACCCAGCGCGCGGGTGACCTCACCAGCGCCGACTGGGTGGTGGGCATCGTGGCGGTGGTGCTGGTGTTCGAGGCGGCGCGCCGCGTCATGGGCTGGGGGCTCCCGCTGATCTGCCTGATTTTTCTGGGGTACGCGGTCTTTGGCCAGCACCTGCCGGGAGCCCTGGCGCACCGCGGCTACGGCATGGACCAGATCGTGGGCCAGCTGGGCATGGGCCTGGAAGGCATCTACGGCACGCCGACCTATGTGTCGTCCACCTACATCTTCCTGTTCATCCTGTTCGGCGCCTTCCTCGAACAGGCCGGCATGATCCGCCTGTTCAACGACTTCGCCATGGGCACCGTGGGCCACACGCGCGGCGGCCCGGCCAAGGTGTCGGTGATTTCCTCGGGCCTCATGGGCACCATCAACGGCTCGGGCGTGGCCAACGTGGTCACCACAGGCCAGTTCACCATCCCGCTCATGAAGCGCTTCGGCTACAGCCCGGCCTTTGCCGGCGGTGTCGAAGCCACGGCCAGCATGGGCGGGCAGATCATGCCGCCGGTGATGGGGGCGGTGGCCTTCATCATGGCCGAGACCATCAACGTGCCGTACCTGTCCATCGTGCAGGCGGCCGTCATTCCTGCCATTCTGTATTTCGTCACCGCGTTCTGGATGGTGCACCTGGAAGCCGGGGCCAAGGGCCTGACCGGTCTGGCCAAGGAAGACTGCCCCAACCCCTGGACCGCCGTGCGCGAACGCTGGTACCTGCTGCTGCCACTGGCCGGTCTGGTGGCGCTGCTGTTCTCGGGATACACGCCGCTGTTCTCCGGCACCGTGGGCCTCGCACTGACCGTGATCCTGATCTTCGGCGCCGCCGTCATGACCGGCGTGAAGGGCCTGCCCCTGCGCGGCCTGTTCTGGGTGCTGCTGGGCATCGCCTGCGCCGGCTTCATCGAGTTCGGCGTGATCACCTTCTTCGTCATCACAGCTGTGCTGCTGGCCCTCACCTTCATCCGCCGCGTGGGGGGTGATGCGCGTCAGCTCGCGGTGCGTGCGCTGGTCGAAGGCGCGCGCCATGCGCTGCCGGTGGCCGTTGCCTGTGCGCTGGTGGGAGTGATCATCGGCGTGATCAACCTCACCGGCGTGGCCGCCGAGCTCGGTGGTTACATCATTGCCGTGGGCCGGGAGAGCCTGTTCCTGGCGCTGCTGTTGACCATGTTCACCTGCCTGATCCTGGGCATGGGCATTCCCACCATCCCCAACTACATCATCACCAGCTCACTGGCCGCGCCGGTGCTGCTCGAACTGGGCGTTCCGCTGATCGTCTCGCACATGTTCGTCTTCTACTTCGGCATCATGGCCGACCTCACGCCACCGGTGGCGCTGGCTTGTTTTGCGGCAGCGCCCATTGCGCGCGAGACAGGTTTGAAGATCAGCATGCAGGCCATCCGCGTGGCCATTGCGGGCTTCATCGTGCCCTTCATGGCGGTGTACAGCCCTGCCCTCATGCTGCAGTCCGGCGACTGGACCGACACCTTGTGGATCGTGTTCAAGGCGCTGGTGGCCATCGGCATGTGGGGTGCGGGCGCCATCGGCTATTTGTTCGGGCGTCTGAATGTGGTCGAGCGCATCGTGGCCGTGGTGTCGGCCAGCTTCCTGGTGGTGGCGCTGCCGCTGACCGACGAGATCGGCCTCGGTGCGGTGGCGGTCTTCGTGGCCTGGCACTACTGGCGCACGCGTCAGCAACGCGCGCTCAGCGCGGTTCGCTGAGCGCCGGCATGGCCGGGCTCGGTGTGTGTCTGGTGCTGGCGGCCATGGCTGCCACGACTGCCCACGGGCCCGTTTTCGTCGCCACCGAGCGCTTCACACTGGCATGGACACACTCCATTGAAAAGGTGCGCTGGGAAGAAGACTATGCGGTGGTGGCCGCGCCTGGCCCGGGGCGGGCCGAACTGCTCGCCCTGACGGCCCGCGTGAAAGGCTCGGCCGCCGGCATGGAGCCGCCGCCCGACGCGGTGCTGAAGGACGGCTGGTACAGCTACAAACCGGCCGACCGTTCCCCGGCGGGTTTGCCCTTGAGCCGATCGGAATTCGTGCCTGACTACGAACTGTGCGTGGACGGCCGGTGCCGTCCCCTGTCGCACTGGCTGGTGTCCGACGGTGGCGTCACCCGGCTCACCGCCTGCCGCACGCCCGGCAAGCCCTGAGCGCAGGCGCACGGCCTCGCCCCGTTATGCTCGACCGGTGAATTTCGCCCAACTCCTCTTCCCCGACTTCTCCCTCATCCTCTGCGGCTACCTCATCTGCCGCTTCACCGCGCTCAACCGCAAGGTCTGGGAGCAGGTGGAAAGCCTGGTCTACTACTTCCTGTTCCCGGTGCTGCTGTTCCACAGCATCGTGAAAAGCCCGCTCGACCTGAGCCAGGCCTCCAGCCTGATGGGCGCGGGCTTCACGCTCGGTCTGTGCGGCATCGCGCTGTCGTATTCGCTCACGCACTGGCCCTGGGTCGGCAAACACCTCGATGTGCGGCTGCATGCGGCCAGCGCGCAGGTGGGCTTTCGTTTCAACTCCTTCATTGCGCTGGCCCTGGCTGAAAAAGTGGCAGGACCGCCGGGCCTGCTCATGATCGCGGTGCTCATCGGCGTGTGCGTACCGCTGTTCAACGTGGGCGCCGTGTGGCCCATGGCGAGGCATGCCAACAAGGGTTTCCTGCGCGAACTGGTGCGCAACCCGCTCATCGTCGGCACGGTCTCGGGGCTGGTGGCCAACCTGCTGGGTTTTTCCATGCCGTTCTGGCTGGAGCCCACGGTCAACCGCATCGGGCAGGCCTCGCTGGCGCTGGGCCTCATGGCCGCCGGCGCGGGCATGCAGTTCGGCATGCTGGCCAGCGCAAAAACACTCGGTGGCCTGGTGCTGGCGGTGAAACACCTGGGCATGCCGCTGATGGCGCTCGGGCTGGCGCTGCTGTTCCGGCTCGACCCGACGCAGACCACCATCCTGCTGATGTTCTCGGCCGTGCCCACCGCGTCCAGCTGTTATGTGCTGGCCGCGCGCATGGGCTACAACGGGCCCTATGTGGCCGGGCTGGTGACACTGTCCACCTTGCTGGGCATCGTGAGCCTGCCGTTTGCGCTCGGTGTGCTGCGGCCACTGGCCGGCGCCTGATCCATTTTCCTGTCTGAAAGTCATCATGAATCCATTGCTCTGCTCTGCTCCTTTGTCTGGCCTGGTGCTGGGTCTGTTGTTCGCCACCTCGGCTGCACAGGCCCAGGCCATCGGTGAAGTGGACACGGTCTTCAAATGGCTCGGACCCGATCACAAGATCGTGGTGGACGCCTTCGACGATCCCAAGGTCAAGGGTGTCACCTGCTACGTGTCGCGTGCCAAGACCGGCGGCATCAAGGGCGGGCTCGGACTGGCCGAAGACAAGTCCGACGCCAGCATCGAATGCCGGCAGGTGGGCGCTGTCTCTTTCACGGGCGACCCCTTGAAGCAGCAGGAGGTGGTGTTCACCGAGCGCACCTCGCTGGTGTTCAAGAAGCTGCAGGTGGTGCGCATGGTCGACAAGGCGCGCAACACCCTGGTCTACCTGAGCTATTCCGACCGCGTGATCGAAGGTTCCCCGGACAACAGCATCACCGCCGTGCCGCTGCCTGCCGGCACCGTGATTCCCATGCGCTGATCAGCGCGGTGGCGCCACCAGGTCGATGCGCCGCTGCAGGGCATCGACGGCAGAGGTGTCACCCGCGGTACGGGCGCCTTGCTGCTGCACCTGCAGCCAGGCCAGCAGGGGCCGGCGCCAGCCGCGCGCCGAGGCGGTCTCCACCGCAGTTTCGATCACGCCGGGTGTGGCACGGCCGCTGCGAAACAACACACCAGCGGCCACGAGTCGAGAGAGTGGATCTGTGATCGCAGCCAAAGCCGCGTCTGGCGCCGCATTGCCGACCAGACTGCGGTGCGCCTCGGGCAGCAAAGCCGCATCCACCCGCTGAGCCGTGCCCACCAGATACCGCGCGTAGGCCTGCTCGGCAGGCGCCGCGTCCTGCGCCAGCGCATCGAAAGCTGCGCAAGGTTCCACCACCAGACTGGCCACGCGCGTGGCACAGCGCAGCAGTTCCAGCCGCGCCACCAGCGGCACCTGCCCCGTGCGCGCCACCTCGGCACGCGCCCGGCTGAACTCCGCCGCCTCGATGCGGCTGTTGCCACTGAGCCAGGCCTCGGTGGCGCGCTCGCTGCTGCCTTTGGCCTCGGCCGGCCATTCGGGAGGCGGTGGGTTGCCGGAGCAGGCGGCGAGCGCCAACAGGCCACACAAGAGGGCAAAGGTACGCGGCTTCATGGCAGCTTGATTTCCGTGTCACGCGCAAACGGCCATTTGCGGTTGATGTCGTTGATGAGCCCGTCCACCTTGCGCAGGCTGGACTCGACCTCGCCGCGCAACACGCCGAGGTCGGTGGTGGCCTCGCGCGTGTTGCTCGCAATGCCCTGGGCCTCCACCAGCACCGCGTCCACCTTCTGCAGACTGGTGCGCGCCTCGGCCAGCAGGCCATTGAGCTGTTGCACCGTCGCGCGGGCATCGGCCACCAGTCCACGGTCGGCAGACCCCTGTCCAAACACCTGCCTGTCGGCGTTGCTCACCAGGCTGTCCATGCGCGCGGTGAGTGCGTCGGCTCGGGCCAGCAAGGCGTTGGCGCGTTCGACCGTGATCACCAGCTTTTTCGCGTCTTCGTCGTTGCCCATCAGCACGCCCATGGCGCCCTGCGGGCCCTTGAGCCGCTCGGTGGCGCTTTGCAGGTTGGTCAGCGCGCTGTCCAGAGCGGCGTCTTTTTTGGTGAGGGCGGCCACGTTCTCCAGCACCTCGCGCATGCTGGCCGCCAGCTTCGGAATTTCGGCCGCCGTGTCGCCGCGCAGCACACCTCTCTCGGCGCCATCCGGCAGCGCGGGGTCCTCCAGCACGCCGCTGTAGGCGCGGATGCGTGTGCCGCCCACCAGGCCGCGTTCCATGGTGAAGATGCTGGAGGTGCGCAGCCACTTCGCGTCCTTGCTCGGCACGTCGATCAGGATGCGGGCGTTGCCATCGTCGCCCAGCTCGATGCGGGCCACGCGCCCGATGGCAAACCCGGCAAAGGTCATGTCCATGCCGACCACCACACCTTCGGAGTCGTCGGAGATCAGCACCAGGCGCTGCGTGTCCTCGAACATGCCACGCGCAAACATCACATAGAGGGCCGAGCCGATCACCAGCACCAGCATGGCCACCAGCAGCAGCGCGGCCTTGAACTCCAGGTTCTTCACCTCGGGCGGTTCAGGGACGGCGGATTCTTCGGACATGGGGTTCATGGGTGATCAGTAGTAGTTGCCAACCAGTGAGACGATTTCGATGAGCAGAACCACCGAGAACAGGCGCGCAAATTCAGAGATGTCGCTGCGCTGCGCATACAGACCATCGGTGTCCTGCTGCGCACTGGCGGCCAGTGGCACCACGGCCACGGCGAGGCTGAAGAACAGGGTCTTGAGCGTGAAGATCAGGGTGACCGCCGGCGTGAACACCTGGCCCACGCTTCGCGTGTAGCCGGGCAGGCCCCAGGGCGAAAACCCGTACACCGTGAGATAGGTGAGCACCAGCGCGATCACGCAACTGAGCGCGGCGAGCATGAGCACCGAAAACACCGAAGCCAGCGCGCGCGGCAGCAGCTCGGTGGTCAGGAGCACGCCCTGGCCGAGCGCCTGGCCCGCGCGCTGTTGGGCAGACAGCTGCTCGCGCACGCGCAGGGCGCCCGGCATGGCGTAGCGCGCTGCGACAAACATGGCGGCGTACAGCGGAATGAGTTCAAGCACCAGCGTGCGCACCAGCACCTCCAGCGCGTACTGCGACAGGCCGTAGCTGTAGGCCGTGGCCACCACGATGCGGATCAGCACCAGACTGATCAGCGCCGAGAGCACCAGAAACCCGGTGAGCAGCGGCGCGGTCGCCTGGACGATCTGCAGGAGCACGCCCCGACGGCGCGGACCGCTGGCATAGCTCGAGGGCGTCAGCGCTGTCACCAGGATCTGCGCGCCCAGCATGACCACCTGCCACCAGGTGGTCCACCACAGGCGCGCCCGCTGGCCCCAGCGGGTCATGAGGGTGTGGCTGGCGGAGACGGCGTTCATCGTTCCATGATAGCCCCCGCTGGGTGAAGACTTTGCGTCGGCGCCGTGTGCAAAGGTGACAGCAGGCTGGTGAAAACGCTCATGGCCAAAGCGCATCATTCGGCTTCAATCGGTGCACCGTTCCCACCGCCCGCCATCCCTTTCGGAGCCCACGCATGTCCTTGTCCATTCCCCCGGTTGTGCGCCGCCAGACCATCGCTGACGCCCTGCACCGCACGGCCGTGCGCTTGCCTGACAAGACCGCCATCGTCTGCGGCAATACCACCTGGACCTACGCCGACTTCGACGCGCTGGTGAGCCGGCTGGCGGCCGGGCTGGCGCATCTGGGTGTGGCCGAAGGCGACAAGGTGGCCGTGCTGGCGCGCAACTCCCATGGATTCGCGGCCCTGCGTTTCGCCCTGGCGCGACGCGGCGCGGTCATGGTGCCGATCAACTTCATGCTCAAGGCCGACGAGGTCGCCTACATCCTGCGCCACGCGGGCGCGAGGACCCTGGCCACCGACAGCGGGCTGGCCGCCCTCGCCCGCGAAGCCGCCGCGCTGGACACCTCGGTGGAGCGCTTCATCTGGCTGCCGAGCGAAGACCCCAGCGAGCCCGACGCTGCCATGCACCGCTTCGACCACCTGGCGGCCTGCCCCGACCCGCTGCCCGAGGTGAACCTGGGCAGTTTCGACCTGGCGCAGATTGTCTACACCAGCGGTACCGAGTCCACCCCCAAGGGCGCCATGCTCACCCACGACGCGGTGCTGTGGCAGTACGTGAGCTGCGTGATCAACGCCGAGATCGCCGAAGTGGACCGCGCGCTGCACGCACTGCCGCTCTACCACTGCGCGCAGCTCGACGTGTTCTTCGGCCCCGCCATCTTCATCGGCAGCAGCAACGTGATCACCTCCAAGCCGGTGCCCGACAACCTGCTGGCCTTGATCGAAAAACACCAGATCACCAGCTTCTTCGCGCCGCCCACGGTGTGGATCGCGCTGCTGCGCTCACCCTTGTTCGATGCCAACAAGTTGAAGAGCCTGGTGAAGGGCTACTACGGCGCGTCCATCATGCCGGTGGAGGTACTCAAGGAACTCGCGGCGCGTCTGCCTGGCGTGCGGCTGTGGAACCTGTACGGCCAGACCGAGATCGCGCCGCTGGCCACCATGCTCGGCCCGCAGGACCAGCTGCGCAAACCCGGGTCGTGTGGCAAGGCGGTGCTCAACGTGGAAACACGCGTGGTCAACGACGCGATGGACGACGTGGTGGTGGGTGAAGTCGGCGAGATCGTGCACCGCTCACCGCACCTGATGCTGGGCTATTTCAACGACCCCGAGCGCACGCAGGCCGCGTTCGAAGGCGGCTGGTTCCACAGCGGCGACCTGGCCCTGATCGACGACGAGGGTTACATCACGGTGGTCGACCGCAAGAAGGACATGATCAAGACCGGCGGCGAGAACGTGGCCAGCCGCGAGGTGGAAGAGATGATCTACCGCCTGGCTGGGGTGAGCGAAGTTGCGGTGATCGGCCTGCCCGATGCGAAGTGGGTGGAAGCGGTCACCGCGGTGATCGTGGTCAAGGCCGGGCACCAGCTCACCGAGGCCGAGGTGATCGCGCATTGCACCGACAACATGGCCAGCTTCAAGAGCCCCAAACGCGTGGTGTTCACCGACAGCCTGCCCAAGAACCCCAGCGGCAAGCTGCTCAAGCGGGAGCTGCGTCAGAGCTACGCGGGCTGAGATTGCGCCAGCGCCCAGGCCACGTGCTCGCGCACGACCGGGCTGGGGTGGTCGGCGCGCGCTCGCAACGCACTTTCAAGGTGGGGGTCGGGCTGCACACGCAGCGCGTTGCCCATCGCCACGGCGATGTTGCGCAGCCAACGCTCATGCCCGATGCGCCGGATCGCGCTGCCTTCGGTCCGTTTGAGGAATTCGGCCTCGCTCCAGGCAAAGAGTTCGACGAGGGAGGCGCCTGACAGCCCTGCACGTTCGTCGAAATCGGGCAAGGCTGAGCGCTGCGCGAACTTGTTCCACGGGCACACGAGCTGGCAGTCGTCGCAGCCGTAGATGCGGTTGCCCATGAGCGGGCGCAACTCCGGCGGAATCGGCCCGGCGTGTTCGATGGTGAGGTAGCTGATGCAACGCCGTGCGTCCACGCGCTGGGGGCCGGTGATGGCCTGAGTGGGACACACGTCGATGCAGGCGCTGCAACTGCCGCAGTGTTCGCTCACGGCCTCGGTGGGCGGCAACGCCAGGTCCACGAAGATCTCGCCCAGAAAAAACATCGAGCCCGCCTCGCGGTGCAGCGCCAGGGTGTGTTTGCCACGCCAGCCGATGCCGCTTCGAGAGGCCAGCTCCACTTCGAGCACCGGGGCCGAGTCGGTGAACACGCGGTACCCGAAGGGACCGATGGCCGCAGCGACGCGATCGGCCAACGATTGCAGGCGGTTGCGCAGCACCTTGTGGTAATCCCGGCCTCGCGCATACATCGAGACCACGGCCTCTTGCGGACTGTCGAGGCGATCGAGTTCAATGGCCTGCCAGCCCTCGGGCGTGGCCCTCGGCAGGTAGTCCATGCGGGCGGTGATCACACTCAGCGTGCCCCGCACCAGCTCGGCCGGGCGGGCGCGTTTGAGGCCGTGCGCGGCCATGTAGGCCATGTCACCGTGACATCCAGCCGACAACCAGGCCAACAAACCCGGTTCGGCAGCCGACAAATCCACACCGGCCACCCCGATTTGGGAAAATGCGAGTTCCTGGCCCCAGGCCTGCACCTGAGAGACGAGTTGAGCGGCATCCAGAGCGACATTCATGTGAAGGGCATTGTAGGAACCGGTCTGGCTCCTGCGGGATCGGTGTCCGCGTCTGCACAGTGGCAAGGCGGCTGGGCCACCGAACAAGACACGCAGGCCTTTGCCCAGCAGCTGGCCTTGTCACCCGCCATTGCCCACGCCACGCTCACGCTGCAAGGTGATCTGGGCGCCGGCAAGACCACGCTGGTGCGCCACCTGCTGCGGGCTCTGGGCGTGCGTGGGCGCATCAAGAGCCCCACCTACGCGGTGGTGGAGCCGCACAGCGCGATGGACTGCCCTGTGATGCCGGCGGGTGAGCCGCTGTCGGTGTGGCACTTCGACTTCTACCGTTTCAACGATCCGCGCGAATGGGAAGACGCGGGCTTTCGCGAACTTTTTGCCAGCCCGGGTCTCAAGCTGGTGGAGTGGCCCGAACGCGCTGGCGATTTCCTGCCTGCGGTCGATCTGCAGATCGACATCCAACCCGACAACATGAACCCCCACACCGACCCGGAACACGACAGCGCCCGCGCCGTGCGCGCCACCGCCTTCACCCCCACGGGTCTGCGCCTGCTGGAGGCCCTGGCATGAAGGGGCCCATCAGCCGCCGCACCTTGTTGCGCACCGGCTCGCTGGTCTTGCTGCTCGGCGTGCAACACATCGCGCGGGGCGCCAGCGTGCTGGCGGTGCGCATCTGGCCGGCCGAGGACTACACCCGCGTGACCATCGAGTCCGATGGTGAACTCAAGGCGCAGAAGTTTTTCGTGACCGAACCGCCACGCATGGTGGTCGACATCGAAGGCATCGACCTGCTGCCCGGCCTGCGCGAACTGGTGGGCAAACTGAAATCGGACGACCCCAACATTGCCGGCATCCGCGTGGCGCAGAACGCGTCCAACGTGGTGCGGCTCGTCATCGACCTCAAGCAAGCCATCAAGCCACAGGTGTTCAACCTGGAGCCCGTGGCGGCCTACCAGCACCGACTGGTGCTGGACCTCTTTCCGGTGAATGCGCCCGACCCGCTGGAGCAGCTGATCGCCCAACGCATGAAGGACCTGGACGCCGCCAGCGAACGCGCGGCGCGCCTGCTGGGCCTTGAGATGGGCCAGGTGGCGGGCGGACCGAACCCGAACGACCGCGTGACAGCCGCCAACCCGGCGGACGACCCGCTCGGCGCCTTGATTGCACAGCGTGGTCAATCGGGTCCGACCCCGGGAAAACCCACCACGCCGCCCGACAACACGGGCACCGCAGTCGCCGCCGCGCCCTCATCGGGCAGTCCGGCCAAGCGACCGGCTGGCCCGCCCGCCAGAACCGAGCGCCTCATCATCGTGGCGCTGGACCCCGGCCACGGTGGCGAAGACCCGGGCGCCATCGGCCCGGGCGGAACGCACGAGAAAAAGGTCGTGCTGCAGATCGCCCAGAAACTGCGCGACCGCATCAACGACACGCGTGTCAACGGCAACCCCATGCGCGCCTACATGACGCGCGACAAGGACTTCTTTGTGCCGCTGCAGGTGCGGGTGCAGAAAGCCCAGCGCGTGCAGGCCGACCTGTTCATCAGCCTGCACGCCGACGCCTTCTACACACCGCGCCCGCAAGGCGCCAGCGTGTACGCACTCAGCACCAAGGGCGCCAGCAGTGCCGCCGCTCGCTGGATGGCCAACAAGGAAAACGCGGCGGACCAGGTGGGCGGCCTCAACGTGAAAGCCAAGGACGCCACCGTGCAGCGCGCCTTGCTTGACATGAGCACCACCGCCCAGATCAACGACAGCCTCAAGCTCGGCAGCGCCATGCTGGGCCATGTGAAGCAGGTGGGCAAGCTGCACAAACAGCGCGTGGAACAAGCCAACTTCGCGGTGCTGCGCGCACCCGACATCCCCAGCGTGCTGGTGGAAACCGCCTTCATCAGCAACCCCGACGAAGAAGAGCGCCTGAACGACCCGAAGTACCAGGACGACCTGGCCGATGCATTGCTGCGGGGCATCGTGGCGTACTTCAGCAAGAACCCGCCGCTGGCGCGGAATCGGCAGATCTAGATCGGGTAGATCAGCGAGTTCAGCACCATCTCGCTGTCGTACACACAGGTCCGGCTCTGCAGCCTCAGACCCGTGTCCGTGTTCACAAACGAGTCGATGTAGCGCCCCACGTTGTAGACCTCGCTCACACCGCCGGGTTTGGTACGGAACACGGCGTAGTTGGTTTCTGCCCTGACCGGATCGGCTGGCGTTCCGGCCCCCGCCTGCGTGATGCGCGCCGGGCTCACCACATGGCGGGTGTAGTACGGCCCGTGGTAGATGGTCTGGCTGGCGCCGTAGATGCGGTCGCGCAGCATGCCCTGGCTTTCCAGCGCGAGCAGCGCCAGCGGCAAGCCCCGGTCGAAGTTCTCACGGGCCTGCACCTTGTAGCGCGCGTCTTCCACGAAGCAGTCGGGCCACTCGTTGAAGCGGCGGTCGTCCAGCGTGGCGGCGTAGGCCGCGTTGAAGCGGTCCACGGTGTGGTGCAGCAGCAGGGATTGCAGATCCTGGTCGATCACTGGCATGTCATTCCCCCATGGCCTTGCGCCAGTAGGCGTACATCGAGCGGATCAAGGTCTCGGTGACCATGTGTTCTGTGGGTGCTTTGCCTACATCGTCGCTGCGGCCACCCAGTTCCACCAGCGTGGAACCGCCCTCACCCCATTGTTTGAAGCCGTCCTGACTGAACTCGATCACCTCGCCGTCGTCGGCGCTCACAAAACCCGCCGGGCCGAACAAATTGGCCTGGCGCAGGCGGCGCTGCGTCATCTCCTCGGTGTCGTCAGCAAAGCCGAAGTGGGTCCACACAAAGTCGAACTCACCCGCGCCACGCGGCACGATGTGGCGCGTGGAGAGGGAGTTCACCTGCTGCTGGATGATGAGGCTGGGGAACAGCGTGATCATGGTCACCGTGGGGGTGATGGGGGTGCCGGGGTTGGACGGATCGTCCACCGTCCACCAGGCTTCGGGCACCACGTCGAGCAGGCGTGTGTCGTGCAGGGCCATGTCGGCCTTGAAGCTGGTCACGCCTTCGGTCACGCTCTTGTTGGTACCACCTTCGTTGCGGCGCGAAATCATCACCGCATGGCGGCCGTGTTCGTCCATCACCATGCGGCTTTTCTGGTCGGCGCGCCACAGGCCGAAGGTGACGAACCAGGTGTGCAGCAGACCCGGGTGGTACGGGTCCTTGATGTTCTCCATCATCAGTTTCCAGTTGCCCGGAATGCGCTGGCGGTTGTAGCCCAACAGCTTCAATTCGTGGCCCTTGAAGATGCGATCGAGCCAGGGCATCACAGCCGGGCCGATGTACTGCTCGAAGGGCTCGGCATCCATGCTGAAGGTGGCGAACACCAGACCATGCAGCACGGCCACGCGCATCTTGGTCAGGCCGTTCTGACTCAGGTCGAAGTCGGCGGGCATGCCGCCGTTGGTGCATTCGCCATCCTTCACGCCGTCCTTGAACGGCAGGCCGGCCAGATCCCCGTTGAGCTTGTAGGTCCACTGGTGGTAGGGGCACACAAAGCTGCGCACGTTGCCGGTTTTTCCGTCCATGGGCGGCTGGCAGAAGCGAACGCCGCGGTGCGCGCAGCGGTTCTCGACGACACGGATGCCGGGGTCGGTGGCGCGCTCTTTGGGCGCCACGCGGTCGCGCACCATGATGACCTGGCGCTCGCCGACCCAGCTGAGTTTGTAGTCGCCGGTGTTGGGAATCTCGATGGCCAGGCCCACGTAGGACCAGTGCGGTCCGTAGAACAGGCGCTCCAGTTCGCGCTGGTACAGCTCGGGGTCGGTGTAGGCCCAGAAGGGTATGCGGCTGGAGCCGCGGTCGTGCCAGCGCACGAGGGCTTGCGGTGCGTTCATGTCTTCTCACGCTTTGGTGTGTGGAGATAAATGATAAGCCTACTGATCAATTGCTGTTGTTCCGGTGGTCGGGGTCTGCCTTCCCGCCTGTTCCGGTCGCTGGCAGCCATGGCGCCGTGCCGGCCGAAGTTCAAAACAAAGAAACAAAGCCCCATCGAACCACCCATCAGAAACCGGGTTTCCCCTAACCTCTTCATCAGAACGTACACATAAACTGTATACACATTTGCATGCATTAAAGGAGACATCCATGTCCACCACCGTCCACCCCGTTGATGAAGTCCTGCCCGCCGGCAAGCTCACCGCACTCGGCCTGCAGCACGTGCTGGTCATGTACGCCGGCGCCGTCGCGGTGCCGTTGATCGTGGGTCGCGCACTCAAGCTCAGCCCAGAGCAGGTGGCCATGCTGATCTCGGCCGACCTGTTCTGCTGCGGTCTGGTCACATTGATCCAGGCCCTCGGTGCCACGCAGTGGTTCGGCATCAAGCTGCCGGTGATGATGGGGGTGACCTTCGCCTCGGTGGCGCCCATGGTGGCCATGGCCAACAGCAACCCTGGTGTTCAGGGTGCCGGTCTCATCTTCGGCGCCATCATCGGCGCTGGCGTGGTCTCCATCCTCATCGCGCCCATCGTCAGCCGCATGCTGCGCTTCTTCCCGCCCGTGGTCACCGGCACCATCATCGCGGTGATCGGCATCAGCCTCATGCGCATCGGGATCAACTGGATCTTTGGCAACCCCTTCGGTCCCACTGCGCCCAGCATTCCCAGCCCCGAGCACCTGCAGTGGCTCGACGCGGCGAAGCAGGCGTCCGCCAGCGGCGCCGTGCCTGAGTTGCCCAAGGGCCTGGCCATCGTGGGCAGCGTGCCCAACCCGGCCTACGCGCAGATGCCGCACATCGCCATCGCCGCCATCGTGCTGGCGTCCATCCTGCTGATCGCAAAGTTCGCGCGCGGCTTCATCGCCAACATCTCGGTGCTGCTGGGTATCGTCATCGGCGGCGTGATCGCCACCGCCGCCGGCCTCATGAACTTCGACAAAGTCGGCAAGGCCCACTGGTTCGACCTGGTGCTGCCGTTCGAGATCGCCATGCCGATCTTCGATCCCATCCTCATCCTCACCATGAGCCTGGTGATGATCGTGGTGATGATCGAATCCACCGGCATGTTCCTGGCGCTGGGCGACATGACTGATCGCAAGATCGACCAGAAGGCGCTCACCGCCGGTCTGCGCACCGATGGCCTGGGTACGCTCATCGGCGGCATCTTCAACACCTTCCCCTACACCAGCTTTTCACAAAACGTGGGCCTGGTCGGCGTTACCGGGGTCAAGAGCCGGTTCGTCTGCGTGGCCGGCGGCGTGATCCTCATCGTGCTCGGTCTGCTGCCCAAGATGGCCGCGCTGGTCGAGTCGCTGCCCACCTTCGTGCTGGGTGGTGCCGGTCTGGTGATGTTCGGCATGGTGGCCGCCACCGGCATCCGCATCCTCGCCGGCGTGGACTACAAAGGCAACCGCAACAACCTCTTCATCGTCGCCGTGTCCATCGGCTTCGGCATGGTCCCGCTGGTGGCGCCCAATTTCAAGCAGTGGATGCCCCACGCCATCCATCCGCTCATCGAGTCGGGCATCCTGCTGGCCTCGCTCAGCGCCGTGCTGCTCAACCTGTTTTTCAATGGCAGCCGGGGCGACACCGCAGCCGCGATCAACGCCGCCAGACAGGCCGAGGCGCACTGACGCCCTCGGCACCCGTCAACCACAGGCCCCAACCGGGGCCTTTTCCATGGGCAAAATCACCCCACGATGGTGCACACCACGTTGGT
>JBBQKZ010000046.1:0-25884 GCA_038327405.1 Burkholderiales bacterium | reverse complement strand
GGCCTCAAGGGCGTGAGCAACCCGAGTGCGATCTTCTTGAGCCAGCACAGCGAGCCCGTGCCCGGCAGCTGCGTGATTGTGACGCTGGAGGGAACGCGGCCCATGCTGGTGGAGACCCAGGCGCTGGTGGACCGCGGGGGCCCTTCGCCCGGGCGGCTCTGGGTGGGCCTGGACCGCGACCGCCTGGCCATGCTGCTGGCGGTGCTGCACCGCCACGCCGGCGTGGCCTGCATGGACCAGGACGTGTTCGTCAACGCCGTGGGCGGCGTGCGCATCAGCGAACCGGCGGCCGACCTGGCGGTGATGCTGGCCATCACCTCCAGCCTGCGCGGGCGCCCGCTGCCCAAGGGCTTCATTGCCTTTGGTGAGGTGGGTCTGGCTGGCGAGGTGCGCCCGGCGCCGCGCGGCCAGGAGCGCCTGAAGGAAGCCGCCAAGCTGGGCTTCAGCGTGGCGGTGGTGCCCAAAGCCAACCTGCCGAAGAAGAACGACAAGAGCTTTGAAGGCCTCACGGTGCACGGGGTGGACCGCATCGAAGAGGCCATGGAGCTGGCGCGCAGCCTGGCCTGAGGCCCGTGGCCTGCGTACAAACCGCAGCGGCGCGGCCGGTGCGCCGAAGGACAATCCCCCTCATGCAACTCAAGAAATTCCTGATTCCCCTGGGCTGCGCCGCCCTGCTGGTGGTGGCGCACCGCGCCTCGGGCTGGCCCGCCGTGGCCGCTGTGAGCGGTGGCCTGATGATGTGGCTGCTGCTGCACTTCACCCGCCTCATGACGATCCTCAAGCGCGCCGCCAACCGCCCCATCGGCCACGTCGACAGCGCGGTGATGCTCAACGCCAAGCTCAAACCCGGCGTGACGCTGATGCACGTGATCGCCATGACGCGCGCACTGGGCGAACGACTTTCCGCAGAGGGCGCCGATCCCGAGCTGTACCGCTGGACCGACAACGGCCAGTCCACGGTGGAAGCCGAGTTCCAGCACGGCAAGCTGGTGCGCTGGCAATTGGCGCGGCCGGACCCGGAAGCCGACGCTCCGGCGCCGTAAAATCGCGGGTTTGGCGACCCGCCCTGCCGGTTGGGCGCCCCCCACGAACAACCCACAAGGACCCCCATGAGCCCCATCGTTCCCT
Source organism: Burkholderiales bacterium (assembly GCA_038327405.1). Lineage (GTDB taxonomy): Bacteria > Pseudomonadota > Gammaproteobacteria > Burkholderiales > Burkholderiaceae_C > Hydrogenophaga. The sequence goes on along the minus strand of JBBQKZ010000046.1, from coordinate 24,756 downwards.
CGATGTCCGACCGCGACGGCAAGATCTGGATGGACGGCCAGATGGTGGACTGGCGCGACGCCAAGATCCACGTGCTGACCCACACGCTGCACTACGGCTGCGGCGCCTTCGAGGGTGTGAGGGCTTACAACGCGGTGGGCGGTACGGCGATCTTTCGCCTGGAAGAGCACACCGAGCGCCTGTTCAACAGCGCCAAGATCCTGCGCATGAAGCTGCCCTTCACCATGGAAGAAGCCATGGAGGCTCAAAAAGCCGTGGTCCGCGAGAACAAGCTGGAGAGCTGTTACATCCGCCCGCTGACCTGGATCGGTGACAAGAAACTGGGCGTTTCGCCCAAGGGCAACACCATCCACCTGATGGTGGCGGCCTGGGCCTGGGGCGCGTACCTGGGTGAAGAAGGCCTGAAGCGCGGCATCCGCGTGAAAACCAGCAGCTACACCCGCCACCACGTCAACATCACCATGACGCAGGCCAAGGCGGTGAGCAACTACACCAACAGCATCCTGGCCAACATGGAAGTGACCGACGAGGGCTACGACGAAGCGCTGCTGCTCGACGCTTCGGGCTTCGTGAGCGAAGGCGCTGGCGAAAACATCTTCGTGGTGAAGAACGGCGTGATCTACACGCCCGACCTGTCGGCCGGCGCGCTCAATGGCATCACGCGCAACACCGTGTTCCACATCGCCAAAGACCTCGGTATCGAGATCATCCAGAAGCGCATCACGCGCGACGAGGTCTACATCGCCGACGAGGCTTTCTTCACCGGCACCGCCGCTGAAGTGACCCCCATCCGCGAACTCGACCGCATCGAGATGGGCAAAGGCGACTACGTGGGGACGCGCGGCCCCATCACCGAGAAGATCCAGAGCGCGTTCTTCGACATCGTCAACGGCCGCAATCCCAAGTACGCCCACTGGCTCACGAAAGTGTGACCCCCCGCGTCGCCTTCGGCGCCACCCCCCAGGGGGCGACACCAGCGGCCCGGCAAAGCCGGTTCCGCGGTGTCTCTGGTCGCGGCCCCTGCAATCGCAACGTGTGAGAGACATTCATGAAAAATGCCAGCATCGAACTCAAGGCCAGCGACCTCAACGCCCAGGGCGGCGTGTTCTGCCCGAACAAGCTGGCCGACATGAAGCTCTGGAACAGCCACCCCAAGGTGTACCTGGACGTGGGCCACAGCGGTGAGGCCAAATGTCCTTATTGCGGAACGGTTTACCGCCTCAAGGCTGGCGAGACGGTTTCACACGGACACTGATCCGTCGGTTGGATCCGCTGGAAACAGCGGTTTGGTGAAGATAATGCGTGGTTCAAGGCGGCCCTCGGGCAGCCCCAAGATCGCCACCTTTAGGGAAGTTTCATGATCCTCGTCACTGGCGGCGCCGGCTTCATTGGCGGCAACTTCGTGCTCGACTGGCTGGCCCAGTCGGCCGAGCCGGTCATCAATCTCGACAAGCTCACCTACGCCGGCAACCTGGAAAACCTGGCCAGCCTGCAGGGCGATACACGCCATGTGTTCGTGCAGGGCGACATCGGCGACAGTGCACTCGTGGCCCGCCTGCTGGCCGAGCACCGGCCACGCGCAGTGATCAATTTCGCCGCCGAGAGCCATGTGGATCGCTCCATTCATGGCGCCGAAGACTTCATCCAGACCAACATCGTCGGCACCTTCCGCTTGCTGGAGGCGGTGCGAGCGCACTGGTCTTCGTTGTCAGTCGAGGACAAGGCAGACTTCCGATTCCTGCACGTGAGCACCGACGAGGTCTACGGCAGCCTGGCTCCCGACGCACCGGCCTTCACCGAAACCCACGGCTTCGAGCCCAACAGCCCGTATTCGGCCAGCAAGGCCGCCAGCGACCACCTGGTGCGCGCCTGGCACCACACCCACGGCCTGCCGGTGCTCACCACCAACTGCAGCAACAACTACGGGCCGTTCCACTTCCCCGAAAAGCTGATCCCCCTGATGATCGTCAACGCACTCGCGGGCAAAGCCCTGCCGGTGTATGGCGACGGCATGCAGGTGCGCGACTGGCTGTATGTGAAAGACCACTGCAGCGCCATCCGCCGCGTGCTCGAAGGCGGCCGCCTGGGTGAGACCTACAACGTGGGCGGCTGGAACGAGAAACCCAACCTGGAGATCGTGCGCACCGTCTGCGCCCTGCTCGACGAACTGCGCCCGCGCAACGATGGCCAGCCCTACGCCAGCCAGATCAGCTACGTCAAAGACCGCCCTGGGCACGACCGCCGCTACGCCATCGACGCACGCAAGATTGAACGCGAACTGGGCTGGAAACCCGCCGAGACCTTCGAGAGCGGCATCCGCAAGACCGTGCAGTGGTACCTGGATCACCCCGAATGGGTGGCGAACGTGCAAAGCGGTTCGTACAGGCAATGGGTGCAGGCGCAGTACGAGGCGCCAGTGTCCGCATGAGGGTTTTGCTGCTGGGCAAAAACGGTCAGGTGGGCTGGGAACTGCAGCGCAGCCTGGCGCCGCTGGGCGAGCTGGTGGCGCTGGACCGGCACAGCACACTGGCGAACGGCGGTTGCGGTGACCTCAACGACCTGGACGGCATGCTTGAAACCGTAACGCGGCTGCGGCCGGACGTGATCGTGAACGCGGCGGCCCACACTGCGGTGGACAAGGCCGAGAGCGAGCCTGAACTGGCGCAGGCCTTGAATGCCGCGGCCCCCGGGGTGCTGGCAGAAGCCGCCCACGCGGTGGGTGCCTTGCTGGTTCACTATTCCACCGACTACGTGTTTGAAGGCAGCGGCACTGCGCCCTGGACCGAAGGCGCCACCACCGGGCCATTGAGCGTGTACGGCCAGACCAAGCTGGAAGGCGAACGTCTGATAGCGGCGGCCAGTTCGCGCCATCTGATTTTTCGCACCAGCTGGGTGTACGCCGCGCGCGGCGGCAATTTCTCCAAGACCATGCTGCGCCTGGCCCAGGAACGCGAGAAGCTCACCGTGATCGACGACCAGTTCGGCGCACCCACCGGGGCAGAACTGATCGCCGACGTGACGGCCCATGCCATCCGCCAGACCTTGCGCGACAGCGCTGGCTACGGCACCTACCACCTGGCTGCGGCAGGCGAAACCACGTGGAACGGCTACGCCCGCTTCGTGCTGGAGACGGCGCGCACCCTGAAACCGGATCTGGCAATCAAAGCCGGGGAAGTGGCGCCCGTGCCCACCAGCGCCTTTCCGACACCAGCTCGCCGGCCACTCAATTCGCGCCTGGACACCTCACACTTGCGCAGCACCTTTGGTTTGAACTTGCCCCACTGGCAACACGGCGTGCGGCGTATGCTTGCCGAAATTTTGTGAGACAAGACACATGACGCAACGCAAAGGCATCATCCTGGCCGGCGGCTCGGGCACCCGCCTGCACCCCGCCACGCTGGCCATCAGCAAACAGCTGCTGCCGGTGTACGACAAGCCGATGATTTATTACCCGCTGACCACGCTGATGCTCGCCGGCATCCGCGACGTGCTCATCATCAGCACCCCGCAAGACACCCCGCGCTTTCAGCAACTTCTGGGCGACGGGAGTGCTTGGGGCATGAACCTGCAATACGCCGTGCAACCCAGCCCCGACGGCCTGGCGCAGGCCTTCATCATCGGCGCCGACTTCGTGGGCAACAGCCCCAGCGCACTGGTGCTCGGCGACAACATCTACTACGGTCACGACTTCACCACGCTGCTGGCCGACGCCGACAAGCAGGCCAGCGGCGCCACGGTGTTCGCGTACCACGTGAACGACCCCGAGCGCTACGGCGTGGTGGCTTTCGATGCACAGGGCAAAGCCCGCAGCATCGAAGAGAAGCCCGCCAAACCCCAGAGCAACTACGCGGTGACCGGCCTGTATTTCTACGACCAGCAGGTGGTGGACATCGCCAAAGCCGTGAAGCCCAGCGCACGCGGCGAACTCGAGATCACCGCCGTGAACCAGGCCTACCTGGACCTCGGCCAGCTCAACGTGCAGATCATGCAGCGGGGTTACGCGTGGCTGGACACCGGCACACATGACAGCCTGCTGGAAGCCAGCCAGTTCATTGCTACGTTGGAACACCGCCAAGGCTTGAAGATTGCGTGCCCTGAAGAGATCTCGTGGCGACATGGTTGGATCGATAGCATCCAACTCGAAGCCTTGGCCCAACCCATGCTCAAGAACGGCTACGGCCAGTACCTGGCGCGCCTGCTCAAGGACCCGGTTTTCCGATGAAAGTCACCCCCACCGCCATCCCCGACGTGCTGATCATCGAACCCAAGGTGTTCGGCGACGAGCGCGGCTTTTTCTTCGAAAGCTTCAACCAGAAGGCCTTCAACGAGGCGACGGGTCTGGATGTGAACTTCGTGCAGGACAACCACAGCCGCAGTGCCAAGGGAGTCCTGCGAGGATTGCACTACCAAGTGCAGCAGCCGCAGGGCAAGCTGGTGCGGGTGGCGCGGGGAGCGGTGTTTGATGTGGCGGTGGACATTCGCCAAGGATCGGCGACCTTCGGCAAGTGGGTGGGAGTGGAACTCTCTGAAGAGAACCACAAACAACTGTGGGTGCCACCAGGTTTTGCCCATGGCTTCTTGGTGCTGAGCGACTCGGCTGACTTTCTGTACAAGACCACGGACTACTACGCACCGCAGCACGAACGTTGCCTCGCCTGGAACGATCCAGACATCGGGATTGAATGGGCGTTGGTTGGAGACCCGTCCTTGTCCAGCAAAGACCAGTTCGGCGTGCCGCTCAAAGTCGCCCAGTTGAATGAATAGGGTTTGGTCCGTATCCATGCCCAAGGACAATGTTTTGAATCGTCATCTTGAAAAGGTCGATGAGGTTGGTCTGCTCGACCTCCTGATCCTGATCGCGGAGAACTTCAAGTTGCTCGTCGTAGGCTCGGTGCTCGTGGGCATGATTGCTGCTGGTTTGGCCCACGTCGCCCCCGAGCGCTACGTCAGCCGAGCCACATTGGTCTTACCTTCTCAAGCGCCTGGACTCAGCCATGTCTTCGCCGTGATCAAAGTTCAGACACCTGCTCAGGCGGCTGAATTGATGACTTCGTCACGCGTGCTTGATCCAGTAATCATTCGTATGAAGCTGTCAGAAGGACGTCCTCTCGACATCGCGCGAAAGGACTTGATGAAACAGGTCAAAGTCTCGGCAGACCCAGCTGGATTGCTGCAACTTGAAGTCACATCGAACCAACCCGAGCAGGCACAGACACTGGCCAACGCCGTCATTGAAAGTTGGCTGAAGAGCACTGAACCAACCCAAACCGAGCGCGCAGCCCTTGAAAAACTTCTGGCCCATGCCGAGTCATCTCTCAATGCGACGCGTCGACTGATCGAGCGCTTGTCGTCCGAGACAGGGGTTGTCTCTGGAAAGACGTTGGACCAGCAAGACACCGGTGCGACGCTCACTGCTGCCGCAGATCTACAAACTCGCTACTTGCATGAGACTGCGACAATCGCCAGCTTGCGCGGAGGGTATTCGATGGACGTTGTCGAGCAGGCACCGACGCTTCCGACCTCGCCCGAATCAAAGCCCAAGGGATTGATTGCCTTGCTCAGCGCACTGGCTACGGCAATGGCTCTCCTTCTCTGGATCCTCATCCTCCAAGCTTGGAGAAGCGCCGCGCAAGATCCAAGCCTTGCACCCAAGTTGTTGCGGCTGCGAAATGCGCTGAAGCTGCGGTAAGCCGCACTGCACCGAGTGCACCACAAAGAGAACCGAAAGCAGCCATGAAACAACCCGACATGAACAACAAGATCGCACTGATCACCGGCGTGACCGGCCAGGATGGCGCCTATCTGGCGGAGTTTCTTTTGAAGAAGGGCTACATCGTGCACGGCATCAAGCGCCGGGCCTCGATGTTCAACACCGCTCGCATCGACCACCTATATCGCGACCCACATGAGCCTGGGGTCAAGTTCTTTCTGCACCACGGAGACCTGACCGACTCCAGCAGCCTTATTCGCATCATCCAGCAGGTGCAGCCGGACGAGATCTACAACCTGGCGGCTCAGAGCCACGTGGCCGTTTCGTTCGAGGAACCGGAGTACACGGCCAACTCCGATGCCTTGGGCGCATTGCGCGTCCTTGAGGCAATCCGCATCCTCGGCATGGAAAAGAAGACCCGCTTCTACCAAGCATCCACTTCCGAGCTGTATGGCCTGGTGCAGGAAACGCCGCAGAAAGAAACGACCCCCTTCTATCCGCGCTCACCCTACGCAGTGGCCAAGCTCTACGCGTACTGGATCACGGTGAACTACCGGGAAGCCTATGGCATGTACGCGTGCAACGGCATCCTGTTCAACCACGAATCGCCCGTTCGTGGAGAGAACTTTGTGACACGCAAGATCACGCGCGCGCTGGCACGCATCAAGCTCGGTCTGCAGGAGCGGCTCTATCTCGGCAACCTGGACGCCAAGCGCGATTGGGGTCATGCACGCGACTACATAGAGGCGCAATGGTTGATGCTGCAGCAGGCCGAGCCTGAAGACTTCGTAATTGCTACGGGGGTGCAATACAGCGTTCGCGAGTTTGTGGACGCGGCTGCCACGGAGCTTGGGATAGGCGTTCGCTGGGAGGGAGCGGGAGTGGATGAAAAGGGCTTCGACGCCCAAGGCCACTGCATCGTATCCGTGGATCCCCGGTATTTCAGACCGACCGAAGTGGAGACCTTGCTAGGAGACGCTACAAAAGCGCGCGAAAAGCTGGGATGGAAGCCTGTCACAAGCTTCGATGAACTTGTGAAGGAAATGGTAATTGAAGACCTGCGAACGGCTGAGCGCGATGAATTGGTGAAAAGACACGGCTACTACGCGAATGCATATCACGAGTAGTCATTCATGAGGGTGGGCCACAATCTACTGGCAGGCTGGGTGAACTCAGCGTGGTCGGCCCTGCTAGCCTTCGCGGTGGTGCCGTTTTACCTGAGGTACCTGGGTGTCGAATCGTATGGCCTGATCGGCTTTTACGTGACACTGCAAGCTCTCATACAGCTGTTGGACCTCGGCATGGCAGCCACCATGAACCGCGAAGTTGCGCGCGGTTCATCGGCCGGAGATTACCGCGCACCTGGGGAGTTGCTCCAGACGCTGGCGGCGCTGTACTGGGCCGTTGCCGGCGTCATTGCGCTGGTCGTCTGGTCGTTGTCGTCTTGGATTGGTCAATCCTGGCTGAAGCCGCAGCAACTGTCTCAAGAGACGATCTCACACGTAGTGGCACTCATGGGCCTGGTTGTGGCGTGCCGATGGCCAATCGGGCTGTATCAAGGCGTTTTGGTAGGCGCGCAGCGCTTGGTGCTCGCTAGCGGCATCAGCATGGCCATGTCTACATTGTCGAATCTCGGAGCGGTGTTGATCTTGGCATTTGTCTCAAGGAGTATCGAAGCCTTCTTTCTGTGGCAGGCCGCCGTGGGCATCTTGTATGCCGTGTGCATCCGGTTCGCAGCGTGGCAAACACTGGGACCGCGTCCGTTTGCTGAGTTCAACATCAAGAGGCTATTGCCCGTCTGGAAGTTTTCAGCGGGCATGAGCGGTATCGCCCTAACCTCGGCAGTGTTTACTCAACTTGACAAAGTCATTCTCAGCAAGAACGTGGCGCTGTCCGAGTTTGGTCACTATATGGTTGCCGTCATGGTCATGAGCGGACTGCATATCCTCATCGCCCCCGTGTTCAACGTGGTGTTCCCACGGATGTCGGCACTCGTGGCAGCGAAGGACGATGCGCGATTGCTGGATCTCTATCGCAGCGGCTCCAGAATGTTCGCATCAGCAATTTTTCCTGCAGCGATGCTGATTGCGGTGTTCGGCAAGGAGTTTGTGACGCTCTGGACCGGCAATGCAGATCTGGCCATCCAGGCTGCGCCCATCATTGCCTTTCTGGCCGTTGGTTCCGCACTCAACGGGATCATGTTCTTTCCATATGCACTTCAGTTGGCGCACGGCATGACATGGCTGCCGCTGGCGATCAACATCGGTTTGATTTGCCTTATGGCTCCTCTTGTCATCGTTTCCTCCAGGATGTATGGAGCGGTAGGGGCAGCCTTTTCCTGGATGGCCATCGAAGTCATCTACGTCATCGTTGGGCGCTGGCTCACCCACAAACATCTTCTTAAAGGTTCAAAGCCCGGCTGGCTTGCCGCAGACGTTGGCGTCCCGCTTGCATGGGCTCTGGCGGGCGGCGGACTCCTTTTCGTGATGTCCACTCAACTCGCATTCCCCTTGTTTGCGAATGCACTGCTGGGGCTCCTCGTGGGGCTGGGAGTGCTGCTCCTCTCCGCCCGACCCTTCTTCACCGACAAGCAAAAGTGGAAGTCGCTGCTTGGCGATGAAGTCGGCGCCACTCCCCTCGTTGACCGCACCCTGAAAGAGCAAGGGCATGGATAGACAGCTTCAGAAAACATATCTCCGGTACAAGGAAACTTCGAGCCGGCTTTCCTTGTGGGAAAAACTGGTGATCGGGCTTGCCGGTACCTTTCTTGCCCCTGTGTACTGGCTTCTTGCGTATGCCCACAAAACGCCAGGGCTTCAGTTCAGGGGCTACTTTTTGCGCAAAGGAATTCAACTGGCCATCCAACATGGACGCCTCGACGCGGCCTATCGGTTGATAGTCATGCCTCTGGACTCATTTCGGTATTTTGAGTTCGATTTCATGTCGAACTCGGTCCAGAAAGCAAAAATTGCGAAATACCTGGATGTGTCATCACCTCGATTGTTTCCACTCATGGTCGCTGACCAGAACCCTGACGCTGTCGTGCATTTCATCAATCCGGACGCGCGCGACCTTGCACGGACAGCAGACTTGGCAAAGGATCTTGGGTTGGAGGAGCGCTCCACTTTCCATGCGGAGATGATTTCTGATGTGAAATTCGCAACTGGCTCCTTTGATCTGATCACGTGCATGTCTGTGCTGGAGCACATCGACGACGACAAGGGCGCTATCGCAAAGTTCTGGGAGCTGCTCGCACCGGGGGGGCGACTGCTGCTGACCATTCCGTGCGCAAACATGGCTCAGGAGGAGTACATGAACCAGGATGACTACCAACTGGGAGCATCCAAACTTGAAGAGTTTCAGTTCTTCCAGAGGTTTTACGACCATGCATTGCTGGAGACCCAGATATATTCAATAACAGGTCCACCAGTACACCATCAAATTTATGCGGAGAAGGTCGCTGGCACCTACCAGCAGAACGAGACCCGAAAAAGGGAAGACAAGTTTTTTCCTGCTTGGCGCGCACCATATGACATGGGCAGGCACTACGAATACAAGGACGACTTCGCCGTCATGCCCGGTATCGGCGTGATTGGCCTAGAGTTCATTAAGCACTAGTCGAATCTCTGCAAATCGAAAGACCATATGGAGCAAACATTCATTCCGTGGGCCAGCCCAACCTATTGGGGCAACGAAGAGAAGTACGTGCTGGATGCACTGAAATCAAGCTGGATTTCGGGAGGTCAGTACGTAGAAAGACTGGAGCGCGATTTTGGGGCATTCTGCTCGGCAAAGAATGTGGTCTCCAGTTCGAATGGCACCACCGCCATCCACATGGCTTATCTTGCATTGGGCATTGGGCCTGGAGATGAAGTCATTGTTCCGGGGTTTGGATTCATGGCTGCTGCCAATGTCGCATTGCACGTTGGTGCCAAGCCTGTGTTTTGCGAAGTTGACCCACGCAGCTGGTGTATGACTGCTGCCGATGCGGAACGATGCATCACTGAAAAAACAAAAGCGATTGTGCCCATTCACAGCTATGGCAATGTCTGTGACATGGACGATCTCATGGAATTGGCACGAAAGCACGACCTTATCCTTATGGAGGACGCCGCTGAAGCCATAGGGTCTCGCTATAGGGGAGTGATAGCCGGAACGATCGCGGAAGCCGGGGTGTACAGCTTTCACGCCACCAAGACCATCACAACTGGCGAAGGTGGCGCGGTGACTTGCCGCGACCCGCAGTTGGCCGACCGGATGAGATTGTTCAGAAGCCACGGCATGGGTGTCAAACGCTACTGGCATGAAGTCGCAGGTCACAACTTCAGGCTTGCGAACATGCAGGCGGCCATTGGTTGTGCACAACTCGAGAACATGGAAACCATTGTTCGAGAACGGCATCGGGTATATGCAAAGTATGCGGAAATGCTTCTGCCCATCGAAGGAATATCGCTGCAACACTACGCCAGCGATGTTGATCCTGTGGTCTGGGCCATTGCGCTGCAGGTGGATGAAGGCATGTTTCGTGGCGGGCGAGATGGACTGATCAAAACGCTGCTGCAACACGGAATTGAAACGCGACCTGGCTTCTTTTCTGCCGATACCATGCCTCATATCTATGGCCATCAAGTGCTGCCCATTTGCAGACAGCTGGGCCAGCAGGTGTTGAGTCTTCCTTCGAGTCCCGTTGTCACCGATGAACAGATCGGATTCATTTGCGACGCGCTGGCGAATGCCAGATCTTGAACGATCCCAGGCCATGATGAGGAGCCATCCGTGGAGTTGACAAAGATGGGCCCTGAATGGGTGATACCTCTTAAGGATTTCCTTGACGACATCGAGCGCAACGGCGATGCGAGGTTTTTTTCGCCACACGCTTCGGACGACGCGGCGCTGCGCGGGCGTGCTGCCCATACAGGCCAGGATCTCTACCTTCTGTTGGTCGACATGCAACGCGTACTGGGCTATGGCTTGCTGCGTGGATGGGACGAGGGCTACCCAATTCCGAGTTTGGGTATTGCCTTGCATCCCTCGGTTCGGGGTACCGGTTTTGCCACCGCACTCATGACATTTTTGCACGCCGAGGCGAGACACAGAGCCGCTGGCAAAGTGAGATTGCGTGTGCATACTGAAAACTCGAGGGCCATTTCGCTGTACACCCGCTTGGGATATGTATTGACTCCTGAAACTGACCGAAGTGAATATCTGGTGGGTTTCAAAGATTTGACCAAGGCGACAACGTGAATTTTGATCTCTCCATATGCATCCCCACCTTGAACCGCGCGACTTTCATTGGTGAAACACTTGACAGCATAGTTTCACAGATTGATGCGAGGACAGAAATTGTTATCGTTGATGGCGGATCGCGGGACGGAACCAAGAAAATCGTTGAGAGCTATCAAGCAAGGTTCCCGCAGATTCGATACTGCCTCAGTCCGCTCAGCACGGCAGGTCCCTCAAACAGCGGTTTCGACAAGGACTGCAACCTAGCTGTGGAGTTATCGCAAGGCCGGTACTGCTGGCTCATGACCGATGATGATCTTTTGCTCCCTGGGGCGGTGCAGGAAGTGCTGGAAGCGATCAAATTGGCCTATTCCCTGATCATCGTCAGCGTCGAGATCAAGAATGTTGATCTCACAAGAACTTTCACTGCTCGTCGACCCGATCTGGAGGCGAATCGATCATTTGCGCCCCAAGAGTGGCAAAGCTTTGCGGAATTGACTGCCAGACATCTTACGTTTGTGGGCGCACTCATCATCAACCGTCAACTTTGGCTGAGCAGAGATCGAACCAAATACTTCGGTACCGGATTTGTACACCTTGGCGTCATATTCGATCAGCCCGTCGTCGGCAACAGTCTGCTGATAGCCAAGCCACTTGTCACCATCCGACTGGGCAATGCACAGTGGACCAGCCGGGCCTTCCAGATCTGGATGTTCGGTTGGCCCAAGCTGATGTGGTCGTTCGAAAACATATCCAGGGACGTCAGGCAAAAAATAACACCTGAAAGACCTTGGGACAACCTCAAGACATTGGCAGTTGAACGAGCTTTCGGCGCCTATTCCACCAACGAGTATGAACTCTTTTTGCGTGACAAGTTCGACAATCGGTTCCGGCAATACCTGGCCCTTCTCATTGCATTAACACCTCGTCTTCTGTTTGTAGTGGCGGCATATCTGTATGCAAAAACCCAGCCATCGAGGCAAGAGATGATGCTCTTTGAGTTGAAGCAGAGCTGGAATCAAAAATGACCCCAATCACCTTCAAACTCACTTCATTCGACGGATCGAACCCGGCGGGGTTTTCCTCCCTCCAAAATTGGACCCTTTGAACATGTACACAGAAATCGACAAGTGCCGGATCTGCGGCAATCACCAGCTCGAACGTGTGCTGGACCTGGGCGAACAGATGCTCACCGGCGTCTTCCCCCGCGAGAAGGGTACTGACATCACCACGGGCCCTCTGCACCTCGTCAAGTGCACAGGCGAGGGAGATGTCTGCGGTCTGCTTCAGATGGAGCACTCTTATGACCTTGGCGAGATGTACGGCGAGAACTATGGCTACCGCTCAGGCCTGAACGCCAGCATGGTCGCGCACCTGCACAACAAGGTGAAACGCATCATGGACATGGTTGAACTGCGGGATGGCGATCTGGTGATCGACATCGGCAGCAACGACAGCACCACGCTGCAGGCTTATCCCTCCCAGGGCCTTTCGCTGGTGGGCGTGGACCCGACTGGCATCAAATTCCACTCCTACTACCCGCCTCACGTCCAGCTGATCCCCGATTTCTTTTCATCCAAGCTGGTTGAAGCGCGCTTCCCGGGGAAAAAGGCGAAGGTCGTCACGTCGTTTTCCATGTTCTACGACCTGGAAGATCCCATGGGATTCATGCAGCAGGTCTTTGACGTGCTGGCCGACGATGGTGTGTGGGTTTTCGAACAGAGCTACATGCCCACCATGCTGGACACCAATTCCTACGACACGGTGTGCCACGAGCACCTGGAGTTCTACGCGCTGCGCCAGATCAAGTGGATGGCCGACCGCGTGGGCTTCAAGATCGTCGACGTTGAGTTCAACGATGTGAACGGGGGCAGTTTTTCGATCACCGTGTCCAAGGCACATGACGATCAGTCGGTGTTGCCTGCGGTCCAGGCTATTCTGGAAAACGAGCGCGCCCGGGGACTGGACACCTTGCAGCCGTTTGGCGAATTTTCAAACCGGGTAGAGGCCTCCCGCAAGGAGCTGCTGGCCTTCCTGGCCGAGGCGAAGGCGCAGGGCAAGCGCGTCGCGGTGCTCGGCGCATCGACCAAGGGCAATGTGCTGCTGCAGTACTGTGGGGTCTCCACGGCCGACGTGGAATGCGTAGGCGAGGTGAATGCCGAGAAGTACGGCTGCTTCACCCCCGGCACCTGGATTCCCATCGTCAACGAGAGCGCCCTCCTAGCCAACGAGCCGGACTACCTTCTGGTGCTCCCTTGGCACTTCAGGAGTTTCTTCATGGCGAACCGGAAATGGAAAACCGCCAAGCTAGTGTTCCCGCTTCCGCGCCTGGACGTGGTCTGACCCAGCGCTCGACTGCACATTGCCGTATCAATATCCGCCATGTCCATCCGATCATTGCGCCAGACCGTCAAGAGACACCTGCCGCAGCCGCTCAAGAGCATGTTCGTTGCGATCAAGTACCGCGGCGTGCAACTGCCGGAAGCCGAGCTGTACCGTACGCGCCTCAAAGGCCAGATCGGGCTCGAGATCGGCGGCCCAAGCACGCTGTTTGCTACGGAGTTGCCCCTCTATCAAGTCGTTGGGGGACTGGATGGCGTCAACTTCGCTGCCAGCACCATATGGGAAGGTGACTTGCAGGCGGGCAACAACTTTCGCTTCCATGGCTGGAAAAAGGGGCGGCAGTTCGTGGCCGACGCCACGGACCTCTCGCGCCTTGGCACGGCGTCCTACGACTTCCTGCTTTCGTCGAACTGCCTGGAACATGTGGCCAATCCACTTAAGGCCATGAAAGAGTGGGTGCGTGTTGTGAAAGGAGGTGGTCACCTCCTGCTGGTTTTGCCCAACAAGGCGGCCAACTTTGATCACCGCAGACCCGTGACCGAATTCCAGCACCTGCTGGATGACTACCATGGCGACGTTAGTGAAGACGACCTGACGCACCTCGAGGAAATTCTCCAGCTTCACGATCTGTCAATGGATCCCCCCGCTGGAGATCTTGATTCGTTTCGTCGGCGAAGCATGGACAACCTCAACAACCGCACGCTTCATCACCACGTGTTTGATCGCGAGCTCATCGGTCAGATGTTCGAGCATGCCGGTCTGGAACTGATTGTTCAGCAGCAAACGCCCACAGATCACATCGCATTCGGTGTGAAGCGGAACGGAGCCTGACCAAGGGCTCCAACATCAGCATGGCCATTTCCTCACTCACCCGCTTCTCCATGGCGATTTTGATGATGATGATCTTCATCATTCCTCAGTCGTTCGTGTGGGTGAAATTGCCATTCCTGGGTGTGGTGCTGGTCTGGATGCTGGTAGAGGGAACGCGGGATCGATGGAAGATCCGGTCCGGCGCATTCCTGCCTTACTACCTCATCTTCGGCTTCCTCACCGTAGTTTGGTGCATCGTTGGCCTGGCCAAGGTAAACCCCGAGATTGCCATCGTGGAAGCTCTGCGGGTGTACGTTGTCTACATGGCAATCTTCTGCGCGCTGGCCCTCTACGCCTCCAATCTGGACTACCAGGCACATGCAGACCGCATCGTCATCGCCGGCGCGTTCGGCATTGGCCTGGTGGCCTTGTATGCCTTGCTCGATCACATCTTCTGGCTCGGCTGGCTTCCCCAATCCATCAAGGACGACATGTACCTTCAGGTCGGCCTGCACAGCGGGTATGTGCAGATGAACAACGTCAACATCGGCATGCTGACGTTCATCGTTCCCTATCTGCTGAGCAGGGTGTTGCTGTGCGAACGGAATGAGCGTCAGACCTGGCTGTTGCTGGGCCTGGTAGTCGGGGTAGTGTCCGCCGTACTTGCCTCGCGGCGAGTGGTACTGGTGTTGTTGGTCATCACGCCCTCGCTGGCTTTCACGCTTACCGTGCTGGCAGGCCATGCCAAGCAGCGTCATTTGCGACGCTTCGTCAAGCTCTACACCTACCCGTTGGTGATCGCTGGGGCAGGCAGCCTGCTGTTGATTTACGGAGGATTCGATTTCCTTGATGGCTTTTCGGGGCGCGTGGCAAGTGCCTTCACCACAGACCCCGACGCACCCAGGCCACAGCAGCACACTGCCTTGATGGCCGCCTTCGGCGACAGCTACTTCTGGGGATCGGGTTTCGGTGGCCTCACGTCGGTCACACGCTCAGACGAAAGACCGTGGACGTTCGAGCTCACCTACTCCCGACTGTTGTTCAATGCAGGCCTCCTGGGTATGAGCATCCTGCTGCTGTTTTTCTGTATGTACCTGTTCCTGACCATGCGCAAGATCCGGCGCAGTGCCGACGCCTCCATCCCGGTGTCACTGCTGACAGGATTTCTCACGGTGCTGATCGCCTCTGCGTCGAACCCCTATCTTTCATCGTTCGACTTCCTGTTTGCGCTTTCGATCATTCCGCTCATCCTGAACACCAGAGACCTGCCCCAACCAGCGCCCACGCCGCAATCAGGGGCGCTGCAGTGACTGCACTCCGAAAGGTGGCGGCTGTCGTCACGACCTTCCATAGCGGGGAGTCCCTGCGATCCCACGTCGAGCGAGTTGTCGAGCAGGTCGAAGTGGTGATCATCGTGGACGATTCCGGCGACCCGTCTAGAAATGAAGCCATCGGCTTTCCCGGGATGGAAAAGGTCATCGTCCTGCGCAACAAAGACAACATAGGTATCGCCGCAGCCTTGAACCGGGGCATTGCGCGAGCGGGTGCAATGGGGTGCGACTGGATCATCACGCTGGACGACGACACGCTGGTGTCCCGAACCTACCTGGACGACGTGTTCAGCTTTGTCCAGACGAACGCTCAGCCCGACGCGGGTCTCATCGCATGCTCGCGTGAGGGCAGCATTCCGCTCGCCCAGGAAGACCCCTCCGGCTTCAAGCTCAAGCGCACGCTGATCACGTCTGGCTGCGTGTTCGAATTCAGCACCTTTCAAGAGATGGGCGGTTTCGACGAACGTATGTTCATTGACTTGGTGGATTTCGATTTCTGCACCCGGCTGAGGCAATCTGGCCGTTCGCTGGTGCAACTGAACAAGGCGGGCATGGCACATCGGGTGGGGAATGCCCGAAAAGTCTGCGTGTTGGGCATGACCATCGTTGTTTACCACCATGCGCCGTTCAGGCTCTACTACCAGATGCGCAACGTGTTCTTTTTCGCCAGAAAACATCTGGCCTTTGACTCCGTACTCAGTCTCTTTCTGCTGCTCGATATCTTCCGGTTGCCGCTCAAGGCGCTGGTTTTCGAGTCCCACAAGCGCGCCCGGCTCTTCTACCTGTGCACGGGCCTGCTGGATGGGCTTCGGGGCCGAGGTGGGCGGCTGACGCGCAGGTTTGCCGAGTCTTCCTGACAATGTCACCCATGAAAATCGGATACGTCTGCACCAACTACAACAACAGTCACTACACGGCCTCGGCGGTGCGAACGTTGAAGGCAGGTACTGGCCACGAATACGTCATCGCCGTGGTCGATAACAACTCCAATAGTGAGAGCGTGAATCAATTGAAGGAACTGGCGAACGAGTTCCCTGACACTCAACTGATTCTGAACACCGACAACGTGGGCTATTTCCGCGGGCTGAACATCGGCATCCGGTATGTGCGGGAGCAGCATCCCGCGGTGGAATGGATGGTGGTGGGCAACAACGACCTCGAGTTTCCCGTCGATTTCGCCGAGAAACTCTCGCAACAGGTCCCTCGCCTGCTTGAACACGCCGTGGTGTCGCCCGATGTCGTCACCGTGGAAGGTGAACACCAGAATCCGCACGTCATCAATGGCATCAGTCCGCTGCGGGAGCTCACCTATGACCTGTACTACGCCAACTACTACCTGGGTCTTGCCATCTTGAAGCTGGCAAAACTCATGCCCTCGCTCTCGGAGCGAAGCGATGAAGAAGAATGGCAGACCCCCAGACCTATCTACCAAGGCCATGGCTCGTGCTACCTTCTCGGGCCGCGCTTCTTTGAACAATTCGACGAACTGTGGGCGCCCACGTTCATGATGTCGGAGGAGTACTTCCTCAGCAAGCAGCTCAGCGATGTGGGACAGCGTGTCTACTACGAACCGGCCATCCAGGTTGTGCACCACTGGCATGGCTCACTGGAAAGTATTCCCAGCAAGAAGCGGTGGAGCATGGCCCGCGATGCGCATCGGGAATACCGCAAGCATGTCGGGATCTTCCGCTGATGTCACCCCATTCCCATGAAACCCAATGACGATGCCACGAGGGCAAACGAATGAGAGCTTTTCAAGTCTGCAGTCGCTGTGTGATGGACACCAGCGACAGCCAGATCGTGTTCGACCAGAACGGCGTCTGCGACCATTGCCTCACCTTTGAGCGAGACGTAAAGCCGAACTGGCACACCGACGAACGTGGGCACCATGAGTTGCAGGCGCTCGTCGCCCAGATCAGGGCCCAAGGCAAGGGCAAGGATTTCGACTGCATCATTGGCCTGAGCGGTGGCATCGACAGCTCGTACCTTACCCATGTGGCCACCGAATACGGTCTGCGTCCGCTCGTCTTTCACGTGGATGCAGGCTGGAACTCGCAGGTGGCCGTCAACAACATCGAGAAGCTCGTCGACAAGCTGGGTCTGGATCTCTACACCGAGGTGATCGACTGGGAAGAAATGCGCGACCTTCAGCTCGCTTACTTCAAGTCGGGCGTGCCGCACATCGATTCGCCGCAGGACCACGCGTTCTTCGCCACGATGTACAAGTTTGCCGAGCAGCACGATGTGAAGTACATCCTGACGGGTGCCAACTTCTCGACCGAATGCATCCGCAATCCGATCGAGTGGATGTACTACCAGTCCGATGCAATCCAGCTCAAGGACATCCACCGCCAATTCGGCACCCGCCCGCTGGTCAACTACCCGACCACCTCGATCCTGCGACACAAGATCTGGTTGCCGTACGTCAAGGGCATCAAGGTGGTCAGGCCTCTCAACTGCGTGCCTTACGACAAGGCGCATGCAATGCAGCTGCTGGCCGATGTCTATGGCTGGCAGCCGTACCCCCAGAAGCACTTTGAATCGCGCTTCACCCGGTTCTATGAAGGTTTCTGGCTGCCGCGGAAGTTCGGCTACGACACGCGCAAGGTGCAGTTCTCCAGCCTGATCGTGACCGGGCAGATGACGCGAGATGAATCACTGAAGCTCCTGGAACAACCCGCCCTGGACGACGCCACGGTGCGGCAAGAGTTCGAATACGTGGCCACCAAGCTGGGCATCACCGTCGAGGAACTGCAGGGCTATTTCGACGCACCGAACAAGACCTACCGCGACTACCGGTCGCAGCAGAGCATCTACAACTTTGGCGCGCGTGTGATGAAGGTTCTCGGGCTGGAGCGGGGAGGCAAACGTTGATTGCCATCGTCGACTATGGGCTGGGCAATGTCCAGGCCATTGCCAACATCTACAAGCGGCTGGAACTGCCATGCACTCTGGCCCGCCAGGCCAGCGACCTTTCTCACGCCACGCACATCGTGCTGCCCGGCGTCGGCGCCTTCGACTGGGCCATGGCCCGGCTCGAACAGTCGGGCATGCGCGAAGCACTCGACGACGCCGTGCTGCGGCAGAAGAAGCCGGCGCTGGGCATCTGCGTAGGCATGCAGATGCTGGCCCGACGCAGCGACGAGGGAACGGCCGTGGGCCTGGGCTGGATCGACGCGGAGGTCAAGCGCCTCGATCCCGGCCCTGGGGACAACCCGCGGCAATTGCCCCACATGGGCTGGAACGACGTCAGCCCGCTGAGCAGGGAAGGTTTGTTCGGTGGCTTTGACGAGACGCCCCGCTTTTATTTTCTGCACTCCTATTACTTTGCGCCAAACGACCCTGCCGACCGCCTGGCCGAGTCGAACTACGGGGCATCGTTCGCCTGCGCCGTGCGCCACGGTCATGTCCATGGGGTTCAGTTCCATCCGGAGAAGAGCCACGCCTGGGGCATCCAGCTCCTGAAGAATTTCGCCACCCTTTGACGCCATGCTCAGACCGCGCATCATCCCCTGCCTCCTGGTCCACAAGGGCGGCCTCGTCAAGACGGTGGGTTTCGACCAGCCCAAATACGTGGGCGATCCGCTCAATGCTGTTCGCATCTTCAACGAGAAGGAAGTTGACGAATTGGTGGTGCTCGACATCGATGCCACCCGCGAAGGGCGTGAGCCCGACTACAAACTGATCGCCAGCCTGGCCGCCGAATGCCGCATGCCACTGGCATATGGCGGCGGCGTGAAGAGCGTCGAGCAGTTCGAGCGCCTGGTGAGCCTGGGTGTGGAGAAGGTGTCGATCGGTGCGGCCGCGGCGCTCACGCCAGACCTGATCGCCGAAGCAGCCAGCCGCGTCGGCAGCCAGAGCGTGGTGGTGGTCATCGACGTGAAGACGGTCAAGAACCTGCCTCAGGCCTGGACCCACAACGGAACGCGGCCGGTGGCCAAAAGCCCGCTCGATCTGGCGCGCCTTGCGCAGGCCAGAGGGGCAGGAGAAATCGTGCTCAACGACATCGATCGCGACGGTCGCATGCAGGGCTACAACCTCGACCTGCTCCGGAAAGTTCGCGCGGCGGTTTCTCTGCCCATCACCTGTCTGGGCGGTGCGGGCTCGCTGGCGGACATGGCGGGACTGATCAGCGAGTTCGGTGTGATCGGTGCGGCAGCGGGCAGCCTGTTCGTCTTCAAGGGCAAGTACCGAGCAGTTTTGATCAATTACCCGTCCCGTGCGGACAAAGACGCCCTCGTGGCCGCTGCAAGGAAAACCGCATGAAGCAGGTGCTGCAAGACCTGTCCAACGGACAGACAACTCTGGTGGAGGCGCCCACGCCGAGCCCCGGTCGTGGGCATCTGCTGCTGCAGACCACACGCACCCTTGTATCCGCTGGAACCGAACGCATGCTGGTGGATTTTGGCCGGGCCTCATACCTCGAAAAGGCGCGCCAGCAACCCGAGAAGGTAAAGCAGGTGCTCGACAAGGTGCGCACCGACGGGCTGCTGACCACTGTGGAGGCCGTGCGTTCGAAGCTCGGGCAACCGATCCCGCTGGGCTATTGCCATGTGGGCGTGGTTCACGCGCTTGGCGCCGGAGTCGACGGTTTCCAGGTGGGCGACCGCGTGGTGTCCAACGGGCCGCACGCAGACATGGCCGTGGTGCCGAGGAACCTGTGCGCCCGCATTCCTGACGGCGTGAGCGACGATCAAGCTGCGTTCGTCGTGCTCTCCAGCATCGGCCTGCAGGGCATCCGCCTGGCGCAGCCCACGCTGGGCGAATCGGTGGCGGTGATCGGCGCGGGCCTCATCGGCCTCATGACGATACAGCTGCTCGTTGCCCAGGGCTGCCGCGTGCTGGCCATTGATCTGGACGACAGCAAGCTCGCCCTGGCGCGCGGCTTCGGGGCTGAAACCTGCAACGCTGGTGCGGGGGAAGACCCCATTGCGGCCGGCATGGCGTTCAGCCGGGGCCAAGGCATGGACGCCGTGCTCATCACGGCTTCCACTTCGTCGAGCGACCCGGTGAAGCAGGCTGCGCGCATGAGCCGCAAGCGGGGACGCATCGTGCTGGTCGGGGTGACGGGGCTGGAACTCAACCGCGCAGATTTCTACAACAAGGAGCTCAGCTTCCAGGTGAGCTGCTCCTATGGCCCGGGACGGTACGATCCGGTGTACGAACAACAGGGGCACGACTACCCCCTGCCCTTCGTCCGCTGGACCGAGCAGCGCAACTTCGAGGCCGTGCTCGACCTCATGGCCAGCAGAAGGCTGCAGGTAGAGCCCTTGATCTCACACCGGTTTGCGTTTGAAGATGCGCCGGCAGCCTACGCCGCGCTCACCCACGACCGGACCGTGCTGGGCATGTTGCTGGACTATGCGTCGGACCCCGCCACACGCCTGCAGACCCGGATCCAGGTGGCGCAGCCGCCCGCCAGCCCGCGGGACGGTGCACCCGTCGTGGGTTTCATCGGCGCGGGCAACTACGGCGCCCGCGTCCTGATACCCGCCTTCGTGGCCGCCCAGGCTCACTTGCACACCATCTGCTCGTCCGGAGGCGTGAGCGCAGTGGTGCATGGGCGCAAGTCCGGCTTCGAGGTTGCGTCCACCGATGTGCAGGCCATGCTGGACAGCCCCGAGATCAACGTCGTCGTGATCGCCTCGCGCCACGACAGCCACGCGTCTCTGGTCACGCGGGCCTTGCTGGCCGGCAAGTCGGTATTCGTCGAGAAGCCGTTGTGCCTGACCCTGGACGAACTCGACGGCATTGAAGCCGCGCTTCAGGCTCGACCAGACCCCGGGCGCGGCGTTTTGATGGTGGGGTTCAACCGCCGCTTCTCGCCACACGTGGTGAAACTCAAATCGCTGCTGGACACCGTGCACGACCCCAAGTCGTTCATGGTCACCGTCAATGCTGGGCGCATCCCCGCCGAGCACTGGACGCAGGACCCGAAAGTTGGCGGAGGTCGCCTGATTGGTGAAGCGTGCCACTTCATCGACCTGCTCCGTTTCCTGGCCGGACACCCGATTGCAGCCATCCGCGCCACCGGCATGGGCGTTCGCGCCGGCAAGGCGCTAACGCGCGACACGTTCACCCTCACGTTGGAATTCGAAGACGGTTCGCTGGGCAGCATCAACTACCTGGCCAACGGTTCCGCGGCCTACCCCAAGGAACGCATCGAGGCCTTTGCGGCAGGCCGTGTCCTGCAGATCGACAACTTCCGATCCCTCAAGGGCTACGGCTGGCCAGGCTTCGGCCCCATGAGGAGCTGGCGCCAGGACAAGGGCCAGAACGCTTGCGTGGCGAGTTTCTTGGCTTCGTGGCGCAAAGGGCAGGCACCGATCCCGCAGGACCAGATCCTGGAAGTGGCCCGCAGAACCATCGAGGCGGCTGGACAGATCCAGGCCGGCGGAGATGCGCACACGTTCTGACATGTCGCCCTTTCAGAAAGTCCGCCGCTACTGGGAAACCTTGCGCCATCTGCGATCGCCCCAGATATGGGGTCGCCTTGCCCATCGCTGGCACACGCCGCGCCCGCCATCGCCAGCACCCGCACCGCCGCGCAGCCCTGCAGGCGACTGGGCAGCACCCGCCCGACGCAAGCCCAGCATGACGCAGCCAGGGCGCTTCGTCTTCCTGAACCGCGCAGGCGACCTGCAGCAGATCGGCTGGGACGGGCCCGGGGAGGAGAAGCTCTGGCGATACAACCAGCACTACTTCGACGACCTCAATGCACTGGAGGCAGATTCGCGGCTGGACTGGCACCGAGAGATCGTGGCGAGCTGGATCGCACAGAACCCGCCGGGTACCGGCACGGGCTGGGAGTCGTATCCCACGTCGCTGCGCATCGTGAATTGGATCAAATGGTCGCTCCGGCACCGTGAGCCAGACCCGACATTCCTTGACAGCCTTGCCCTGCAGGTTCGCTGGCTCGCGCGTCGGCTGGAGACGCACCTGCTGGGCAATCATCTCTTCGTAAATGCCAAGGCACTGGTAATTGCGGGTGCCTATTTCTCTGGTGACGAGGCCGCTGCCTGGCGGCGCGTTGGCTTCGACATCCTGCGTGGCGAAATTCCTGAACAGATCCTGCCGGACGGAGGCCAGTTCGAACGGTCGCCGATGTACCACGCCCTGGCCTACGAGGACATGCTCGATCTGCGCAATTTGCGCCAATGCTTCGCGCACGATGCGGCCTGGCCCGAAAGCGCAGGGTGCGACTGGGGCCGGGAACGCTTGGCGCGCATGGGCACCTGGCTTCACACCATGAGCCACCCTAGTGGCGAACTGGGCCTCTTCAACGACACCGCAGCAGACATCGCTCCTTCGGTGCAGGAACTCGATGCGTATGCGCAGCGCCTCGGCTTGCCGCCCACTCCAGCGCCCCATGCCACGCATCTGGAAGTCAGTGGCTACATCCGCCTGCAGCATGGTGAAGCGACGGTGTTGTTCGACGCCGCGCCGGTGGGTCCGGACTACTTGCCGGCCCATGCGCATGCGGACACCCTGAGCCTGGAACTGTCGCTGGGTCTCACGCGCGTGATCGTCAATTCCGGTACATCTGTCTACGCCGAAGGCCGCGAAAGATCGCGCCAGCGATCGACCGCGGCCCACAGCACGGTCGAGATCGACGGGCAGGACTCGAGCGAAGTCTGGGGCAGCTTCCGGGTGGCCAGGCGCGCCAGGCCGTACGATGTGCGCCTGAAGCTTGAGCGGGAAAAGCAGCACGCCTCTGCGCGCCACGATGGGTACCGCCGGCTGCCCGGCAGGCCCGTGCATGCGCGAAGTCTGACCTTGCGGCGCAATGGGTTGTTGATCGAGGACGCCATCGAAGGGAACTTCGATCACGCGCAATCGCGCTTTCATTTCCACCCAGGGGTAACGGTCGAAGTCCATGCCGGAAGCCAGCGTGGCGTGTGCCGCCGGCCCGACGGCAGTGCTGTCACCTGGCAGGCCGAGGGCAGCCAAGCGGCACGAGTGGAGGAATCGACCTGGCATCCCGCGTTCGGGGTGTCGATGCCCAACAGCTGCCTGGTGCTGGACTGGGGAACACGTCGATGTGCCTTCCAGCTGCACTGGAATGACGCCACCGCTGAGTGACCCCCATGCACGTGCTGCTGCTGAGCTTCTACTTTCCACCCGATCTGTCGGCGGGCTCCTTTCGCATGGAAGCGCTGGTGACAGCCTTGCAGGAACGTCTTGGCGCCGATGGACGGATCACGGTGATCACCACCCGCCCGAATCGCTACGGCAGCTTCGAAGCTCCGGCGCCCGCGACGGAAGTTCTTGGCGGCTTGACAGTCCATCGCATCGACCTGCCCCCGCACCAGAGCGGCATGCGTGACCAGGCCCGCGCTTTCGCCACGTTCGCCTGGGAGGCCCGGCGGCTGGTGAAGCGCGAACACCCCGATGTCGTGGTGGCCACCACCTCCCGATTGATGACCGGTGTGCTGGGGGCTTGGGCCGCTCGCAACCGCAGGGCACCGCTGTACCTCGACATACGGGACATCTTTGTCGACACCATTGGCGACGTGCTGCCACGCCGTGCCACCTGGTTGCTCAAGCCTTTGTTCTCCGCCGTCGAGCAATGGGCGGTCCGCTCGGCGACGCGGGTGAACCTCGTCTCCCCCGGCTTCCTGCCGTATTTCCAGCCGCGCTACCCGGACCGCACCTTCTCCGTGCTGAGCAACGGCGTCGACGACGCCTTTCTTGAAAATCGCTCTGTGCAGCAGGCGCATCTGCAGACGGCTGCAGCTCCGGTGCATGTGCTGTACGCGGGCAACCTCGGCGAAGGGCAGGGTCTTCATCACATCCTGCCCGCGCTGACGCAGCAGCTGGGCGACTCAGTGCGATTCACCGTGGTAGGGGATGGAGGACGGCGCGTTCAACTGGAAGAGGCGCTGGCCGCCCTGCCCCGACATGCTGTGACGCTGCTCGCGCCGGTGAAGCGTGCGGAACTGATCGCGCTCTACAACCAGGCCGACGTGCTGTTCGTCCACCTCAACGACCTGCCTGCCTTCAAGAAGGTGCTTCCCTCAAAGCTGTTCGAATATGCTGCCACGGGAAAACCCATCTGGGCTGGACTGGCGGGGTTCCCGGCACAGTTCACGCAGCTGGAAATCGAGAATGCCGCCGTGTTCAATCCCTGCGATGCTGCAGGTGCACTGGCAGCATTTCGCATGCTGCGGATGCAAACCTGCGACCGCAGCACCTTTGTGGACAGATACCGGCGCACCCAAATCATGAACCAGATGGCCGATGACATTGCCCGACTCGGGACTGGAGGTGCAGCATGAGTCCCCGCCGAATCCTGCTCACTGGCGGCACCGGATGGGTGGGCAGCGCACAGCTCAAGGC
>JBBQKZ010000045.1:0-25918 GCA_038327405.1 Burkholderiales bacterium | reverse complement strand
AGTGTGAGGCGCGCGGGCGCGCCCGGCGCGATCAGCTGCACCTCGCTCGAGAGCACGTCGATCACGGCCTCGACCGCCGCGATGTCGCCAATCTCCAGCAGGTGCTGGCCAGCGGTCACGGGTGCGGCGCTGTCCATGTGCAGCTTGATCACCTGGCCGTCCACCGGGCTCTTGAGCGTCCACAGGCGCTCAACGCGGGCACCCGCGCCGGGCTCCGAGCGCGCCAGCGCGGCCTGCGCTTCGGTCAGTGCGAACTCGGCTGCACGTTGTTCGGCGCGGCCGGCGTCAAGCGCCTGCTGCGCCGAGCGCCGCGCCAGCACGGCCGCGTCACGCGCCGAGGGCGCAATGAAGTTCTCCCGTGCCAGTTTCTGCGCGCGTTCGGCTTCCAGGCTGGCCTGGGCCAGTGCGGTGTCCAGGCGCTGAACCTGTGCAACCGAGGCCCGCCGCGCCGCGTCGGCACTGCCCACGCGCTGCTGCAGCACCAGGCGCGTGCGCGCGTCGATCATCTGCGGCGCCACAGGCGTGAGCGTGGCCACCACATCGCCCGCGCGCACGGTGTCGCCCACCTTGAGCGTGGGCCGCGCCAGCTCGGCCTGGGTGGGCGCCGAGATCAGGTAGCGGTGCTTCAGACGCAGCTGGCCGTCTTCTTCGATGGCTTGCTCGAAGCGCCCGGTGGTGACCGGCGCCACCTCCACCAGCAAGGGGCGTGGTTGAAAGGCCCAGAAGGCGAGGGCGATGACCGCCAGCGCTGCAGCGGCCCAGGGCGCCCAGCGGCGCCAGCGGTGGGTGTGGTTTGTGTTGTTCATTCGCGGACTTTCAAAACAGCAACGAGGTCGAGCCGGTCGATCTGGCGGCGCACCATCAGGGCACTCACCACACCGGCGGCCAGCACGATGAGGGCGGCCCAGGCATAGGTGGCGGGTTCGATCACCACCGGAAAATCGATGTTGTCCGAGGACATGAGCCGCATCATCAAGGTGGCCAGCGCCCAGCCCGCCACCGCGCCGATGGGCAGGGCCAGCAGCAGCTCGGCCCCGAGCTCACCGAGCAGCAGCACCGAGACCTCGGCGCGCGTCATGCCCAGCACACGCAGGCTCGCAAGTTCCCAGGCGCGCTCAGACAAGGTGATGCGCGCGGCGTTGTAGACAATGCCCACCGCCATGGCCACGGCGAACAGCGTGAGGATGCCGCTGAACACACCCATGTTGCGCGAGGTGGTTTCGTTGAAGCTGGCCATGGAGCCGGCCTTGTCGAACACTGCGTTGATCATCGGCGCGCGTTTGACCGCCGCCCAGAACTCGGCCATGGCCAGTGGGTCCACGCGCAGCGTGGCCTCGGCCACACCGGTGCCGTCGCGCGCCAGGGTGTTCATGGCGTGCAGGTTCATGAAGGCCTGCTTGCCCATCATGGTGTGCACGATGTCGACCACCTCCACCGTGGTGCGTGTCTGGCTCCAGAGGCGGAACTCCACCTCCACCCGGTCACCCACGCGCGCACCCACGGCGTTGGCCAGCAGCGACGACATCACCAGTCCGCTCGCGGGCATGGCCACCGGGCCGCGTGCATCGTCCACCGCGCGCAGGAGTTGCGCATCGTCAACCAGGCCCATCAGGGACGCGTCTTCGGTCAGGCCGTGCAGACGCACGCGCACCGGTTCGCTGCGGTAGGGCTCGGCGCTCATCACACCGGGCAGGCGTTGCAGGTCCTGCACCACCGTCAGCGGCACCGGGCG
Source organism: Burkholderiales bacterium (assembly GCA_038327405.1). GTDB lineage: Bacteria > Pseudomonadota > Gammaproteobacteria > Burkholderiales > Burkholderiaceae_C > Hydrogenophaga. The sequence continues at coordinate 24,186 of JBBQKZ010000045.1, read as the reverse complement.
GTGAAAGTTCACGAGCACGTCGCCCTGCTGCACCTGGCGGAACTGCACGTCGACGATGTGGGCGATCGCGTCCAGCCAGAACGCGCCCGAGATCTGCAGCGCCACCGACAGCGCGATGCCCGTCACCGTGAAGGCCGCGCGCAGTGGGCGGCGCTCGAAATTGCGAATGACCATGAGCGCGCCGGTGCTCACGCGCCGGCCGAGGCCGAGCCGCTCGATCAGCGTCTTCCGGTAGCTCGGCGGTGCGGGCGGCTGCATGGCCTGCGCGGGGCGAAGGCTGACCACGGCGCGGATGGCTGTCCAGGTGCCTGCGGCTGCTGCTGCGAACGCCAGCACGGTGGCGGCCGCCACCAGCCACGGCGTGGTGACGTAGGCCAGGTGGTTGAAGCGGAACACCTCGTCGTACAGGCCCAGCATCAGCTGGCCGATGACCAGGCTCAGCCCCAGCCCCGCCACCACGCCCAGCCCGGCGATCACCAGCGAGAGCTTGATGTAATGCCAGGCGATCGCACCGTCGCTGTAGCCCAGCGCCTTGAGCGCAGCGATCTGGCTGCGCTGTGTGGCCACCTGGCGGCTGATGACCACGTTGAGGATGAACATGGCCACCGCAAGAAAGATGGACGGCAGCACCGTGCCCATGACCTTGAGCTGCGAGAGTTCGTCGGCCACGATCTTGGCCGAGAGCTGTTTGTCCCGACCCACTGCGCCCAGCGTGCCGTAGGCGTCGAGCAGGCGGTCGGTCTGTTCGATCACGGCGGGCCGTGAAGCGCCAGCGTCCAGCCGCAGCGACACCTGATTGAACGCGCCCTGCAGGTCAAACGCGTGGGCCATGCGCTCGTGGTCGATCCACCAGATACCGAAGGTCTGGTCGTCGGGCGCACCGCCGCGCGAGGCAAACACGTACTCGGGCGAAATGGCCGTGCCCACCAGGTGCACCTGCTCCAGCCGGCCGTTCAGGATGGCGTTGACCCGGTCGCCGGGTTTGAGGCTGCGCGCCACTGCAAACCGGTCGCTCACCACGGCTTCGAGCGCACGGCCGCGCTCGGGCCAGCGGCCGCTGCGCAACGTCAGGGCGTTGAGCCCCTGGCGCTGCGCGTGGGCCCGCGCCAGGTCCAGGCCGATGAAGCGGCCCGTCACGGGTGCGTCGGCGCCGGGCAGGGCGATCTGCGCGTCCATCACCACGTCGAGCTTGACCTCGGCCACACCCGGGATGGCCGCCAGCCGCGCGCCCAGGTGCACCGGCGCCCGCTTGACGCTCGCGAACACGTCGGCGAGGCGGTTGTCGCGGTAGAAGCTGTCGCGCGAACCCTGCAGCGACTCGTGCACCGAGAACATGCCCACGAAACCGGCCACGCCGATGGCCACCACCACCGCGATGGTGGCCACCTGTGCGCGCAGGCGTTTGAGGTCGCGCCAGAGTTTGGTGTCCAGGGCTTTCATGGTGGTGTCACCACTTCAGGGTGGACGCGGCCACCTTGTGCGAGTTGATCCGTGTGTCGGTGATGCGGCCATCGGCGAGGCGCAGCACACGGTCGGCCATGTCGGCAATGGGGGCGTTGTGCGTGATCACCACGGTGGTCGTTCCCAGCGTGCGGTTCACGTGCTCGATGGCCTGCAGCACCATCACGCCGGTGGCGCAGTCGAGTGCGCCGGTGGGTTCGTCGCACAGCAGCACGGCGGGGCGTTTGGCGATGGCCCGCGCAATGGCCACGCGCTGCTGCTCGCCGCCCGAGAGCTGCGACACAAAGTGGTTCATTCGCTCGCCCAGACCCACCAGGGCCAGCGCTTCTTCGGGCGGCATCGGGTCGTCGGCCAGGTCGGTGACGAGGGCCACGTTTTCCAGCGCGGTGAGGCTGGGGATGAGGTTGTAGAACTGGAACACAAAGCCCACGTGCTCGCGCCGGTAGCGCGTGAGTTCGGCATCCGAGGCGCCAGTGAGCTCGTGCGACTCGCCCGCGTGCACCCAGCGCGCGGTGCCGGCGCTGGCGCTGTCCAGCCCGCCCAGGATGTTGAGCAGGGTCGACTTCCCGCTGCCCGAAGCGCCGAGCAAGACCACGAACTCGCCGCGCACAATCGACAGGTCGACCCCGCGCAGTGCGTGCACGGCGGTGGCGCCCTCGCCGTAGACCTTGGTCAGGCCCTGGGCAATGAAGACGGGTTCGGCGTCGGGGGGTGCGGCGTTCATCGGTGGGGTGGGGCGAAAAATGCCAGCCTGTATTCGACCACCCGGGCAGCCTTTCAACCTTGACGCGGGTCAAGTCATGGGCCTTGACTTAGACTCCCGCCTCCCCCTGGTTCCTTATGTCCGCTGCTTCATCCCCCACCCCCTCCCACGCCCCGCTGATCGCCAACCTGATCGCGCAGCTCGCTTTCGGCCTGCTGGCCATGACCATCTGCCTGCCGTCGATGCAGGAGTGGGGCGCCCTGTTCGGCTCCGACCAGGCCAGCGTGCAACTCACCTTCAGTGGCTATGTGGTCGCCTACGGTGGCCTGCAGCTGCTGTACGGCCCGTGGTCGGACCGCTGGGGACGCAAGAAGGTGTTGATGTTCGGTCTCACGCTGGCCGGCATCGGCTCCATGCTCGCTGCGCTTTCGCCCAGCCTGGCCTGGCTCACGGCGGCGCGCGTGTTGCAGGGTGCGGGCTGTGCGGCCGGCATGGTGGTGGGCCGGGCCATGGTGCAGGACCTGTTCACCGGCCCCGAGCGCACCCGCGTGATGGCCTACGTGGGCATGGCCATGGGGCTGGTTCCGCCCACCGCCACCATCCTGGGCGGGCAGATCCATGTGCGCCTGGGCTGGCAGGCCAACTTTGTGCTCATCGCGGTGCTGGCGGTGGTGCTGTTCGTGGCCGCGTGGAAGGGCCTGCCCGACCACAAGCCCGCCACCACGGTGCAGCCGCACTGGCTGGGCGCCATGGTGGCGTCGTACGCGCGACTGGCGCGCGAGCCTTCGTTCCTGCTGTTCGTGTTCATCCTGGCCATGACCACAGGCACGTTCTACGCCTTCCTCGCGGGCGCACCCATCGTGCTCGGCAGCTACGGCGTGGGGCCAGCGGGCATCGGCTACTACATCATGGTCGTGCCGCTGTCCTACATCGTGGGCAACTACCTCACCACCCGCCTGGTGCACCGCACTGGCGACCGCGCCATGATGATGATCGGACAGGTGTTCTCGGTCGGTGGCATTGCACTCATGCTGTTGCTGGCCCTGGCCAACGTGGACACGCCGCTGGCCTTTGCCCTGCCGCTCATGCTGCTGGGCCTGGGCAACGGCTTTCTGGTACCGCCGGCGCTCACCGGCACGGTGGGACTGTTGCCGGCGCTGGCCGGCTCGGCCGCCGCAGTGGCTGGCCTGGCGCAGCAGCTCATGGGCGCGGTGGGGGGATACGCGGTGGGTCTGGTGCCGCACAACGGAGCGGTGAACCTGGGCTGGCTGATGCTGGGCCTGGGCAGCGTGGCGCTGGTGGCGCAGGTGGTGCTGAACCGCCGGCGGGTCGTCAAGCCTGCGCCGGTGCGTGACGCCACCGACAGCTAAAGCAGACTCCCCTGGGCGCCCGCCCCGCGCTCATGTGAGGCGAGCAGCGCGTCGGTCGCATCCGCGTCTGCCAGGTCAAACACCTCGGTGGCCTGGGGACGCACCAGTGCCTGCGCGTCGGCCACCGAGCCATGCAACCAGGTGTGCCAGTCGGCGGGGTCGATGTGGGCCACGGCGCGTTTGTCCTGCTGGTCCTGCGGCAACTTGGGGTCGGGTTTGTGAAGGCGGGCGAGCAGGGGGTGGCCGTCGCAGTTGCAGGTGATCATGGTGAAGTTGGGCACCAGCTCGCCCGTCTGCGGGTCGGTCCACTGTGACCACAAACCCGCCAGCGCCCAGGGCGCCCCATCGGCACGGCGCAGTCGCCACCAGATGTTCTTGCCGGTTTCCCAGTTGGGTTCCTGGTACCAGTCGGCCAGGATCAGGCAGCGCTGGCCTTGTGCCCACGGCCCGCGGTAGGTGATGCGCTCGGCGATGCCTTCGATGCGTGCGTTGTTGGTGAGCACCGCGCGCGAGGCGGGCCGCCGCGTGGCGCTGCCGGCGCGGATCATGCCCCACTGCCCCATGCGGCCCACCAGCTGCGCGGCTTCGCCGGGCTGACCGGGCCGCACCAGCAGGCCGTGCTGGAACGGTCCCACCGTGGCCTGGGTGTAGTCCTCCACGTCGACGCTCGCGCCCACGCTGCCGAGGTAACGCTCGGCAGTGCCTTTGTCGGTCATGTTGTAGAGGTTGCACATGGGGAAGCAGAAATCTCTGTGTGATGGCGAACAGACCGCTGTGGCAGCGGGTGATCAGATGCCCTTCAGGCACCAGCCATGGACCCTCACCGAGGGCCGGCAGCCCTCAGGAGAAAACCATGTACATCGGCGGCGGCGCTATCTTGCTCATCATCATCCTCTTCCTCGTGTTCCGTTGAACCCTGGCGCGAGGGCTCACACACCGTTGTGCGGGTCTTCGCGCCGTTGGGCGTACCAGAGGTCCAGCCCCTTGCGCTGCTTCACCGCGCCCAGGCCACCGCGCAACAGGTGGCCCAGCAGCGCCCCCATCTCGCGTGCTGAATGCGTGCGCAGCTTGCGCCCCGAGCTCAGCACCGGCTCGCGCAGGATCACGAACTTTCCCTGCCGCTTGAGCGCACGGCTCAAGCCCAGTTCCTCGGCTGCAAAGTAACGCTCGTCAAAGCCGCCCACGGCCTCGAAGGCGGTGCGGGTGCAAAAGAAAAAGCAGCCCGCCGCCAACCGGCTGACCTGCAGCAACTTCACCACCAGCGGCACCATGAGGCGCGCATGCAGCGGCATGGCGCCGTCAAAGCGCACCACCGCGCCGCCGCCCACCGCGCCGGCACGCAGGGCCTGCAGCGCCAGGCGCACCAATGTCTCGTGCACCAGGGTATCGGCATCCACAAAAATGAACACGTCGCCTTGAGCCAGCCGCGCGCCCGCGTTGCGCGTGGCCGCAATCTGGCGGTGCGCCACCGGCACCACCAGCGCACCGTGTTCGCGGCCGATGTCGGCGGTGCGGTCGGTGGAGCCGTCGTCCACCACGATCAGCTCGCACGGCTCGTCCAGCGCCTGCGACACCGCGTTGATGGCGTGCAGCGTGGCGCCGAGCAGGCGCTCTTCGTTGTAAGCCGGCACGATGAAGGAGATCATCGTGTGCAGGTTACCCGGGCGCTTTCAGGTCGTGTGGACGGGGGTCATTGCGCCGGGCGCGAACACGCGTGACAACCGCCGCCGCCAGACCGGTGCAACATGGCAGCGCCCGCCACTTGCCACAGGCCCACCACCATGACCACACAGCAATTCCAGGTCCGCAAGGACCAGCTCGCCACCACCCGCACCGTGCAACTGCCCGACACACCGCTGGCTGAAGGCGAAGTCCGCGTGCGCATCGAGCACTTTGCCTACACCTCCAACAACATCACCTACGCCGCCTTTGGCGACGCCATGAACTACTGGCAGTTCTTTCCGGTGGCGCCCGCTGAAGACGCTGCTGCCTGGGGTGTGGTGCCGGTGTGGGGCTTCGGCGTGGTGGAGCAGACGCAGTGCGCCGCCGTGGCCGTGGGCGAGCGCCTCTACGGCTACTGGCCCATGGCCTCGCACGCCGTGCTCATGCCCGCGCGCGTCTCGCCCGAAGGCTTCTTTGACAGCGCATCGCACCGCGCCGCGCTGCACCCGGTCTACAACCACTACCTGCGCTGCGCCACCGACCCGATGCACGACGCAGCCACCGAGCCATTGCAGGCCTTGCTGCGCCCGCTCTTCCTCACAGCCTGGCTGATCGACGACTTTTTGGCCGACAACGACTTCTTCGGCACGAACGCAGGCGGCCAGCGCGGCGTGATGCTGCTCTCGTCGGCCAGCAGCAAGACCGCGTACGCCACGGCCGCACAGCTGGCGCACCGCCCCGAGGTGGAGGTGGTGGGCCTCACCTCGGCGGGCAACGTGGCGTTTTGTGAAAGCCTGGGCGTGTACAGCCGCGTGCTCACCTACGACCAGCTGGCGCAACTGCCGGCAGACACACCCTGCGTGTACGTGGACTTTGCCGGCAACGGCGCGCTGCGCAAGGCGATTCACAGCCGTTTCACCGCGCTGGCCTACAGTTGCTCCATCGGCGGCACCCATGTGGACCAGCTTGCCGGCGGGCGCGACCTGGCCGGGCCACGGCCCGTGCTTTTCTTTGCACCCGCGCAGGCCAAAAAGCGCCACGGCGACTGGGGTGTGGCCGGTTTCAACGAACGCATGGCCCAGGCCTGGCACACCTTCATGACGCAGGTGGGCCAGCCGGCGGCGCCCTGGGTGGTGGTGCAGCACCACAGCGGTGCCGAGGCCGTACAGGCAGCGCACGCGCTGGTGCTGGGCGGTCGCGGCGACCCGCGCGTGGGGCACATGCTCAGCCTGTCGTAGTTGCACAAGGTTGCGCACAGAGACTGTGCCCTACGCTGTGGATAACAGGGTGGACAACCGCCACAGCCCGCCGCCCGCCTCACGTTGCGGGGGGTGCTTAAAAATCAGGCGTTGACCGCAGGCTCAGTACAGCCGCACGGCCACGTCAAAGTGCCAGGTGCGGCGGATCTCGACCACGTCGTACTGGCGGGCCAGGGCGGGTGGAAAGGCCGGGTAACTCGCCTGGCTGCGCACGATGCGCTCGATGCCCTCATCCAGGGCCGCCACGCCGCTGGAACTCACGAAGGTCACGTTTTCCACCGACCCGTCGCTGCGGATGGCCACCGTCACCACCGGCTGGGTGTGGGGTTGTCTGGCCGCTTCACGAACCAGCTCGATCGTCATGTTCATCTGGATCTTGCGCGCCCAGGCCTCGGCATACAGGATGAGGTCGGCGTTCGGATCACTGCGCCCGAAGAGCCGGGCCCGGCGCGCGGTGCTCAGCGAGTAGGGCAACAGGTTGGCGGCCTTGGCCGCCGCCTCGCGCCGGTCGGCTTCTTCGTTCAGCTGCCGGCCAATCGCCCGCAGCCGCTCTTCACGCCGGGCTTCATCGGCCTGCCGCTCGGCTTGCCGGCGCGCGGCGTCGGTGGGTGCAGCGGGCTGGGCTTGCGCTTCCTGCTGCGCCGCAGCTTGTTGCGCAGAGGCCTGGCGTTCGGCGGCTTGCTGCAGGGCTTGCTGGCGTGAGGCTTCGGCCTGGGCCGCCGCTTGACGCGCGGCCTCCTGTTGGGCAGCGGCTTGCCGGGCAGCGGCTTGCTGCTCTGCGGCTTGTTGTGCAGCGGCCTGGCGCTCGGATTCGAGACGTGAAGCCTCCGCCTGGGCTGCCTGTTGTTGCACCGCCGCCTCCTGCAGGGCCGCCTGGCGCGCAGCCTCCAGCCGCGCCGCTTGCCGGCGTTCGGCTTCCTGTTGCGCCAGGGCTTGTTGTGCGGTCTGCAGGCGTTCGGCTTCGAGCCTTGCCGCCTCCCGTTGCTCTTCCTCCAGGCGCTGCGCGGCCTCGGCTCGTTCGGCCTGTTCCCGGGCAGCCTGTTCCCGCGCGGCCTCTTGCCGTGTGGCCTCTTGTTGCGCGGCGGCCTGCTGCGCCGCCGCCTGGCGAGCAGCCTCCTGCTGTTGTGCTTCAAGTTGCCGAGCGGCTTCGGCCAGCGCCGCTTGCCGGCGAGCGGCCTCTTGCTCCAAAGCCGCTTGCTCCACGGCGGCCTGTTGCGCAGCGGCCTGGCGCTCGGCCTCCTGCTGCCGCAACGCTTCAACTTCCGCCGCCTTGCGCCGCTGCGCGCCCTGGCGTTCCACCTCCAGTCGCGTGGCCTCGACCTGGGCGGCCTCCAGCCGAGCCGCCTCCTGGCGCTCGAACTCCAACCGTGTGGCCTCCACCTGGGCCAGTTGCTGGCGGGCCATTTCCTGTTGTGCCTGTGCCTGCCGTGCGATCTCCTGCTGTTCTGATTGCTCGCGTTCAAGCGCCTGCGCAGCTTCCCGGCGTGCGGCTGCTTCGCGTTCAAGCGCCAGGCGCGCAGCTTCCTGTTGGGGTTCCACCGGCACCGCCGGCTCGACCAGGGCCACTTCGGTGATGGGCTGCTGCGGTGCCGGGGCATTGGGCGCAATCACAGGATCGCTGGCCACAGGCGCTGCAACCGCAGGCTCGGGCGCACTTGGCGCCGCCGCCACGGCGGGCGCAGGCGCGGGTTCGGGCAGCTTGGCCGGCGGCGTTGGTGCAGGAGCCGGGGAGGGTGGCCGGCCGGGTGACGGTGGCGAGCGGGGGGCTGCAGGCTGTGCAGGCTGCGCAGTGGGCAAGGGCTCGGCGGTGGCCGGGGCAGCCGGCTCAGCGGCCGCAGCCTGCGCGGCCGCCAGCCGCACGCGCAGATCGGGCACTTCGATGCGGCGGTCCTGCCAGGGGAAGCCCAGACCCGGCAGCCCGATGCCCTCGCCCCCGAAGGTCAGGCTCAGCAGCAGCGCATGGACCAGCAGGGACAGCAGCAGCGCGATCCGCATGCGCCTGCGCTCGGGGCGCTTGCGCAAGGGAGGGCGTGTCGTAGGCTGCATCCGGCCGATTGTCCTATCCAAACCGCCGGGCTCGTCGGTCGCTGGCCCGAGGCTCACCCGGCACCACGGACCATCGGGCGCAGATCACGCTGACCGGCACTCAAAAAACCAGGATTTCGACGCGCCTGCTTTTGGCGTCTGCCCCGCGCGCGCCGGAAGGGTTCAGCGGTTTGCTGTCGCCGAAGAACTGCACGTCGATGTCCTTGAGCGTGGGTTCGTTCGACCGAAGCAGGCTGGCGGCGGCTTCGGCCCGGTCGGCCGACAGACTCAGGTTGCCCTCTTTCGAACCCGTGGCATCAGCGTGCCCGAAGACCGTGATGCGGCCGGGCTTGCGTGCGCGCACCACCCTGAGCATGGCGGGCACCAGGGCTTTGGATTCTTCGGTCAGCTCGGACTTGTCCAGCAGGAAGTGCAGCACGAAGATCCTGGGCGCCAGCGGGTTCACCTTGAGCAGATCGCCGTAGGCCGAGTCCACCGTGGCGCGGCCCAGCGTCCTGGCCTGTGACGGCTCGGCGTTGTTTCCGTTGACGCTGGCGTAGCTGAACGCCTTGTCGAGCCGCTGCGTTCCCGATGCGGTTGAAATCGTCATGGCGCCGACCGTGCTGTCCTCGTCGGGCAACAGAACCACGGTCGTGCGGGTGCTGGTGGGTGTTGCGCATCCCGCCAGGAACGCACCGGCAACCACGAGCAACGCTGCCAACCGGGCAAACCGATGTGTCGAATCCCTCATCGTGCCGGTCAATCCGCTTCGATGATGAATCGCGTGCCGCGAACGCCGATGGTCGCCGTGGGCGTGCCCACCTTCACCGACTCCGGCGCCAGCTTGGCGATCATTCCCGATGAATAGACTGCGGCCCCCTTGGCCAGATAGACAAAGAACTCGAACTTCGCCTGCTTGGGTTCGAAGGCGTAGTCACGCACCTGAATGTCGGTGGAGGGCCCCACCGTGAGTTGCGTGCCGTCCTTGAACACGATACCGGCCGAGGAGCCGGACGCTGAGACGATGCGGTCGGACACGAACAGGCTCGAGCCGGACACGGCGCCCAGCGTCGCGCCCTGGCGGGCAATGCCGATCTCACCCGTGACGTTTTTGAACGTGGCAACAGGCTCGCCGTTGGCACTGGCCGAACCGGCAAAACCCAACAACCCCAGTGACCCCACCATGGCCAGTACGGAAGCAGAGAACAAACGTTTCATGAGATTTCCCTGTTTTGCGGCGGGGTGAGCGCTCTCAGCCCGCTTTGTCAGACCCCGGCGCACCGTGGACTGGGGTCGACAGTACGGATCGGGCTTGCGCCTGTATGTTCGTTATCGCGCACACAAGCGCCTGAACGAATTTTTCAGGCGAAGAGCGTGATGGATGTCACCGCTGCCTGGCGCAAGCCGCGGATGTCGTGTCGATGGAAGACACGGCCGGGTGGCGCCGGGAACAGGCCGGGTCAGCTCACGCCGCTGATCCCGCCATGAGCCGTTTCACATTGCCCACCGCCGCCATCGCCTGCTGACGCAACTCGGCCACGATGGCGGCTTTTTCTGTGTCTGCGGGGTCGATGCCCGCCATCATCTTGCCGAAGCCGTCGAGGCGGCTCTCGCGCATCCAGTTGCGCAGGGGCTTGTCCTGGCTCCAGCGCATCTGATTGGCCAGGCTGACCAGCGTGGACTGGACGTAGCCGCCCACGTTGCGCGGGAAGGGCACGGGGGTGCACAGCGCATTCTTCGTTGCGTCGTCGTCGTAGTGCGCTTCCACATAGGCACACACCGCGCTGCTGAAGGTGACCAGCGGAGCGCGCACGAGCTGGGGCACGATCTTGCCGGGCTGGAAGATGGGTTCGATGTCGCGCATCTCCACAGCGGAGGCGGTGCAGTTGATGTACAGCGTGTGCTCGTCCATGGCCTCGCGGCCTTGCTCCAGCACGAGTGCTCCGGGCTCGATGGCCAGCACGCGGCCTTGGCGGATCACGTGTTTGATCTGCCTGAGCACCTTCACCTCGCCTTCGGAGAGTGTGGCGTAGTGAAACATGCGGGGCGTGTGCTGCGTGTCGATGCGCAGCATCTGGCCGCTGGCCTCCAGGCGCTCGAACAGGTCGGCCACGCTGCCGGCTTCGGCCAGGGCTTTCATCTGCGCCAGTTGTCCGCCGATGGAATGCTTGAAAAATGCTTCGCCGGGTTGCGTGGTGAGGCGGTTCACCACCCACGAGTCGCGCGGCATCACCCAGCTGATGGCTTCCTGGGGCACACCGCATTCGAGCAGCCACACAGCCGCGTCCATGGCGGTCTTGCCGGCGCCCAGGATGCAGAAGCGGGCAGGGCGTTCTTGCGGGTCTTGCCACAGCTGGGTCAGCTGTGTGGGGGTGACCAGCCGCACGCCTTCGGCCACGCTGAATTTGGGCCGTGTGGTGGCTGGCACGCTGGGGCTGAAGTAGCGCGCGTCCACCAGCTTCTTGCGCACGGTGATGGTGGACTCGGCGCCCGAGAGCAGGGAGCTCACACGGGCGGTGCCGTCGTCAATGCCCTCGAAGCGGCTCATGGGCAGGTAGCGCACACGGCCGCTGGGCAGCAGCTTCTGGTGCATCACCTGGTGGAAATAGCCGCGCACCTCGGCGCCGCTGGCCAGCTCGTACATCCCTGCGTTGTGGCCCACGGTGTCCTTGCGGTGGGTGCCCAGCGGGAGCGAATTCACGCCGTAAAAGGCCGAGGGCTGGTGCAGGGATACAAAGGGGTAAGCGTCGTTCCAGTGGCCACCGGGTTGACCGTGCATGTCCACCAGCGTGATGTGTGCATCGCTCTCCTGCAGCAGCGTGTCGGCGAAGGCCAGGCCGGTGGCGCCGGCGCCGATGATGAGGTAGTCGGTCGCGTGCTGGGCCATGGCAGTCCTTGAAGTGGTGCCTGGGATCGTGCAGGGCCCAGACCGTACCGGCAATCGGGGCAAACCATGCGGATGGCGCCACCACTGGACACGGATTGGCCTTTCATATACTGTACGCGCATACAGTATTGATTCGGCCTTCGAAGGCTCCCGCAACCCCACCCGGACACCCCGCCATGCATCCCGCCCTCGACTGGCAGGAGGACGACCTGTCTCCCGCCTTCACCCCCGCCGTCCCGGCACCCCCGCCCCGGCCCGCCCGCCTGCCCGGTGAATTGCCCATGGCCGTGGCCGCCGCCATCTGGCGAGGCGACCAGCTCGGCGGCCCGGTCTCGGCCGTGCTGTCCAGCGGCTTCGAGGCGCTGGACGCGCAGTTGCCCGGCGGCGGCTGGCCGTGCCACGGGGTCATTGAAATTCTGGCGCCGCAAAGCGGCATCCTGGAATGGCGCCTGCTCGGGCCGGCGCTGCGCCAGGTGTGTGCCGCAGGGCGCGCGGTGGTGGTGGTGGGGCCGCCCAAGGCGCCGCACCTGCCGGGCCTGCGTTTCGAGGGCATCGACGAGCGTCAATTGGTGTGGGTGCGGGCCGACACGCCTTCGGAGCGGCTGTGGTCGGCCGAACAACTCATCAAGGCCAATGCCTGCGGGGCGCTGGTGGTGTGGCTGCCGCAGGTGCGGGCCGAGCAGGTGCGCCGCCTGCAGGTGCTGGCGGCGAGCTGCGAAGGCCCGGTGTTCCTGTGCCGCCCGATCACGGCGGCGCGCGAATCGTCGGCCGCGCCGCTGCGGCTGCAGGCCCGCGTGGGGCTGGACTGGGAGCTGCACCTGAACATCTTCAAGCGCAAGGGCCCACCCCTGGAAGACGCGCTGCGCCTGGGCTCGGTGCCCGGCGGGTTGCGCGCCATCCTCACGCCGCGGCTGCGTTTCCCCAGCCGTTTGTTGCCCCCAGAGTTGCCCCGAGACGCCGATCATGCTGTGGTCAGCACTCCTGCTCCCGACCGCCCCCGCCACGCCGTCCACTGAGGCGGCGCGCCGTGCCGTGGCCACATGGGCGTTGCAGTTCACGCCCCGCGTGGCACTGGCCGACGGTGCGGTGCTCATGGAGGTGGCGGGCAGCGTGCGCTTGTTCGGTGGCAAACGCGCGCTGCGCGACCGCGTGGTGGCCGAGAGCGCGGACGTGGGTGTGACGCAGGTGGCCTGGGCGCCCAACAGCCTGGCCGCGCTGGCACTCGCCCGCGCCGGGCTGGAGAACGGCTTTCGGCAGGCGCTGCCGGTGCTGCTCGATGCCTTGCCCATGCAGGTGCTCGGTGCCACGCACGCGCACCACACCACGCTGGCCCACATCGGCTGCCGCACGCTGGGCGATGTGCGCGCGCTGCCGCGTGGCGGTGTGGGCCGGCGGTTTGACAAGCAGCTCTTGCAGGCGCTCGACCAGGCCTACGGTGCCGAGCCCGAGGCCCATGTGTGGGTGGCGCTGCCCGAGGAGTTCGATGAGCGGCTGGAGCTCATGGCGCGCGTGGAGCAGGCGCCGGCCCTGCTGTTTGGCGCGCGGCGCCTGCTGCTGGTGATGAGCGGCTGGCTGGCGGCGCGGCGCGCCGGTGTCACCGCCTTCACGCTGCGCTGGGCGCACGACGCCATGCGCTCGCGCGACGCGGGCGAGGGTGGCGAGATCACGGTGCGCACCGCCGAGCCCACGCGCGACACCGAACACCTCTGCCGCCTGCTCGCCGAGCACCTGGCCCATGTGCAGTTGCCCGCGCCCGTGGGCGACCTGCAGCTGCTGGCCACCGAGGTGCAGCCGCTGGTGGAGCGCAGCGCCTCGCTGCTGCCCGACACCGTGCGCCAGGGCGAAACGCTGCACCTGGTTCTGGAGCGGCTGGCCGCGCGCCTGGGGCCAGAGCGCGTGCTGCGCCCGGTGCTGCTGCCCGACCACCGCCAGGAATGGATGTGCCGCTGGCAGAGCGCGCCCGAGCCGCTGCCGCGCAAGAGCGGCAAGGCACCGGCCTGCACCACCGGCCTGCCGCAGCCCACCTTCGTGCTGCCCGAACCGCTGAAGCTGGCGGTGCGCGGCAACCGGCCGATCTACCAGGGTGAGCTGCAGCTGCTCGCCGGCCCCCAGCGGGTGGAGGGCGGCTGGTGGGACCGCGTGGACGACGTGGCCACCACACGCAACGTGGTGCGCGACTACTGGGTGGCGCTGTCGGCGCACGCGGGCGTGTTGTGGGTGTTCCAGACGCGGCTGGAAGAAAAACCCGCCTGGTATCTGCACGGGCACTTTGCATGAGGCGGGCCCCCATCCCAGCCTTCCCCCAGAGGGGGAAGGGGCCAGGCACGTGGTCCGGTGAGGTGTCTTGCTCCTTCCCCCTCTGGGGGAAGGCGGGGATGGGGGCTCCCCCACCATGAGGCTCCCCGACTACGCCGAGCTGCGCTGCATCTCCAACTTCACCTTTCTGCGCGGCGCCAGCCACGCAGAAGAGCTGGTGGAGCGGGCCCAGGCGCTGGGCTATCGCGCACTCGCGCTGGTGGACGAATGCTCGCTGGCCGGTGTGGTGCGGGCCCACGTAGCCGCCAAAAAGCACGGCCTGCCGCTGCTGGTGGGCAGCCAGTTCCGGGTGCAGTGCAGTGCACCCCTGAACCCGTTCACCCTCATCGTGCTGGCCTGCAACCTCAACGGTTACGGCAACCTGTGCGAGTTCATCACGCATCTGCGCCGCACATCACCCAAGGGCACCTACCGCCTCACGCTGGACGCCATCCGCGCCGAAGCGCTGGCCGACTGCGTGGTGATCGCCGTGCCCGATCGCGACAGCGACCAGGAGCCGATGGACGCCACAGCGCGCTGGCTGCTGCAGCATTTCATCGGCCGCTGCTGGCTGGGTGTGACACAGCTGCGCCGGCTCGACGACGAGATGCTGCTGCACAAGCTGCGCCAGAGCAGCGCGCTCACCGCCGTGCCGCTGGTGGCCGTGGGCGATGTGCACATGCATGTGCGTTCGCGCAAACCGCTGCAGGACGTGCTCACTGCCACGCGCATTGGCCAGCCGCTGAGCGCATGCGGCCTGGCGCTGGAGCCCAATGCCGAGCAGCACCTGCGTTCGCGCCTGACGCTCGGCCAGTGTTACCCGCCCGAGCTGCTGGCCGAGACGCTGGTGGTGGCGGCGCGCTGCGCGTTTTCGCTCGACGAGTTGCGTTACCAGTACCCCAGCGAGGTGGTGCCCGAGGGTCAGACACCGTCGTCCTGGCTGCGGCAGCTGACGCTGGAGGGGGCGGCCTGGCGCTGGCCGCAGGGCACTCCGGCGCGTTTTGCGAAGCAGATCGAGCACGAGCTTGAACTGATCGCCGACATGCAGTACGAGCACTACTTTCTGACAGTCAACGACATCGTGACCTTCGCGCGCTCGCAGAACATCCTGTGCCAGGGTCGGGGCTCGGCGGCCAACAGCGTGGTGTGTTACTGCCTGGGCATCACCGCAGTAGACCCCGAGCGCACCAGTTTGCTGTTCGAACGTTTCATCTCGCGCGAGCGCAACGAGCCGCCCGACATCGACGTGGACTTTGAACACGAGCGGCGCGAGGAAGTCATTCAGTACCTCTACACCAAGTACGGACGCGAACGCGCCGCGCTCACCGCCACCGTCATCAGCTACCGCCCGCGCAGCGCCCTGCGCGACGTGGGCAAGGCCCTGGGCTTTGCCGATGGTGCGCTGGATGTGTTGAGCAAAAGCACGCGCTGGTGGGACGGCAGCGCCGTGGAGCCCGAGCGCTTGCTGGAAGCCGGGCTCGACCCCGACGATCTCGCGGTGCGCCAGCTGCTGCAGATCACCACGCAGCTCATGGGTTTTCCGCGCCACCTCTCCCAGCACACCGGCGGCTTCGTGCTCACTCAGTTGCCGCTCTCGCGCCTGGTGCCCATCGAGAACGCCAGCATGCAGGACCGCACCGTGATCGAGTGGGACAAGGACGATCTGGATGCGCTCGGTCTGCTCAAGGTGGACGTACTGGCCCTGGGCATGCTCACCGCCATCCGCAAATCCCTGGCGCTCATCAGCGAAAAATTGGGCCGTACAGTCACCCTGCAGGACATCCCCGAAGGGGATGAGCCCACCTACGACATGATCTGCGCCGCCGACACTGTGGGCGTGTTCCAGATCGAGAGCCGCGCGCAGATGAGCATGTTGCCGCGCCTGAAACCACGCTGCTACTACGACCTGGTGATCGAGGTCGCGCTGGTGCGCCCCGGCCCCATTCAAGGCGGCGCAGTGCATCCCTACCTGGACCGCCGGCAAGGCAAGGTGCCGGTGAGCTACCCCGGCCCGCGCGACGGACAAGACCTGCGCCAAGCGCTGGGCCGCACGCTGGGCATTCCCATCTTTCAAGAGCAGTGCATGCAGATTGCGGTGTTGGCCGCCGGCTTCACGCCTGGCGAGGCCGACTCTCTGCGCCGCGCCATGGCCGCGTGGAAACGCGGCGGCAACTTGCAGCAATACGAGCGGCGCCTGGTCGACGGCATGACCGCGCGCGGCTACGAGCCCGGGTTTGCGCAAAGCGTGTTTGAACAGATCAAGGGCTTCTCCAGCTACGGCTTTCCCGAGAGCCACGCCGCGAGCTTTGCGTTGCTGGTCTATGTGAGCTGCTGGATCAAGCACCACCATCCAGCCGAGTTCCTGGTGGCCATGCTCAACAGCCAGCCGCTGGGTTTCTACACACCAAGCCAGCTGGTCCAGGACGCCAAGCGACATGGCGTGGAGGTGCGGCCGGTGGACGTGGTGCACAGCGACTGGGACTGCACGCTGGAAGCGTGCGATGCAACGGGTGAGGGGCTTGACCCCCTCTCCCCCTGGGAGAGGGCAGGGGTGAGGGCTGAGCCCACCTCCGTTCGGGCTGAGCCTGTCGAAGCCCCGCCTGCCGTCCGCCTCGGCCTGCGCCTGGTCTCAGGCCTCAAAGCCGAATCCGCCCAACGCATCGCCAATGCCCGCGCCCAGCGCGCCTTCACCACCACCCAGGACCTCGCCCGACGAGCGAACCTCGATCAACCCCAGATGAAACTGCTGGCCGCAGCCGACACCCTCATGGGCCTGAGCGGCCACCGCCGCCAGCAGGTGTGGGACGCTGCCGCGCTGAGAACCGCGCCCGAGCTGATGAAGGACGCTCCGATCGACGAAGCCCCGCTGGCCCTGCCCGAGGCTCCCGAGGGCGAGGCGGTGGTGTGGGACTACGACAGCCTGGGCCTCACCCTGCGCCGCCACCCGCTGGCGCTGCTGCGGCCACAGCTCGCGAAACGCCGGCTCATGAGCGCCGAAGAACTGAACCAGGCACCCAACGGCCGACTCGTGCGCCACTGCGGCATCGTCACCCTCCGCCAGCAACCCGAGACCGCCTCGGGCGTGGTGTTCGTGAGCCTGGAAGACGAAACCGGCGTGGTGCAGGTCATCGTGTGGAAACACCTGCGCGAACGCCAGCGCACGGTG
Organism: Burkholderiales bacterium; assembly: GCA_038327405.1. Lineage (GTDB taxonomy): Bacteria > Pseudomonadota > Gammaproteobacteria > Burkholderiales > Burkholderiaceae_C > Hydrogenophaga. Next base: position 7,358 of record JBBQKZ010000045.1, on the reverse strand, counting down.
CTCACGCAGTCACGCCTGCTCGCGGTGTTTGGTGTGTGGCAGCGCGAAGGCGAAGCCAAAAACCTGATTGCCGGCCACCTGGAAGACCTCACGCCGCTGCTGCACGGGCTGTCCACGGTGAGCCGGGATTTTCATTGAGGGTTGGGCAGGGAGCTGGCTTCCAGCAAGCTCGACTGCAAGACCATGCGCAGCGCCACCACGGTGTCAAGCAGCGGTTGAGGACCCAATTGATTCTTCTTGAGGAACGCTTGCCAAAGCGCTTGGCGTGACGAATCGTTTGCAAATTCGTCCGTCAGCCCCACGGGCAATGATGCGTGGACAGCCATGCCTCGTCGGGCGAATGTGGCTGCGATCGCACGGGCAAGCATCTTTGTATTCAGGGTTTCGCGTTCCAGCAGGACCGACAGGTCCAGATAGTCTTTCAATCGGCTGTTGGTCATACCGAGCAATGCGATGGCGTGCAGCTTTTCAGCAATCACGGTGTAGACAGGGTAGGTGCGCAAACGCGGTGCGGGCAGGTCATTCAGCAGCACGGGGTAAACCGCAACCACCGGCCCGGGGGTGACGGCGTCGCCGAAGCCGATGTCGATCTGCGTCTTGCACCGTGCTTTCGCCACGTCGGCCGTGATCAAGACCCTGGCTCCTGCATAACCTGCCTCTTTACGAATCTCTTCTGCCGTGATCGACGCGGGATCGAAGTGGATGCCATCGTCCACTTCAAGGCAGACGATGTCGCGGAATGTTTGAACCACGGAAGCCAGATCGCTGGGTCCGAAACCCAGCAAGTCAGCATCGCGCGTGGCGCGGTGGGGTATGTCGTACCAGAGCGTGAACAGCAGCGCTCCTTTGAGCAGGAAGCCATCGGCGTGTGCTGACTGGCTCAGGCGGTAGAGCATGCGTTCCAGCGCAAAGCGGACCAACACCTGGTTGAAATCCACACCTTGTGCCTTCGCAATGTTGAGCAGGCGCGCCCGGACCGATGCCGCGCGGTCCTTGCTCATTCAATGGCCTCCAGGTAGGGGCGCATCACGTTGGCGACGCGGCAGATTTTTGCGTATCGCCAGAGGTCGTCGGCCGATGCTTTCTTCTGCGCACGTGCGTCGCGCAGCGCTTCCAGTGCCACGTCAATACCGATTTTGTTGCGGTGTTTGAAGCAGTCAACCACCGTCTTGGCCACGCCATATACCTGCAGCGGAACACCATCGGACTTGAAGATTTCGATGCCTGCCGTGTAAGCGTCACCGGTGACCTGGACCATCTTGAGGGGTGGGTAGTCGATCTTCGGCACATGGCTGCCACGCGGCATGGCGATCCAGATCTGGTGGGGAAGCTGGGTGGTGAGACCATGAAACTGCAGCGCAGTGAGCAGACAGAACACAGCCTGCGGCACCTTGGAGGCCACAGTGATCAGGCTCTCGTTTTCAGAGAGATCCTGGTCGGTCAGCCGGTAGAGACCTCGATCAACTTTTTCCAACAGTCCGGCGGCCGTCATGCGCGCGAGCACCGCGCGAGACGCACCGGTCGAATCCAGGTCGCTGGAGCGCAGCAAACCCTTGCGCGCGAGAAGATCCAGGATGCGCTGGGAGTGGGTCTCGTGTTGGGGTGACATGGCCACGCAGTATGTTCCATTTATTCGTCGATGGCAAACATTCGACGAATAAATGGAACATCGGTGGCGTCAGGCCCTCAGCAGGTTCCCGGTGATCAGCTGCCAATGCGCCTCAATCACCGGTGTGATCGACAACCGGCTCCCACGTTGCAGCAGCGTCATGTCTTCCAGCGCCGGGGTGGTGCGCAACTCGGGCAGGCCGAGCAGCCGCGTCTTGCGCAGCGCCTTCACATCGAGCAGCAACCAGCGCGGCGCTTCGGGTTTGGACTTGGCGTCGAAGTAGGGCGACTGCGGGTCGAACTGCGTGGGGTCGGGACGGGTGGTGGACGCGACTTGTGCGATGCCGGCAATGCCGGGCTGCGGGCAACTCGAGTGGTAGAACAGCACCCCGTCGCCGATGCGCATGCCGTCGCGCATGAAGTTGCGTGCCTGGTAGTTGCGCACGCCGGTCCAGGGCACGGTGGCGTCGAGGGCGGCGAGCGCGTCGTCGATCGAGCACTCGTCGGGCTCGGATTTCATCAACCAGTAGTTGGCTGCAGGGGACAGGGTCATCGCGCTATTCTGCGACGATGAGTTGCGCCTCGGGGTGCGGGCACCTGCCCACCAAGGCTGTACCCAGCCTTATTGAACGGAAGCGGTGTGGGTGACCAGACCCATCTCGCTGCTGCCAATGAGCGCCTCGATGTCGGCCAAGATGAGCATGCGCTCGCCGACGCTGGCGATACCGGTGATGAAGCCGGCGTCCAGGGTGGTGTTGATCTGTGGCGCGGCCTTGATGTGCTCCTTGGTCAGCCGGATCACGTCACTCACCGAGTCCACCACCAAACCCACCACGCGCCCATGCACGCTGAGCACGATCACCACGGTCAAGGCGTTGTATTCGACCTTGGAACATCCCAGCTTGATGCGCATGTCCACCACCGGCACGATCACGCCGCGCAGGTTGACCACACCCTTGATGCACTCAGGCGCGTTGGCGATTCGGGTGGGTTCTTCGTAGGAGCGGATTTCCTGCACGCTCAGAATGTCGATGCCGTACTCCTCGGCACCCAGGCGAAAGCTCAGGAATTCGCCAGCGTTGGCCAACGCAGGCTCTCGACCACGGGCGGCCGGACTGGATGAAAGGGCCGCAGGGGTGGGGGTGTTGAGGGCGTCCATGGGTCCAGGCTGTAGGGTTGATAATTGGGTATCGACACCTGCTGGAACTTCTTGAGCGATCCTGGGAAGAGCGAAGCCTGCTGTTTCAGGCCATCAAACCAACCCCACCAGCTCCTCGCTCAAGCTCCAGAGCCTGCTGGCACGGGCCACATCGCTGGCTTTGGCCGACAGCGGCTGGGCGAAGGCCTGCCGTCCGGCCTGCTGGCGGTTGCCCCAGCTCCAGTGCACACCCGACTGCGCGAACGCTTCGTCGGTGACGACCTGCGCCACGCGATCGCCCGCCAGGGCTTGTGTCACATAGCCTTTGGTGATGTTTTTCTGGAACCAGGGAAAGATGGTCCGGAAAGCCGGTGGCGTGTCGCGGAACAGGGCCGTGTCGGCCACGCAGCCCGGGTAGAGTGTGTTGAAGACGATGCCGGTATCAGCGTTGTAGCGGCGGTGCAGCTCCCGGCTCATGATCATGTTGCACAGCTTGCTGTCCTTGTAGGCCTTGCCGGGTTTGAAGGGCTTGCCGTCGATCATGGCCACCGGCGCTTTGAAGCCGGCCTCCAGCCCCTGCAGGTTGCCCAGATCGGCGGGCGCAGGAATCGGCACCTTGCCACCGAACTCTTCGGAGTTGGCGGTCACGGTGCCCAGCGTGATCAACCTCGCGGGCTGGCCCGGCTTCGCGCCACCGGCTCTCTGCAGGTCTTCCAGCAGAAGTCGGCTCAGCAGGAAATGACCGAGGTGGTTGGTGGCCACGCTGATCTCGAAGCCTTCGGGCGAGCGCTGCGGTTCTTTGAGGCGCGGCAGATACACCGCGGCGTTGTTCAGCAGCACATTCAAGGGGCGGCTCAGGGCGCGGAAGTTGTCCACGAAGCGGCGCACGCTGGCCTGCGAACCCAGGTCGATCTCCAGCACGGTGTGGTGTGTCTGCGGGATACCCAGCTCTTGTGCCACACGAGTGGCCTTGGCGATGTCGCGGCAGGCCATGACGACAAACCAGCCGCGCTCGGTCAGCGATTTGGTGGCGTGAAGACCGACGCCCGACGATGCGCCTGTGACGATGACGGTGGGAGCCGCAGTGGGTGTTGAGGGTTGGTGCATCCCCGCATTGTGGCGTCGTACGCATGCTGACTAAGATGGGGTCTTCACCACTTCCATTGCGCCATGACACACGCTCAAGCCATCGTTTTTGAAGCCCCCCAAAGCCTCTCGGTCAAGACCTTGGAACTCAAGGGGTTTGAAGCGGGTGACCTGGAGGTTGAGGTCGGTTTCAGCGGCATCAGCACCGGCACCGAGCGCCTGCTGTGGGACGGCACCATGCCGCCGTTTCCAGGGCTGGGTTACCCGCTGGTGCCGGGATACGAGACGGTGGGCACCGTGGTGCGGGTGGGGGATTCGCCCGAGATCCGCGTGGGCGATCAGGTCTTCATTCCCGGCTCGTACAGCTTTCAGGGCGTGCGCAACATTTTCGGTGGCGCAGGCTCGCGCCTGATCGTGCCGCATGAGCGTGTGGTGCGCGTGGCGCCCGAGCTGGGCCCCAGGGCGGTGCTGCTGGCGCTGGCCGCCACCTGCTATCACACGGTGTCGCTGGGCGGAAAGCGCGAACCCATGGTGGCGCCAGACCTGATCGTGGGCCATGGCGTCATGGGCCGCCTGCTCGCGCGCATCACCCTGGCGCTGGGCATGCCTGCGCCAACGGTGTGGGAAACGCAGCCGCAGCGCCGGGAAGGTGCGGTGGGTTATGACGTCATCCACCCGGATGACGATGCCCGCAAGAACTACACCGCCATCTACGACGTGAGTGGCGACGGCAGCCTTCTCAACGGACTCATTTCGCGCCTGGTACCCGGTGGCGAGGTGGTGCTGGTGGGTTTCTACAAACACGACCTCAGCTTCGCTTTTGCGCCGGCCTTCATGCGCGAGGCACACATCCGTGTGGCAGCGCAGTGGAAAAAGCACGACCTGCTGGCCGTGACCGCGCTGGTGGAGAGCGGTGCGCTTTCGCTGGACGGCTTGATCACCCACACCCTGAACCCGGCCCGCGCCCAGGAGGCCTACGAGATCGCGTTTGGCGATCCCCAGTGCTTGAAGATGATGATGGACTGGAAAGCGTGAGCGCCAGGTCCATGCGGGTTTTCATGCTGGGTGCCACCGGCACCATTGGCCTGGCCACCGCACGTGCCCTCGTGGCGCGCGGGCACGAGGTGGTGTGTTTCGTGCGACCTCGCGCAGGCGTGGCTGGAAAGCTTCAGGCCGACGACACGGCCCGCCTGCTGCCCGGCACCACCGTGCGCACGGGTGATGTGCAGGACCCGAAGTCCCTTGAGCGTGATGGCTTCAAGGGCGAGCATTTCGACGCGCTGGTGTCGTGTCTGGCCTCGCGCACTGGTGCTCCCAAAGACGCCTGGGCCATCGATCACCTGGCCCACGTGCACGCGCTGGACGCGGCGCGAGCGGCGGGTGTGTCGCAGGTGGTGCTGCTCTCGGCCATTTGCGTGCAGAAACCCTTGCTCGCGTTTCAGCAGGCCAAGCTGGCTTTCGAAAAGGTGCTGGTGGAGTCGGGCCTGACGTATTCCATCGTGCGTCCCACCGCGTTCTTCAAATCGCTCTCGGGGCAGATCGAGCGGGTGCGCAAGGGCAAGCCTTTTCTGGTGTTTGGCGATGGTTTGATGACCGCCTGCAAGCCCATCAGCGACGACGACCTTGGTGCCTTCATGGCCGACTGCCTCACCGACGCCAGCCGCCACAACCGTGTGCTGCCCATCGGCGGGCCGGGTGAGGCCATCACGCCGCGACAGCAGGGCGAGCGCCTGTTTGCATTGCTGGGGCAGCCACCCAGATTCAAGAGCGTGCCGGTGAAGCTGCTCGACACCATCATTGCCGTGTTGGGCACCGCGGGGCGCCTGGTGCCCGCGCTGGCGGACAAGGCCGAGCTCGCGCGCATCGGGCGTTACTACGCCACCGAATCCATGCTGGTGCTCGACCCCGTTACCCAACGCTACGACGCGGCGGCCACACCGTCCACCGGCAGCCAGACGTTGTTCGATTTTTACGCCGACGTGGTCAGTGGTGCTGCTGCGCCCGAGCGGGGCGATCACGCGGTGTTCTGACCGGTCAGCTGCACAAGGCAAATCCCCCGGGGCCGACAAGCAGCCCCGGGGGTTTCAGAAGACGTGGTCGATCAGTTCGACTTCGTCGTGCTGTTGCTCTGGCCCATGCCCACGGTCGTGCCGTTGGTGCCCATGGCCTGCATGTTGTTCATGGGGTAGCGGCTGGGGTACAGGTCGCGGAAGGTGGCGCCGGTCTGGCCGTCGGCGATCAGGGTGCCGTTGCGCTGGGCTTCCATCAGCTCGGCGCGCACCTGGTCACGCGAGGCGCTGCTGGCTGCCATGGGCTTCATGAAGCTGCCGGGGAACAGATTGCGGAAGGTGGCGCCGGTCTGGCCGTCGGCGATCAGGGTGCCGTCGCGTTGGGCCTGCATGAGTTCGGCGCGGACCTGTTCGCGGGTCTTGGGCGCCATGTCGGCGGCGAACACGGAACCGGCGGAGATGGCGGTCAGGGCCAGGGCGATGATGGAAATGCGTGCGTTTTTCATGGTGAATCCTTGAAGAGGTTGGAAGGAGCCAGAGAGCCTGGCGTTTCGAGCGGGACACACTGAATACGGGGCAAGTTGGCGATTGGATTCAGCCCGGCCACAAAAAGAACACTTTCTTGCAGAGGGGATACCCGCATGCGCTGCCGGATGTCCTTGTTCCCGCGCGGCGGCACCCGCCGCGACAGCGCAGGGGTGGGCCCTCGCTGACAATCCGCGCATGGCTCTTTCGATCAACTCCGACACCGTTCTGACACCCCCCGTGCCTTCGGCCACCGTGATCGTGGTGCGCGACGGGCCCGCGGGGCTGGAAGTGCTGCTGGTGAGACGGCACGGCAACTCGGCCGTGCTCGGCGGCGTGCACGTGTTTCCCGGCGGCAAGCTCGATGCCGCCGATCGCGCCGTGGACCCCGTGGCCCTGGACCGATCGGCCGTCGATTGCGCCCTGGGTTTGAACGAGCCGGGGCTGGACGCAGAGACCGCGCTGGCCCTGCACGTGGCCGCCCTGCGCGAGACATTTGAAGAGTGCGGCCTCCTGTTGGGGCTGGTGCATCGTGTGGATCTGTCGCAGCGGGTTCGCGAGCTCACCGCCGCCGGCACCGGCTTCGCTGCCGCCTTGCAGCAACTCGGTTGCCCGGTGCCCACGGCGAGCGTGTTGCCCTGGTCGCGCTGGATCACACCGCGCGTGCCTTCGGTGACCAACAAGCGGTTTGACACGCGCTTCTTCGTGGCGGCAGCGCCCCACGGCCAGTTGGCCGAGCACTGCGCCTTCGAGGCCACCGAAGCGGTGTGGATGGCGCCGCGCCGGGCGCTGGAGCGCTACTGGGCGGGAGAGATCGATCTGGCGCCGCCGCAGATCATGAGCCTGTGCCAGCTCAGCCACCTGCCCACCGCTGCCGACGTGATTTCCGCCGCATGCAGCCGCCCGCCCGCCTTGATCGAGCCCGAACCGTTTGACGAGGATGGCGTGCGCGTCATCTGCTACCCCGGTGATCCCGCCCACAGCGTCGCGCA
>JBBQKZ010000044.1:0-26072 GCA_038327405.1 Burkholderiales bacterium | reverse complement strand
TCTGTTCTACTTTAATTTTTTCGCCAGCAGCAACACGATACTGTTTGCCACCGGTTTTTATGACCGCGTACATATGAACCTCTTATAAAAATTCCACGAATGGAAACCCAGCGAATCCAATTCCGCCGAGCCCGCGAGTTTAGCATGTACCGTCCCGGACAACAAGCGCCGCTCTTGACCACCTGCCAGAAGGGCTTGGTGGCAGGCACTCCGTACAACACAGTGGGCTGGTTTCTATAATCAACATGGCCCGGCATTCCCCTACTTACTCCTTCCGGCCTGCATCTTGACGATCCCAACACCCAAACCCGGTCACCCGCTCGAATTGATCCAACCGGACATGGCGCGTGTCGACCAGGTGATCCATGATCGGCTGACCACAGAAGTACCGTTGGTCCGGGATGTCGCTCAGTACATCATTTCGGCGGGAGGCAAGCGCTTGCGGCCAGCCCTGCTGTTGATGTTGAGCGGCGCCATTGGCAGCCTGAGCCCACATCGACACACGCTGGCTGCGGTGGTGGAGTTCATCCACACCGCCACCCTGTTGCATGACGATGTGGTTGACGAGTCCACCTTGCGCCGCGGCCGTGAAACAGCGAACGAGCGCTTCGGCAACGCAGCCAGCGTGCTGGTTGGAGACTTTCTGTACTCGAGAGCTTTCCAGATGATGGTGGACGTCAACGACATGCGTGTGATGCAGGTGTTGTCAGATGCGACCAATGTGATCGCCGAGGGTGAAGTGTTGCAGCTCATGAACATGCACGATGCTTCTATTGACGAGGCTGCTTACTTGCGCGTGATCCGATCCAAAACCGCCAAGTTGTTTGAAGCCAGCGCGCGCCTCGCCGCAATTCTTGCGGGTGCTGACGCACCAACCGAAACTCTATGCGCCAGCTACGGGCAAGCGCTGGGAACCGCCTTCCAGGTTATCGATGATGTGCTGGACTATGAAGGCAGCACCGACGAGCTGGGCAAGAATCTTGGCGATGACCTCCGCGAAGGCAAGGTCACGCTGCCCATCATCTGTGCTTTACGCACCGGATCTGAGTCACAAAAACAGCTGCTCAGACGAGCCATCGAACAAGGCGATGTGGCCCATCTCGAAGACATCCGCTCGATCATTCTCGACACTGGCGCATTGAAGCAGGCGCGGGCCAGTGCGGATGCTGAAGCACAGCGAGCCATAGATGCCGCAAGGCGACTTCCAGACAACGTCTACAGCGCTGCATTGCTACAATTGGCCTCAGATTTGTTGGGCCGACGCGCCTGACATTCAAGGTCTGCGGGGCCACTTTGCTTGAGTCCTGCGGGCCCATCGGGGTGTAGCTTAGCCAGGTAGAGCGCTACGTTCGGGACGTAGAGGCCGGAGGTTCGAATCCTCTCACCCCGACCATCCCGGCATTCAAATGAAGTCCGATGCAACGCCGATGAACGGGGCATTTCAAACGACCGGCGACTGCGTCGCAACGTCGATACAACGCCATTGGGCGCGAATCCGCATATTGAGCACAACTTGCCTGAATATTGACGGCCAAGTCGTTGATTTACGATAGATTACATGGCTATGGCGTCTGTCGAATCTGTCACCCAGGAATCTCCGTCCATGGCTCTGCCCGGCCTGGGCCGCGCCTTGGTGTCGGCCGGCAAGCTCGGACAAAAAGCAGCTGAAGACCTGTACCGCAAGGCGCAGAGCGGTCGCTCAAGTTTCATTGCAGAACTGACAGGCTCTGGGGCAGTCTCCGCTGCGGATCTTGCCCACACCATGTCGGTGGCGTTCTCTGCGCCCCTGCTTGATCTGGATGCCATCGACGTGCAACGCCTGCCCAGTGGGTTGCTGGATGCGAAGATTTGCGCGGACTACCGAATCGTCGTCTTGAGCAAGCGCAACAACCGCTTGATGGTTGCCACCGCCGATCCCGCGGATCAGCAAGCGGCAGAGAAGATCAAGTTCGCTACCCAGATGGGCGTGGACTGGGTGATCGCCGAATATGACAAGCTCAGCAAGCTGGTCGATGCCCAGACCACCAGCGTCGCCGAGACGATGGACAACATCATCGGCGGCGAGTTTGAATTCGATGAGATGGCCACCGAGTCGGTGGTCACGGACGCAAATGACAAGGCATCCGAGGTTGACGACGCGCCGGTGGTCAAGTTCCTGCACAAGATGTTGATCGACGCATTCAACATGCGGGCATCGGACCTTCACTTTGAACCGTATGAGCACAACTACCGTGTGCGCTTTCGGGTGGATGGGGAACTCCGCGAGATTGCATCTCCGCCCATTGCCATCAAGGACAAGCTGGCCTCACGCATCAAGGTGATCTCCCGCATGGACATCTCGGAAAAGAGGGTCCCGCAAGACGGCCGGATGAAGCTGAAGATCGGCCCGGATCGTGTGATCGACTTCCGGGTCAGCACGCTGCCCACCCTCTTCGGCGAAAAGATCGTGATCCGTATTCTAGATCCCAGCAGTGCCAAGGTGGGCATTGATGCGCTGGGCTACGAGCCAGAGGAAAAAGAGCGCCTGATGGCGGCCATCGTTCGACCTTACGGCATGGTACTGGTGACCGGGCCAACCGGTTCCGGCAAGACCGTTTCGCTCTACACGTGCTTGAACATCCTGAACAAGCCAGGCATCAATATCTCTACAGCTGAGGATCCCTCCGAGATCAACCTGCCTGGAGTGAACCAGGTCAACGTGAACGAAAAGGCCGGCTTGACCTTTGCTGCGGCGTTGAAGGCATTCCTGAGGCAGGATCCGGACGTGATCATGGTGGGCGAGATTCGGGATCTGGAAACAGCCGATATTTCCATCAAGGCCGCACAGACCGGGCACATGGTGCTTTCCACGCTGCACACCAACGATGCGCCAACCACCCTGACACGCATGATGAACATGGGCATCCCCACGTTCAACATTGCTTCCAGCGTGATCCTGATCACGGCCCAGCGACTGGCCCGAAAACTGTGTGTTGTCTGCAAGGCTCCTTTGGACGTGCCGCGCAAGGCTCTGGTCGATGCCGGCTTCAAGGCAGACGACCTGGATGGCACATGGACACCTTACCGCCCGGTCGGCTGCTCAGCCTGCAACAACGGCTACAAAGGTCGGGTCGGAATTTACCAGGTGATGCCCATCACAGAAGAGATTCAACGCATCATCCTGCGCGGTGGCAGCGCGCTGGACATTGCCCAGCAAGCCAGCAAGGAAGGGGTTCGCACGCTGCGCGAGTCCGGCCTGCTCAAGGTCAAGCTGGGCATGACTTCACTGGAAGAGGTGCTCAGCGTCACCAACGAATGACGCTGGGCCAGACACACGCCTGAGAGGACACCATGGCAACCGCTGCAACCAAGAGCATCAAAGACGTCGTTTTCGAGTGGGAAGGAAAGGACCGCAACGGCAAGACCGTGCGAGGCGAAACGCGTGCTGTGGGAGAGAACCAGGTCCTGGCCGCCTTGCGCCGCCAAGGCATCATTCCCAGCAAGGTGAAAAAGCGGCGGATGAGTTCGGGCAAGCGCATCAAGCCCAAGGACATCGCCATTTTCACCCGCCAGTTGGCCACCATGATGAAGGCTGGCGTACCACTGCTGCAGGCCTTCGACATCGTTGGACGCGGCAACCCGAACCCAAGCGTCACCAAACTGCTCAACGACATCCGCTCCGACGTGGAAACAGGTACCTCCCTCAGCGCAGCTTTTAGAAAGAACCCGCTTTACTTCGACAGTCTCTACTGCAACCTCGTCGAGGCAGGCGAATCCGCGGGTATTCTGGAGGAGCTTCTGGACCGTCTCGCGGTTTACATGGAGAAAACCGAAGCACTCAAGTCGAAGATCAAGTCGGCGCTCATGTACCCCATTGCGGTGGTGATCGTGGCCTTCGTCGTGGTGGCTGTGATCATGATTTTCGTGATCCCGTCTTTCAAGGAGGTGTTCAGCTCGTTCGGTGCGGATCTCCCTGCCCCCACCTTGTTCGTGATTGCGATGAGCGAGTTCTTCACTGAGTACTGGTGGTTGATCTTTGGCGGTTTGGGTGGCGGGTTCTATTTTTTCATGCAAGCGTGGCGCCGCAATGAAAAGGTGCAACGCTTCATGGATCGCATCCTGCTGAAGCTGCCGATCTTCGGGATCCTGATCGAAAAATCGGTCATTGCGCGGTGGACGCGAACACTGTCCACGATGTTTGCGGCAGGCGTTCCTTTGGTGGAGGCGCTTGATTCGGTGGGAGGAGCTTCGGGCAACTCGGTCTATGCGATCGCCACAGAGCGCATCCAGCAGGAAGTGTCCACCGGGACCAGCCTGACCAATGCGATGACCAACGCCAATATCTTCCCGTCCATGGTGCTTCAGATGTGCGCCATCGGTGAAGAGTCGGGCTCGATCGACCACATGCTGGGCAAAGCCGCCGACTTCTACGAAGCGGAAGTGGACGACATGGTGGCCGGCATCTCCAGTCTCATGGAGCCGATCATCATCGTGGTGCTGGGCACGGTCATCGGTGGCATCGTTGTGTCGATGTACCTTCCCATCTTCAAATTGGGTCAGGTGGTTTGATGCTGGGTGCAGGTGCGCCGGAAGCGGCGCTGCTGGGCCTCCTGGGCTTGCTGGTGGGCAGTTTCCTCAATGTGGTGATTCACCGCCTGCCCAAGATGATGGAGTTGCACTGGGCGGCCGAGTGCGCGGAGCTTCACACCGACAACGCGTCGGTGGCCGACACAGGGACAGCCACAGCCGAGCCGTTCAACCTCATGGTGCCACGCTCGCGCTGCCCCCACTGTGGCCACCAGATCCGATGGTTCGAAAACATCCCCGTCTTCAGCTACCTGGCATTGCGCGGCAAGTGCAGCCAGTGCTCAGCATCCATCAGTTTGCGCTATCCAGCGGTGGAGCTGACCTGCGCTGCCCTGTTTGCCTGGTGCGGCTGGAACTGGGGCGGCAGTTGGGAAGCGCTGGCTTGGTGCGGGTTTTCCGCTGCTGTGCTGGCCTTGGCCTGCATCGATTGGGACACCACCCTGTTGCCCGACGACCTCACGCTGCCCTTGCTGTGGGCCGGCCTTTGCGCTGCAGGCCTGAAGTTGACCGACACCACACTGCCCGACGCGCTGTGGGGTTCTGTGGGTGGCTACCTTTCGCTGTGGCTGGTGTACTGGGCGTTCAAACTCACCACTGGCAAGGAAGGTATGGGCTACGGCGACTTCAAGCTCTACGCGGCCCTGGGCGCATGGTTTGGCTGGCAGGCCCTCATTCCCATCATCCTCATGGCCTCGGTCATTGGTGCGGTGATCGGCATCGCCATCAAGTTCAGAGGTGAACTGCGCGAGGGCGGGTACGTGCCCTTCGGCCCCTTCCTTGCACTCGCTGGCCTCACCGCCATGATCTTCGGGCCTTCTGCCATTCTGGCCGTGATCGGCTTGTGAGCACTGCAACGACCGCGCGTCAGGTGCTCAGGCTGGGGCTCACCGGCGGCATCGGCAGCGGCAAAAGCACGCTGGCGAGAATGCTCCAATCGCTCGGCGCTGATGTCATCGATGCGGACGAGGTATCGCGCGCCACCACGGCCAGCGGCGGTGCAGCCATCGCAGACATCGCGGGCACCTTCGGCCCGGCATTCATCGATTCCGACGGAGCTCTCGACCGCGCACGGATGCGTGCCCTGGTGTTCTCGCAGCCCGACCAACGCAAGGTGCTGGAGAGCATCGTTCACCCGCTGGTGGGGCAGGAAATCCGACGATTGGCCTTGCAGTCCACATCCAGCGTTCTCATCTTCGACGTGCCACTGCTGGTGGAGTCGCCGCACTGGCGGGGGCAGCTGGATCGGGTGCTGGTGGTCGACTGCCTGCCGGCCACCCAAGTTCGTCGTGTCGCCCGGCGCAGCGGATGGGATCTGGCCACCATCGAGGCCGCCATGCTCAACCAGTGCTCGCGCGAGAAACGCCTGGTCGCTGCGGACTGCGTGGTGTTCAACGATGGTGAGAGCCTGGACAACCTGCAACATCTGGCCAAGGCGCTGGCGAAACGCTTCGGGCTATGATGAACGCCCATCCGCTGCCCCGCCCTGTGAAACCACGCTGCTGTGATCCTGTACGAATACCCTTTCAACGAACGCATTCGCACCTACCTGCGACTTGAACAACTGTTCCGGCGCATGGTCGAACTGGTTCCGCGACAACACCCGCTGGACCACCATTTCGCGATTCAGACCATCTTCGAAATCATCGAAGTGGCCTCCCGGGCGGACATGAAGTCGGATGTGCTCAAAGACATCGAGCGGCACAAGCAGCAACTCATTTCATACCGCGGCAACCCGATGATCTCCGAGCAGGCTCTCAACGAAGCCATCGCTCAGCTGGAAGACTGCTTTTCGCAGCTCAGCGGCCTGGTGGGCAAGACGGGTCAGTCACTGACCGAAAACGATTGGTTGATGAGCATCCGCAGCCGCATCGGCATCCCAGCGGGCACCTGCGAATTTGACTTGCCGGCCTACTACAAGTGGCAACACCACAGCGCTGCAGAGCGCCAGGCTGATTTGCAGCGCTGGTCGGTGCCGCTGGCGCCACTGGCCGAGTCCATCGTGCTGCTGCTCAAGATGCTGCGGGATTCCGGCTCGCCACAGAAGGTGGTGGCGCCGGCGGGGCAGTTCCAGCAGACCCTGCCGCAGGGCCGTACTTTCCAGTTACTGCGCCTTCGCATGGACCCGAGCTCTGGACTGATTCCGGAAATCAGCGGCAACCGCCTCATGCTGTCGGTGCGCATGATGCGCCAGGGTGATGACGACCGGCTGCACTCGGCACAAGACGACACCGCGTTCGAGCTCACGCTCTGCGCCTGAACGGCTCAGCCGGATTGCACATGTCGGCGAACGCCAGCACCAGCCCACAGAAAATCGTGCGCTGCCCCGGTTGTGGCGGCCCGAGCATCTACGCTCCCAGCAACGCCTTCCGACCATTCTGCTGCGAGCGCTGCAAGAACATGGACTTCGGCGCCTGGGCCTCCGAGACTTTCAAGCTGCCCGAGCAGGATAGCCAGAACGATCCGGAATTCGGCACCTCCTGACCAAGCGGGCCTCGGTTCAGTCTGTGGTCTGAGTGCGCTCCAAGGCAAGCCATTCCAGCACCGGCACGGTGCCCGGGAGGATGGGCTCACAACGCGCGGGCAAGGTTTCCCAACTGAACTGCTGACCCTCGCGCATCTGCAGTTCACCCGTCCAGTCGAACACCTTGCAGAAGTGCAGGCGAACCAGCGCGTGAGGGTAGTCGACCAGGCTGTCGCGCCACGTGTGGGCTGCGCCAATGGTCACGCCGATCTCTTCCTGGAGTTCACGGCGCAAGGCTTGCTCCACCGACTCGCCGGCTTCCAACTTCCCACCAGGAAACTCCCAGTAGCCCGCATACACCTTGCCCACCGGGCGCGAGGTGAGCAGAAAGCGGCCATCGGGCGCAATCAGCAAGCCCACGGCCACGTCGACCACGGGCCGATCCACCGGTCGTTCGACGCCTGGGTCGGCATCCACGACGAGTACCGGGGAGTTCATGCCTTTGAGGCGTGCGTGCCCGCGTAGTCGCGGGCGAACTGGTAGGCCACGCGGCCGCTGCGCGAACCGCGCTCCAGCGCCCACACCAGCGCCTGGGGTCGCGCAGCTTCAATGTCGGTGGCGGCAACGCTGAACGAAGAAAGCCACTGCGCCACGATGGTGAGGTACTCGTCCTGGCTAAACGGGTAGAAACTCACCCACAGACCGAACCGCTCCGAGAGTGAGATTTTCTCTTCCACCACTTCGCCCGGGTGCACCTCACCTTCAGCGGTGTGCGTGTAGGTGAGGTTTTCCTTCATGTACTCGGGCAGCAGGTGGCGCCGGTTGCTCGTGGCGTAGATGAGCACATTGGGGCTGGCAGCCGACACCGAACCATCGAGGATGGACTTGAGTGCCTTGTAGCCGGGTTCACCGTCTTCGAAGCTCAGGTCGTCGCAGAACACGATGAAACGCTCGGGTCGTTCGGACACCACATCGACGATGTCCGGCAAATCCACGAGATCCGCCTTGTCGACCTCGATCAGGCGAAGACCCTGCGGCGCGTATTCGTTGAGGCAGGCTCTGATCAGCGACGACTTGCCCGTGCCGCGTGCTCCGGTGAGCAGCACGTTGTTGGCCGGCAGACCTTGCACGAACTGCCGGGTGTTGCGCTGGATCTTTTCTTTCTGCCCGTCGATCTCCTGCAGATCGTTCAGGCGCATGGCGCCCACATGGCGCACCGGCTCCAGTGCGCCGTGGCCGCTGGAGCGCTTGCGGTAGCGCCAGGCCACCGCAGCGGCCCAGTCGGGTGCCTGCATGGGTTGGGGCAGCACCGATTCGATGCGGACCATCAACTGCTCGGCCCGCGCAAGCAGGCGTTCGAAGTGTTCGTTCATGGCGGGCGACTCAGGAGCGGTAGTCGGCGTTGATGGTCACGTAGTCGTGGCTGAAATCGCAGGTCCACACCGTCTCGGTGGCTTCCCCTCGGCCAAGACCAATTCGCACCAGGATCTCGGCTTCTTTCATCACACGCTGGCCGTCTTCTTCGCGGTAGTCAGGATGGCGGCCACCTTGGGTGACCACGTGCACATCGCCCAGGTGCAACTCGATACCGCTCACGTCCAGGTCGTGGATGCCGGCATAGCCCACAGCGGCAAGGATGCGGCCGAGGTTGGGGTCGCTGGCGAAGAACGCGGTCTTGACCAGGGGCGAATGCGCCACTGCATAAGCCGCAAGCAGGCATTCGGCGGTGGTTCGTCCTCCTTCGACCTGGATGGTGATGAACTTGGTGGCGCCTTCACCGTCGCGCACGATGGCGTGCGCGAGGAAGCGCGCCACTTGCGTCAAACCGTCCACCAGGGTCAGTCCCGCCGGGCTGTCCAGGTCAGTAATGGGTGCATGACCCGCTTGACCGGTGGCCACCACCACAAAAGAGTCGTTGGTGCTGGTGTCGCCGTCCACCGTGACCCGGTTGAACGAAGCATCGGCCAGGCGCCGGGCCAGATCGTTCATGAGCGCGGGTGCCACGACAGCGTCGGTGGCCAGGAAGCCCAGCATGGTCGCCATGTTCGGGCGGATCATGCCGGCGCCTTTGGCAATGCCCGTGGCGTGCACGGCATGGCCATTGATCATCATGCGCTGGCTGCAGGCCTTGGGCAGGGTGTCGGTGGTCATGATGCCCTGGGCCGCCATCAGCCACTGCGCGCCGCTGTCGTTCTGCGGTTGCGCCGCATCGATGAGGGCGGCCGGCAAACCCGCGAGCAGTCGATCCAGCGGCAGCGGCTCCATGATCACGCCCGTGGAAAACGGCAGCACCTGCTCGTGGCGCACGCCCATCGACAAGGCCAGTGCGGTGCAGGTCTGGCGTGCATTCGCAAGACCTGATTCGCCCGTGCCGGCATTGGCGTTGCCCGTGTTGATCACCAGCGCACGCACACCTTGCCTCGCTGCCAGGTGTTCACGGCACACCTGCACCGGCGCCGCGGCGTAACGGTTCTGGGTGAACACCGCACCGACCGCGCAACCTTCGTCCAGCAAAAACACCGTGAGGTCTTTGCGGTTGGCCTTGCGGATGCCGGCCTCGGCCACACCGATGCGCACACCCGCGATGGGGAGCAGATCAGCGGCCGAGGGCGTGTCGAGTTGAACGGGCATGGGAACTCCGTGAATTCAGGGTTGAGCCAGTCAGCGGAACGCGCGGGACCCAGGGCCCCCACACATCAGTCCAGCTTGCCGTGGCACTGTTTGTATTTTTTGCCGCTGCCGCAAGGGCAAGGTTCGTTGCGGCCCACGCGCGGCACATCGCCCGCAGGACGTTGTGGTGCGCTCGACGCGCCCACTGTCTCCGCTTCACCGGTTTCGGTGGGCGCTGTGTATGTCACGTTGGCGATCTGCTCGGCGCGCTCTTCCATCTGCTCGGCAGCCTGAGCCATCTGTTCGGCGGACTGCACACGCACGTTCATCAACACGCGCGTCACATCGTTCTTCACCGTGTCCAGCAACTGACCAAACAGCACGAAGGCCTCGCGTTTGTATTCCTGCTTGGGCTGCTTCTGTGCATAACCACGCAGATGGATGCCCTGGCGCAGGTAGTCCAGCGCGGACAGGTGTTCGCGCCACTGCCCGTCGATGGTCTGCAGCAACACCACGCGCTCGAACTGGGTGAAATTCTCTTCGCCCACGATCTGCACCTTGGCTTCAAACGCTGCCTTGGCCGCAGCCACCACGCGCTCGGCGACCTCCTCTGCGTCGATCGACTCGGCATCCGACACCCAGGTCGTCACCGGCACATCGACCGCCCACTCTTCGCGCAACACCCGCTCCAGGGTGGGCAGGTCCCATTGCTCTTCCACACTGCCTTCGGGCACGTACTGGTGCACCAGGTCGGCAAAGCATCCATCGCGCAGCGAGTCGATTTGCGCGCGCAGCGACTCGGCATCTAGGATGTCGTTGCGCTGCTGGTAGATCACCTTGCGCTGGTCATTCGACACGTCGTCGTATTCCAGCAGCTGTTTGCGGATGTCGAAGTTGCGGGCCTCGACCTTGCGCTGCGCGCTTTCGATGCTGCGCGTGACGATGCCGGCTTCGATGGCCTCACCCTCGGGCATCTTCAGGCGGTCCATGATCGCGCGCACGCGGTCGCCAGCGAAGATGCGCATGAGCGAATCGTCCAGGCTCAGATAGAAGCGCGACGAACCCGGGTCGCCTTGACGACCTGAGCGACCACGCAGCTGGTTGTCGATGCGCCGCGACTCATGGCGCTCGGTGGCAATGATGCGCAGACCACCCAGTGCCTTGACCTTGTCGTGGTCGGCTTGCCAGTTCTGGCGCAGCGATTCGATGCGCGCGGCCTTGGTGGCCTCGTCCAGCGTCTCGTCGTTCTGCACCGCATCGACCATCTTCTCCAGGTTGCCGCCGAGCACGATGTCCGTACCGCGACCGGCCATGTTGGTGGCGATGGTGATGCCGCCCGGGCGACCCGCCTGGATGATGATGTCGGCCTCGCGCGCATGCTGCTTGGCGTTCAGCACTTCGTGAGGCAGACCTTCCTTGACCAGCAGCTCGGCGATGATTTCGGAGTTCTCGATCGACGATGTGCCGACCAGCACCGGCTGACCGCGCTCGTGGCATTCACGAATGTCCTGGATGGCCGCGACGTACTTTTCATTCGTGGTCTTGTAGACGCGATCGAGCTGGTCAACGCGTTTGCTCACGCGGTTCGGCGGGATGACCACCGTTTCCAGGCTGTAGATTTCCTGGAATTCGTATGCCTCGGTGTCGGCCGTGCCAGTCATGCCGGACAACTTGCCGTAGAGGCGGAAGTAGTTCTGGAACGTGATGGACGCCAGTGTCTGGTTCTCGGGCTGGATCGCCACGCCTTCCTTGGCTTCGACCGCCTGGTGCAAGCCGTCGCTCCAGCGCCGACCCGTCATCAAACGACCGGTGAACTCGTCGACGATCACGATCTCGCCGTTCTGGTTCACGTAGTGCTGGTCGCGGTGGTACAGGTGGTGCGCCTTGAGCGAAGTGACCAGGTTGTGCAGCAACGCGATGTTGGCTGGGTCGTACAACGAGGCGCCCTCAGGCAGCAGGCCTGCTTGACTCAATAACTGCTCGGCATGTTCATGCCCCTGTTCGGTCATGTGAATGGCGTGCGCCTTCTCGTCCACCGTGAAGTCGCCTGGCTTGATCACGCCCTCGCCGGTGCGCACGTCAGCTTCACCTTCCTGGCGCACCAGGTGCGGCACCAGCTGCTTGATCGCCATGTAGGTCTGAGTCTGGTCTTCGGCCTGGCCGCTGATGATCAGCGGCGTACGGGCCTCGTCGATCAGGATCGAGTCCACCTCGTCGACGATGGCGAAGTTCAGTCCGCGCTGCACGCGGTCCCCGGCTTCGTAGACCATGTTGTCGCGCAGGTAGTCAAAACCGTACTCGTTGTTGGTGCCGTAAGTGATGTCGGAGCGGTAGGCCGCCTGCTTCTCGTCGCGCGGCGCTTGCGGCAGGTTGATGCCGACCGAGAGACCGAGGAAGTTGTAAAGGCGCCCCATCCACTGCGCGTCGCGGCTGGCCAGGTAGTCGTTGACAGTGACCACGTGCACACCTTTGCCGGTGAGTGCGTTCAGGTAAACCGGCAGCGTGGCCGTCAGGGTCTTGCCTTCGCCGGTTCGCATCTCGGCCACTTTGCCGTGGTGCAGCGCAAGGCCGCCCGCCAGCTGCACGTCAAAGTGCCTCATCTTCATGATGCGCTTGCTGCCTTCGCGCACCACCGCAAAGGCTTCCGGCAACACAGCATCCAGGCTCTCGCCCTGGGCTATGCGTTGCTTGAAGGATTCGGTCTTGCCACGAAGCTCGTCGTCGCTGAGTTTTTCAAACTCCGCCTCCAGACCGTTGATGCGCTCCACCGTTTTGCGGTAGGTCTTGAGCAATCGGTCGTTGCGGCTACCAAAGAGTTTGGTGAGGAAGTTTGTGGCCATACATGCAGGCCTGCACAAGACATCCAGAAGGCGCCAGGCAGGCAAAGAAAAGTGGAGGGTTCTTGCGAACCTGGAGGGCGTGCGCCCGGCGCCAATGATGTGCCGGCGAACGCGGAGCTTTCAAGAGCAAAGCGACGATTTTAACTGCCGTGGCAGTCCCTCGCTCAAGGCTTGCGGGGACCCGCCACAGCCGGCTTGGCGGCGGCCAACTTTTCACCCGCGTCGAGGAAACGCTGAGGGTCTTGCGGCACGCCCGCCACCCAGACTTCAAAATGCAGGTGTGGCCCGGTGGAACGTCCCGTGGAGCCGACACTGGCGATCTTCTGACCGCGTTTGACGATATCGCCCTTCTTCACGAAGGTCTGCGAAGCGTGGGCGTAGCGGGTGATCAGGTCGTTGCCATGATCGATCTCGATCATGTTGCCGTAGGCCGCGTGGTACTCCTGCACCACGACCACTCCGCCCGCCGCGGCCAGAATCGGGGTGCCGACATCAGCCGGGAAATCGAGCCCGGTGTGCAGGGCGGAGAGGCCAGTGATCGGGTCGATGCGAAAACCAAAGGAGGAGCCTGCACGGACCCCATCCACCGGCTTCTCGGTAGGAATGAGGGTTTGGCGGATCTTCTGGTCGAACAACCGGGACTCCACAACGGTGAGCCAGTCCACCCGCGAGTTGCTGGAGACCTCGACGGTGTCCAGGGCCTGCATCAACTCCTGCATGCTGATGTCGCGGCTGGCCACCAGCGCTCCTCCAGAGCCGGGCGCATTCTTGAACTCCGCTGGATTCAGCCCCGCCAGGCCAGCCACGCGTTCACCCAGGGAATCAATCTGAACCATGCGCGCTTGCATTTCACCCAGTTTGCGGGCCATGGCGTCCAGGTTGGCCCTCACGTAGGCGTCCCTGGAATCCACATCATTCGGGTGGACCAGCCGGCCAACCGATGCAAAGCCGGGCCAGCCCTGGCGAACACCTTCCAGAAAAAACCAGTGGTAGGTGGCCATGGAAGTCAACATCAACATCGCTGCGGCCAACACACCCACTCCTACGAGTTTCAGGCCGCTGAGATGCATCGCGCGGCTTTTGGCCAGCCAGGCGTCCGTGATAATGATGTGCACTCTGAAAACCTTTCCATGCGGTGAGCGGCGAGCGCCCATCCCGTCGAATACCATGGCCATCGATCAACGACCTCGAACCGTATTCAGCCTGGAACAGGCTGTGGGGGCCGCGCCATCGTTGGCATTGTTGAGGGAACGCATCCGCGAATCCCAGCATTGCATGGATCAGATACAGCACCTGATCCCGCCAGCCATGCGCCAGCATGTGGTGGCCGGTCCCCTGAATGATCAGGAGTGGTGCCTCCTGGTGGGCAGCGCCGCTGCCTCCACCAAACTGAGACAGCTGCTGCCAGCCTTTCAACGGGCATTGACCCAAAGCGGTGCGCAGGTTAACGCAATCCGCATCAAAGTCCAAATGCCGGGACGATGAACGCACACGGACTGCGGGCCAGTGGCCGGGGTGTGGTTCTTGGTGCCGCTTATCTGACTCGAACAGATGACCTATCGCTTACAAGGCGATTGCTCTACCAACTGAGCTAAAGCGGCAAAGAGGTTGGGAGTTTACTTGACCCGCTTGAGCTGCGGCCGCCCTGGCGTGCGCCCGGGACCGTCGGTCGGCGGCTCGGGTGGTTCCTCTGCATGACCCGACGCGTCGTCGCCCGTCTCATCGTTCTTGACGTCACTCTTCACGGATCGCAAGGGGCTGCGGGAAGGGGCCCCGCTGTCTGCATCCTCCCCATCCCCAGAGACCTGCTGATCGGCGAGATTTCCTGGTTTGACTGCGGTCAAGGTGGCCGGCGAGGGCGCCGGAAAGGCCATGCCCTGCCCGTTTTCACGCGCGTAGATCGCCACCACATGGCTGATAGGCACCACGATCTCACGAGCCACACCGCCGAAGCGCGCCTTGAATTCAATGAAGTCGTTGCCCAGCCTCAACGAGCTGGTGGCGTCCACGCCGACATTGAGAACGATCTCGCCGTTCTTGACGAACTCCATCGGCACCCGCACGGACGCGTCCACCTGCACCGCAATGTAGGGGGAAAAACCGTTGTCCGAGCACCACTCGTGCAGGGCACGGATCAGGTACGGGCGGGTAGAGGGGATGTCCGTTTCAGGAAGGCTCATGCAAGGTCGCTGCGGCAAAAGAAGACCCGGTCGCAACCGGGACCACCATCACTTGCGCATCACTTTTTCGGAAGGTGTCAGTGCTTCGATGTAGGCAGGGCGCGAAAAGATGCGCTCGGCGTACTTGAGCAAAGGTGCTGCGTTTTTGCTGAGCTCGATGCCGTAGAAGTCCAGGCGCCACAACAATGGCGCGATGGCCACATCCAGCATGGAGAAGTTGTCACCCAGCATGAACTTGTTCTTCAGGAATACCGGTGCCAGCTGCGTAAGACGGTCACGGATGTGTGCGCGTGCTTTTTCCAGAGCCTTTTCGTTGCCCTTGGTCGCGCGCGACTCCAACATGGAGACGTGTGTGAACAGCTCTTTCTCGAAGTTCAACAGAAAGAGGCGCACGCGGGCGCGATCCACCGGGTCGCCGGGCATCAGCTGTGGGTGGGGAAAGCGCTCGTCAATGTACTCGTTGATGATGTTCGACTCATACAGAATGAGATCGCGCTCGACCAAGATGGGCACCTGGCCGTAGGGATTCATCACGCTGATGTCTTCGGGTTTGTTGTAGAGGTCGACATCCCGGATCTCGAAGTCCATGCCCTTTTCGAACAGAACGAAACGGCAGCGGTGGGAATACGGGCAAGTGGTGCCCGAGTACAAGACCATCATGAGGGTGTCTCCTTAAAGCAAAAAACAGTGGTTTGCATTCGTGCCATACGGACACTGCAAACCACTGCGGAACAGACGACTCGATGGGCATGGCCATCGAGTCGGTGGGGTGAGGTTACTTGATGTCTTTCCAGAAGGCGGCGTTCAGGCGCCAAGCCACCAGGGTGAACGCAGCCAGGAACAACATCACCCACACGCCAATGCGAACCCGGCTGTTCTGAGCCGGCTCAGCCATCCATTGCAGGTACGCCACCAAGTCACCGACGTTGTTGTCGTATTCGGCGGCGCTCAAGGTACCGGGCTTGACCACAGTCCATCCCTTGAGGCGGTCCACCTCGTGACCATGACTCATCACCTTTTCGTACACAGGGCTCTGTTCACCCTGCAGCTCCCACAGAGGATTGGGCATGCCGATGTTGGGGAAGGCCAGATTGTTCCAGCCGGTGGGCTTGCTGTCGTCGCGGTAATAGGTGCGCAGCATGGTGTAAACGTAGTCCGCGCCCGAACCAGCTTTGCTCGACCTCGAACGTGCTATCAGCGTCAGATCGGGCGGGTTGACGCCGAACCATTGCTTGGCCTGTTTCGGATCCATGGATGCCTTCATCGTGTCACCGATCTTGTCGGTGGCAAAAGTCAGGTTCTCCGCAATCTGCTTGTCATTGAGGCCGATGTCGCGCAAGCGGTTGTAGCGCATGAAAGCGGCCGAGTGACACCCAAGGCAGTAGTTCACGAACAGCTTGGCACCGTTTTGCAAGGCCGCCATGTCGTTGGTGCGCTGAGGCGCCTTGTCCAGTGGAATGCTGCCGCCGGCGGACATGGCTGCGCCTGACATTCCCAATGCCAGCGCGAAGCCCAAGAGGATTTTTTTCATTTGCGTGACTCTCAGAGTTGGCTCGTCGGGTTCAGTGGGGCTGGAAGGTGACGCGGTCGGGCACCGGTTTGAACTCGCCCAGACGGCTCCACCATGGCATCAACAGAAAGAAGCCGAAGTAGAACAAGGTACCCACTTGCGACACACGTTCGCCGATGGGCGACGGAGGCAACACACCCAGATAACCCAAGATGAAGAAATTGATCACAAACACACCGTACAGCCACTTGTTCCAGGTCGGGCGGTAGCGGATCGATTTCACTGGACTGTTGTCAAGCCAAGGCAGGAAGAACAGGATGATGACGGCGCCGCCCATGGCCACGACGCCCCAGAACTTGGCATCGATGGCGAGCATGAGGGCCACCATCGCGACCGCGCCGATCACAATGGCGCCCTTGATTGCGCCAGATACCTTGGCCTTGAGCGCGCCGAGCACCGCAGCAATGACGACGATGGCCACCAGAGCGAACATCATCTCGCTGGTGATGGCTCGCAACATCGAATAGAAGGGCGTGAAGTACCAGACCGGAGCGATATGAAGCGGCGTCACCAGAGGGTCGGCCGGAATGAAGTTGTTGTACTCAAGGAAGTACCCACCGAACTCCGGCGCGAAGAAGATGATCGCGGAGAAGAGCATGAGGAACACCGATACTCCAAGCACGTCGTGCACGGTGTAGTAAGGGTGGAACGGGATGCCGTCCAGAGGGATGCCCTTGGCGTCTTTCTTGGCCTTGATTTCCACACCGTCGGGGTTGTTGGAGCCCACTTCGTGCAGCGCGATGATGTGCGCCACCACCAAGCCCAGCAGGACCAGAGGCACGGCAATCACATGGAAGCTGAAGAAGCGGTTCAGCGTGGCGTCGCCCACCACGAAGTCACCGCGGATCAGGAGCGCCAGATCAGGACCGACGAAGGGAATGGCTGCAAACAGGTTCACGATCACCTGCGCACCCCAGTAGGACATCTGACCCCAAGGCAGCAGGTAACCCATGAAGGCTTCCGCCATGAGGCACAGGAAGATGGCGCAACCAAACACCCACACCAGTTCGCGCGGCTTGCGGTAGCTGCCGTAGATCAGGCCGCGGAACATGTGCATGTAGACCACAACGAAGAATGCCGAAGCCCCAGTTGAATGCATGTAGCGGATCAACCAGCCCCAAGGCACATCGCGCATGATGTATTCCACGGATGCGAAAGCCAGCGCAGCGTCTGGCTTGTAGTGCATCACCAGGAAAATGCCGGTCACGATCTGGATCACGAGCACCAGCAATGCAAGCGAGCCGAAAAAGTACCAGAAGTTGAAGTTCTTGGGTGCGTAGTACTCGGCCAGGTGCTCGTTGTAGAGCTTGGAGAGCGGGAACCGGTTGTCGATCCAGTTCAGCGTCTTTTCTGCGATCGGGGCGTTGGGGGAAACTTCTTTGAATTCAGCCATGGGTTGCCTCTGTGTGGCGTTGTCTGATGTCGCTCGTAACCGCTTGGGCTCAGGCCTGTTTGTCTTCGCCCACCAGCAGGGTGGTGTCGGAGACGTAGTAGTGCGGTGGCACTTCCAGGTTGTCGGGTGCCGGCTTGTTCTTGAACACGCGGCCGGCCACATCGAAGGTGGAGCCGTGGCAAGCGCAGAGGAAACCGCCCTTCCAGTTGTCTGGCAGGGATGGCTGCGGGCCTGGGGTGAGCCTGTCGCCGGGCGAGCAACCGAGGTGGGTGCAGATGCCCACGGTCACCAGGAACTCGGGCTTGATCGAACGGTGTCGGTTCTTGGCGTACTCGGGCGTCGGATACGCCGTGCGGTCCGAGTTCGGGTCGGCCAGCTCACCTTCGATGGTTTCGAGTGCGGCGAGTTGCTCAGGTGTGCGACGCAGGATCCACACCGGCTTGCCGCGCCACTCGACCACAATTTTCTCGCCGGGCTGGATGCCGGAGATGTCTACCTCAATGGCGGCACCAGCGGCCTTGGCGCGTTCGGATGGCTGAAATGTGCTCACGAAGGGCACAGCGACTGCGGCTGCACCCACGCCACCCATGGCGCAGGACGTGATCAGCCAAGTACGGCGGCTGCTGCTGGCAGGCGCGTGGGCGGTAGCTTCACTCATGGAACTCTTTCAAAGAGACTTGGGTTCTGTACATCGGGACAACTACGCATTGTACTGGAGCGGGTAGCGCCGACCGCCGCTTGCCGGGGTTCCCGACTGGGCTATAGAGGACATCACGGCAGGCTACACAGACCGCCTGCACAAGCCAGCGACGCGCCACGTCGCACCCTTGTGTGAGAATCAATTTGGCCCATCCATCCAGCACCACGATGGCCATTTAAATCCACCATACACATAGGGAAACACCATGAGCGTGATGCAGGAATTCAAGGAGTTTGCCGTCAAGGGCAATGTGATTGATCTGGCCGTTGGCGTGATCATTGGCGGCGCGTTTGGCAAGATCGTGACCTCGATGGTGGAAGACATCATCATGCCCATCGTGGGCTCGATTTTCGGCAACCTGGACTTCACCAATCTGTATGTGGCGCTCGGCAAGGTGCCCGAGGGTACTGCCCCCACGCTGGCGGCGCTCAAGACCGCGGGTGTTCCCACGCTGGCCTATGGCAACTTCATCACCGTGGCCATCAACTTCACCATCCTCGCTTTCATCATCTTCATGATGGTGAAGCAGGTCAACCGGCTCAAACGTGAGACGCCCGCTGCACCTCCAGCTCCGGTGGCCACGCCTGAAGACGTGGTGCTGCTGCGCGAAATTCGCGACAGTCTCAGGAAGTAAGACTTGCTGCCAGGGCCGCGTCGATCGCGGCCAACAGGCTGTCGGGGCTGGCGCGCCCCGTGCCCGCGATGTCGAACGCGGTGCCATGGTCGGGGCTGGTGCGCACAAAGGGCAGACCCAAAGTGGTGTTCACGCCGTCGTCCAGGCCCAGCAGTTTCACCGGGATGAGCCCCTGGTCGTGGTACATGGCCACGACCACATCAAAAGCACCCTGCCGCGCCCGCATGAACACGGTGTCTGGCGCGTGCGGGCCACTGGCATCCATCCCCTCCTGCCGCGCGCGCTCGATGGCCGGGGCGATCACATCCCGATCTTCCATCCCGAACAAACCACCCTCTCCCGCGTGAGGGTTGAGCCCCGCCACGGCAATGCGTGGCGTCGCCATGCCGATGCGCAGAAAGTGCGCATGTGTGATGCGGATCGTCCGCAACACCTGCTCGGTGGTCACTGCATCCAGCGCATGTCGGAGCGAGACGTGGATACTCACAAGCACCGTGCTCAAACCGGGGCAGCTCAACATCATGCGCACGGGCAGACTGGCCACCGCCACCCCCAGGTGCGCCGCGCTCAACGCCTGCAACAGTTCGGTGTGCCCGGGATGCTCGACGCCCGCCGCGGCCAGCGCCTCCTTGTGGATCGGCGCGGTCACCACGGCACGTGCGCGCCCTTCCAGCGCAGCCTTGGCCGCCCATTCGATGCAATCGGCGGCTGCGCGCCCGGCGTGTGCGCTGATGCGCCCGACCGTGACCGGCTCGCCCAACTTGCAGGTCTGCACTACCGCCATGCAACCCGGGGGAACCGCCGCCAGGTCGGCTAGCTCTTCGATCTCGGCCAGCATCAAACGATTCGATCCAGCGACCCACTGCCGCGCCGCCAGACGCAGGGTCTCCACATCGCCCGCCACCACGGTCTGTGGCAGAAGCGCAGGACGCTCGCTCAAGGCTTTCACGATGATCTCCGGGCCGATCCCGGCCGGATCCCCCATGGTCAATACGATGGGGCTGTTCCTGGCCGTGTGGCGGGTGGTGGACGGTTGCATCGGGATTCAGGCCGGGTTGTCGATGTCGATGAACACGTGCTCCAGCCCGAGCAGGGCCGCGACGTGCGCGCCCACGGCGGGAGCACCGTAGCGCTCGGACGCATGGTGGCCACAAGCGATGTAGGCAACACCACATTCGCGAGCGTAGTGGGCTTGCGGTTCGGAAATTTCGCCGGTGATGAACACGTCTGCCCCTGCAGCAATGGCGGATTCAAAATAACCCTGCGCCCCCCCAGTGCAGAGCGCGACGTGCCGAACAGGCCGATCAGGTTCGGCCACCAGGGTGACAGCTCGACCGAGCTGTTGCGACACATGTTCGGCCAGCTCGGCGGCCGACGTCGACGGCCTGTGCCCCATGAAGCCCAAGGATTGCTCGCCAAAACGCCCGCGTGCATCGGAGTAAAGCACCACCCCCAACCGATGCGCCAACTGCGCGTTGTTGCCCAGCTCGGCATGGGCATCCAGTGGCAGGTGGTAGGCCAGCAGGTTGATGTCGTTAGCCAACAAGCGGGACAGGCGCTGCTTCATCCAGCCCGTCACCCGACCGTCCTGGCCGCGCCAGAACAGGCCGTGGTGCACCAGGATGGCGTCGGCATCCTCGGCGATCGCGGCATCGATCAGCGCGCGGCTGGCTGTCACGCCGCTCACGAGCTTGCGCACTTCGGCGCGACCTTCAACTTGCAATCCGTTGGGGCCGTAGTCCCTGAACAGCGCGGGCTGCAACAAAAGGTCCAGCGCCTGCGTGAGGGCCTCGCGGGGCACCGCAGGCGATGAAGAATGATCGGTTGGCATGGGATGGTCGATTTCGCGGAAGTGGCAGTGACTGCCCATTCTGACACCCGGCTCGTGCAGCATCGCAAGGGCACGCAGCGGCCTTGAACGCCACAGGCCCGATCGAATATGCTGGACATTGGGTGCCTTAACAACCCCTTATTCAGCCCCCCCATCACACGACTCTGGCTCCTGTTCGCCCAAACCGTCACCGTGCTGGTGGCCACCCTCTTCGTGGTGGCTACCCTGCAGCCGCAGTGGTTGGGGCGCTCCGCCTCCGTCGCCTCGGTGGTGCCGGTGCTGGAAGCGCCTTCGCTGGGCACCGCGCCCGCTGCGGTGGACGGCGCTTCGAGCTTTCGGAGTGCTGCACGTGCCGCATCGCCCGCAGTGGTGAGCATCAACACGAGCAAGGCCGCGGTCAGCGGCGCACAAAGCGCCGACCCCTGGTTCCGCTTCTTTTTCGGTGACCAGGCCCAGAGCCAGCCCCAATCCGGCCTGGGTTCGGGTGTCATCGTGAGCCCCGCGGGCTATGTGCTGACCAACAATCACGTGATTGAAGAAGCTGACGAAATCGAGGTCATCCTCAACGACGGCCGTAAGAGCGCGGCCAAGGTGATCGGCACTGATCCCGAAACCGATCTCGCCATCCTGAAGATCGAGCTGACCGACCTGCCCGTGATCACGCTTGGCAACTCCGACGCGCTGGAGATAGGCGACCAGGTGCTGGCCATCGGTAACCCGTTCGGCGTCGGGCAGACCGTCACCAGCGGCATCGTGAGCGCATTGGGCCGCACACAGCTGGGCATCAACACCTTCGAGAACTTCATCCAGACCGACGCGGCCATCAACCCGGGCAACTCCGGCGGGGCGCTGGTGGACGTGAACGGGCACTTGATGGGCATCAACACGGCCATCTATTCGCGCTCGGGCGGCTCCATGGGCATCGGTTTTGCCATTCCCACCTCCACCGCGCGCAACGTGCTGGACGCCATCGTGCGCGATGGTCAGGTCACGCGCGGCTGGATCGGTGTGGAGCCGCAGGAGCTCACACCCGAACTGGCGGAGAGTTTTGGTCTGGCGCCCGGCGCGGGCGTGGTCATCACGGGCGTGTTGCAGAACGGTCCTGCCGCCCAGGCTGGGATCCGTCCCGGTGACGTGATCACCGCCGTCGGTGGCAGGCCCGTGAGTTCGGTGCCCCAGCTGCTGTCGGCCGTGGCAGCGCTGCAACCAGGCACGGCATCACCTTTGGACGTGACGCGCCGCGACGGCAAGATTCAGGTGCAAGTCACGCCGGGCCGGCGCAACGTCGCGCGCCAAGCGGCGGCGCGTTAAGCCAGTCAGGACGCTGATTCCTTCTCGGCGGTCTCGGCTTCCGTGGGTGCCGCCGCCTTGATGAACCACTGGGCTCCCCAGATGCCGATCTCGTACAGGATGCACATGGGCACAGCGAGTGCCAATTGCGAAATCACATCGGGCGGCGTGACCACCGCTGCGATCACAAACGCCACCACGATGAAGTAGCCACGGAAGTCCTTGAGCTTCTGTACCGTCACCATGTTCATCTTCACCAGCAGCACCACCACGATAGGCACCTGGAAGGCCAGACCAAAAGCGAGGTAGAGCGAAAGAATGGCCTCCACATACGACGCGATGTCGGGCGTGGCCGCCACGCTGGCGGGCGTGAACTTCTGAATGAAGCCGAACATCTTGTCCAGCACGAAGAACTGCACGAAGGCGATGCCCACATAGGCCAGCAGGCTGCCCAGCACAATCAGCGGAACGGCAAAACGCTTCTCGTGGCTGTAGAGGCCAGGCGCCACAAAGGCCCAGACCTGGTACATCCACCACGGCAGCGAAAGCAGCAGTGCGGCCATGGCCAGCACCTTGATGGGCACGAAGAAGGGCGAAAACACACCCACTGCAATCAACTTGGCATCGGGCGGCATGTGGGCCCGGATCGGTACCGCAATCAGATCGATCAACCCGCTGGGGCCGGGCCAGAACGCCAGCAACGCCATGCAGATCGCCAGCCCGATGACGCCGTAAAGCAACCGGTCACGCAGCTCCATCAGGTGCTGCACGAACGGTTGTTCGGAACCGGCGAGTTCGTCGGTGGATTTTTCGGTGTCGGACATCAGCGGGGAGCGGAAGAGGAGCGGGGCCGGAAACGGGCCACGCGGGCCGCGCCGGATTGGGTGCGTGTGCGCACCCCGGTGCGGGCCTTGTACCACTGGGGCATGGCTTTCTGCTTGAGCCGCCAGTTCTTTTTGGGATGTTTGTAGACCGGGGTATCGAACGAGCCCAACGTGCCGCCGGAGCCTTCGGTGGAGTTGCTGCCGTCCAGACCGGCTGTGGCCTCGGACCACGACTTCTCGAAATCAGTGGCGCCGCTTTGAACCGATTGCTCGACATCGCGTGCCGCACTGGTCACAGAGTCCTTCATCTTCTTGAGCTCTTCGAGCTCCATGGAGCGGCTGACCTCGGATTTGACGTCGGCCACATAGCGCTGCGCCTTGCCCAGCAGGGCACCCACGGTGCGGGCGACGCGCGGCAACTTTTCAGGACCGATGACGATCAGTGCCACGGCCCCGATGAGGGCGAGCTTTGAAATGCCCAGATCAATCATGTATTGGCCATCCTGCGGGCGAGTTCGGGCTCGTTGAGAGCCTGGAGGTGGACGCTCAGGCAGCGATGGAGGTCACCGCAGCGCCAACGAGGGGGATCAGCTTTTTTGCTTGGCTTCGACGTCGATGGCGTTCTTGTCGGCGCGGGTTTCCTGTGTCACCTGACCGGCCGGGGCCGATGCGGCGTCAGCCGGGTTTTGTCCACCCTCCTTGATGCCGTCCTTGAAACCTTTGACGGCGCCACCCAGGTCGGAACCAATGTTCTTGAGCTTTTTCGTGCCGAAGACCATCACCACGATCAGCAGCACAATGAGCCAATGCCAGATTGAAAACGAACCCATGGTTTACTCCAGATATTGAGATGTCGCGCAGTGCGCTGTGGGTGGGATTCTAAGCCCGGGCAGGAGTTCAAGCCCCCTGCTCGGTCAATTGCAAGATCTTCGCCCGTGAGCGTGTCACCTCGATGGCAATCTTCAGCCGCGCAGCCATGGCCGTGGGCCGCCCATCACGTGAACATGCAGGTGATGAACCTCCTGCCCGCCCTCGGTCCCGGTGTTGCACACCATGCGAAATCCCCCCTCGGGATACGGGTTGCAGCCCTGCTCCATAGCAAGTCTGGGCGCGAGCACCATCATGCGGCCCATGAGCCGCTCGTGTTCAGGCCCCAGTTGCGCCATGGAAGCAATGTGCATCTTGGGCACCAGCAGAAAGTGCACCGGGGCCCAAGGGTGGATATCGTGGAAGGCGAACAGGTCCTCGTCCTCGTACACCTTCTTCGACGGAATCTGGCCAGCAATGATTTTGCAGAAAATGCAATTGGGGTCGTGTGCGGTCATGTCGGTAGCTGGGAAATGTTCAATCGGGCATGGCCTGGCTCGCGTTCATGCGCACCATGCCCTTGACGATGCGGTAGAGGAACCAGATGGAAATGAGCCCCCAGGCAATCCAGCCGGGGACGAAGAACAGCAGCCAGAGTGGCAGGGTCACCAGATACAGCACGGCCGCCCAGATCACGGTGCGGATGCGCCATGAAAAATGGCTGGCCTGCCACGTGCCTTCGGCGTCGCTCTTCTTCACCAGATCGATCACCAGCGCCACGATCAGCAAGGCCACGCCGGGCTGGGTGGCGGGCAGCACAGCACCCACGGCCACGATGAGGTGCAGGATGTAACTGACCCAGCCGATGGTCTTGAGCGATTGGGCCCGCTCGCTGTCGATGGGTTCAACGTCGACGATGTCGTTCATGCAAGTGTCCTTTCAGTGGGCGTCGGGTTCGGTGCCGGCTTCCCGCGCCAGCACCTTGCGCATGGCCTTCTCGTCCAGACCGCTCAGGCCTTCGCGGCGCACCAGCTCAGCCACCACGTCGGCTGGCCCAAGCTTGTAGTGGGCCAGCGCGATCATGCAGTGGAACCAGAGGTCGGCCGTTTCATTCACGAGCTTCTGCGGGTCGCCGCCATGGTCCAGGTCTTTGGCAGCCATCACGGCTTCGGTGGCTTCTTCGCCAATCTTTTTGAGGAAGCTGTCAGGCCCTTTGTGCAGCAGCCGGGCGACATAACTCTTTTCGGGATCGCCGCCGTTGGCCGGCTTGCGGCTTTC
The DNA here is from genome assembly GCA_038327405.1 of Burkholderiales bacterium. Lineage (GTDB taxonomy): Bacteria > Pseudomonadota > Gammaproteobacteria > Burkholderiales > Burkholderiaceae_C > Hydrogenophaga. Next base: position 1,088 of record JBBQKZ010000044.1, on the reverse strand, counting down.
GATCACAGCGGCCAGGCGCTCAAGGTCATCGGTGAGGTTCATGACAGCGTCACTTGTAGATGGATTCGGGGTCTTTGAGCACCGGCTCGACCGCGTGCCACTGGTCTATGTCCAGACGCTGGAAAAAACAGCTGTGACGGCCAGTGTGGCAGGCAATGCCGGGCTCGTGGCCCAACTGTGTGACCTTGAGCAGCACCACATCGTTGTCGCAATCCATACGGATGTCGTGCACCGTCTGCACATGGCCCGACTCTTCGCCCTTGAACCACAGCTTGTTGCGCGAGCGGCTGAAATACACCGCGCGCCCGAGCTCGGCGGTTTTCTGCAGCGCCTCGCGGTTCATCCACGCGAACATGAGCACATCGCCCGTGGCTACCTCCTGCGCGATCACGGGCACCAAACCCTGCGCGTCCCATTTCACATCGTCCAACCAGTTCATCGGGGGAATCTACCATGGGCATTTGGCCGCCCATGTGCCAACGTGCTCAAAGTCGCTACGATGGGGCCGGTTCTGACAAGACCGATGCCCACCGATCACTTGCCACTGCGCTGCCACGCGCACAGGAACCCACATGAAACTCCGCACTCTTCTCCTGATTCTTTTCATTCTGCTGGTCGCCGGCTTCGTGGCGCTCAACTTCGCCCAGATCCTGCAGCCCACCGCCTTGAACTTCGGCTTCACCGAGGTGCAGGCCCCACTGGGTCTGGTGCTGCTGGCCATGCTCGCCGTGGTGTTGATCGTGTTCCTGGCTGCGTTGGTTTACCAGCAGACCACGCACATGATGGAAGTGCGCCGGGTTACCCGTGAAGCCTCCGAGCAACGCAACCTGGCCGACAAGGCCGAGGCCTCACGCTTCACCGAACTGCGCACATTCCTGCAAGCCGAGATGCAGGCCACCGCCGCGCGCGAAATCGATCTGGCCGAGAAGCTGCACCTGAAGGTGGATCGCCTTCAAGCCGCCATGACCGAAGTGATCGAGCAAAACGGCAACAGCCTGAGCGCCAGCATGGGCGAACTGGAAGACCGTCTGGAGCGGCAATACCAGCTGCGCACTGACCGGACCTGAGCGGGTCAGAGCCGGACCGGG
>JBBQKZ010000043.1:0-26808 GCA_038327405.1 Burkholderiales bacterium | reverse complement strand
GATCCTGTGCATGGGCGCGGGCACCGTGGGTGCCGTGGCCGGCCGCGTGATGGAACTGGCTCAGGAAACCACATCGTGAATACAAAGGACAACGCAGTGATCGATCCGAAGGCACTGGGCAAGGTGGCGGTCTTGATGGGTGGACGTTCGGCCGAGCGCGAGGTCTCGATGATGTCGGGCACCGGCGTGCTGGCCGCGCTGAAGTCCAAGGGAGTGAACGCCCACGCCTTCGACCCGGCCGAGCGCAGCTTGGACGAACTCAAACGCGAAGGCTTCGACCGCTGCTTCATCGCGCTGCATGGCCGCTTCGGTGAAGACGGCACAGTGCAGGGCGCGTTGGAGTTGCTGAGCCTTCCCTACACCGGCCCTGGCGTCATGGCATCCAGCGTGGCCATGGACAAGCTCATGACCAAGCGCATCTGGATGGCGGAGGGCCTGGCCACGCCCGCCTGGCGCCAGGTGCACAGCGTCGAACAAACCGTGGCCGCGTACCGCGCCCTGGGCACGCCCATGATCGTCAAGCCCGTGCGTGAAGGCTCCACCATCGGCCTGACCAAGGTCACCAGCGAAGCACAGTGTGCGGCCGCCTACGAACTCGCCGCGAAGCAGGACCCCCTGGTCATGTGCGAGCAGTTCATTGCCGGCGACGAAGTCACCTGCCCGGTGCTCGGCACAGGCGACGACGCGCGCGCCCTGCCGGTGATCCGCATCGTGGCGCCCGACGGCAACTACGACTACCAGAACAAGTACTTCACTGACGACACGAAATACCTCGTGCCCTGCGGCCTGCCCGAGGGTGAAGAGGCGGTGATCCAGGCGCTGGTGCTTCAGGCCTTCAAAACGCTGGACTGCCGCGGCTGGGCCCGTGCTGACGTGATGATCGACGCCGCCACGCGAAAGCCGTACCTGCTGGAAATCAACACCTCGCCCGGCATGACCGGCCATTCGCTGGTGCCGATGTCGGCCCGTGCCACCGGCCTGTCGTACGAAGACCTGTGCGTGTCGGTGCTCGCCACCGCCGCGCTGGACAACCCGGCCTGATTGACCCCCACCACCATGGCCACCACCCCCATGCCCCTGGACGTCAAGCTCATGACAGCGCTCACGCAAGCGCTGCTCGTGCTGTTTGTGCTCCTGTGCCTGGGTGCGCTGGGCACGTGGCTGGTGCGCCACCCGGTGTGGACGGTCAAGGCCATCACCGTGCACGGTGACGTGGTGCACCAGAACGCCGTGAGTTTTCGCGCCCAGCTGGCCACGCAGATGAAGACGCGCCTCTCGAGCAGCTTCCTCACGGTCGACCTGCAGCAGGTGCGTGAGCTGTTCGAGGCCGTGCCGTGGGTGCGCCAGGCCGTGGTGCAGCGTGAGTTTCCCAACCGCCTGCGCGTGACCCTGCAGGAACACCAGGCCGTGGCCTGGTGGGGCGAGTCGGGTTCGGGCCGGCTGGTGAGCCAGCTCGGTGAAGTGTTTGAAGCCAGCCCCGACGACAGCGACAACCTGCCCGAACTCGCCGGGCCGGCCGACCAGTCGGCCCAGGTGTGGACCGTGTACCAGCTGCTCGTGGCCGAACTGGCCCCGCTCGAACTCGGGATGGAGCGTCTGGAACTCACCGAGCGTGGCAGCTGGCGCGCCAAGCTGGACAACGGTGCGCAGGTGGAGCTGGGCCGCGGCACGCCCGACGAACTGGTGGCCCGTGCACGCCGGTTCAGCGCCACGCTGTCCCAGCTCACCGAACGCTACGCCGGCGCCCTGCAGTCGGTCGATCTGCGCTACCCCAACGGTTACGCCCTGCGTTTGCGCGGCGTGACCACCGTCACCGACATCGCTCCCAACGCAACGCAACCCACACGGTAATCAAGAAGCAATCATGGCCAAGGAATACAAGGATTTGGTGGTCGGACTCGACATAGGCACCGCCAAGATCATGGTGGTGGTCGCCGAGATCCAGCCCAACGGCGCACTCAAGCTCGCGGGCCTGGGCGTGGCCGCCAGCCACGGCTTGAAACGCGGTGTGGTGGTCAACATCGACGCCACGGTACAGAGCATCCAGCAAGCCCTGAAAGAGGCCGAGCTGATGGCCGACTGCCGCATCGCGCGGGTCTACACCGGCATCACGGGGAGCCACATCCGCGGCATCAACTCCAGCGGCATGGTGGCCATCAAGGACCGTGAAGTCACCGCCGCCGACGTGGCGCGCGTGATCGAGACCGCCAAGGCGATCAACATCTCCACCGATCAGCGCCTGCTGCTGGTGGAGCCGCAGGAATTCGTGATCGACGGCCAGGAAGTGAAGGAGCCGATCGGCATGAGCGGTATCCGCCTGGAGGCCAAGGTGCACATCGTCACCGGTGCGCAAAGCGCAGCGGAAAACATCATCAAGTGTGTGCGCCGCTGCGGCCTGGAAGTTGACCAGCTCATGCTCAACCCGCTGGCCAGCAGCCAGGCGGTGCTGACCGACGACGAGAAGGAGCTCGGTGTGGCGCTGGTGGACATCGGCGCGGGCACCACCGACGTGGCCATCTTCTCGGGCGGCGCGATCCGCCACACCGCGGTGATCCCGATCGCGGGCGACCTGATCACCAGCGACATCGCCATGGCGCTGCGCACCCCCACCAAAGACGCCGAAGACATCAAGGTGGAAAGCGGCTGTGCCAAACAGCTGCTGGCCGACCCGGACACACAGGTGGAGGTGCCTGGTCTCGGTGACCGCGCACCCCGCATGCTCAGCCGCCAGGCGCTGGCCGGCGTGATCGAGCCACGTGTGGAAGAGATCTTCTCGCTGGTGCAGCAGGTACTGCGTGATTCGGGCCACGAGGAGATGCTGTCCTCGGGCATCGTGCTCACCGGCGGCAGCGCGGTGATGCCGGGCATGGTGGAACTCGGTGAAGACATCTTCCTGAAACCTGTGCGCCGCGGCATCCCGAACTACGCCAGCGCGCTGTCCGACATGGTGGCTCAGACGCGTGCCGCCACGGTGATGGGTCTGCTCGAAGAAGCGCGCCTGGCGCGTGTGCGCGGGCACAAGGTTTCGCAAAAGGCGGGCTCGGTTCAGGGCGCGCTGGAGCGCATGAAAAACTGGTTTGTGGGGACGTTCTGATGAAGCACCTGATCACACCTGCACCGAACACCCGACCCCGCTTCCGCACCCGATGTAGCGAGTGCACTGGACCGCCTGGCTGAATCCCGACCGCAATCCGAATCCGTATCCGAAACGTTTTTTTGAATCACAAGCGCCCTCAACAGGCACACAAGGAGCACACCATGAGCATCGAAATGATTGAAGTCGAAGAATTCAACCTGGGCACCCAGATCAAGGTCATCGGCGTGGGTGGTGGCGGCGGCAACGCGGTCGAGCACATGATCGCGCGCAGCGTGCAGGGCGTGGAGTTCATCTGCGCCAACACCGATGCGCAGTCGCTCTCGCGCAGCGCCGCGCACAAGACCATCCAGCTCGGCAGCACCGGCCTGGGCGCCGGCAGCAAGCCCGACAAGGGCCGCGAAGCCGCTGAAGTGGCGGTGGACTCGATCCGTGAGGCCATCGCTGGCGCACACATGCTCTTCATCACCGCCGGCATGGGTGGCGGCACCGGCACAGGCGCCGCACCCGTGATCGCCCGCGTGGCCAAGGAAATGGGCATCCTGACCGTGGGCGTGGTCACCAAGCCCTTCGACTGGGAAGGCGGCCGCCGCATGACCAACGCCGACCACGGTCTGGCCGAACTCGAGGCCAACGTGGATTCGTTGATCGTGGTACTCAACGAAAAGCTGCTTGAAGTGCTGGGCGACGACGTGACGCAGGACGAGGCCTTTGCCCACGCCAACGACGTGCTGAAAAACGCCGTGGGCGGCATCGCAGAGATCATCAACGAGTACGGCAACGTGAACGTCGACTTTGAAGACGTGCGCACGGTGATGGGTGAGCCCGGCAAAGCCATGATGGGTACGGCTGTGGCCGCCGGCCCCGACCGCGCGCGCATCGCCGCCGAGCAGGCTGTGGCCTGCCCGCTGCTTGAAGGCATCGACCTGTCGGGTGCCAAAGGTGTGCTGGTGCTGGTCACTGCTGCCAAGGGTTCGCTCAAGCTGTCGGAATCGAAGCTGGCGATGAACACCATCCGCGCCTATGCGTCTTCCGAAGCGCATGTGATTTACGGCGCAGCTTACGACGACAGCCTGGGTGACGAGATGCGTGTGACGGTGGTGGCCACGGGCCTGTCGCGCCAGGGTGTGCGCCGCACGGCGCCTCCGCTGCAGGTGCTGCGCACCGGCACCGACAACGTGCCGTTCAACGTGCCGACCGTGAACACCGCTGTGGGTGGTCCTGGCGCGACCCAGCCAGACTACAACTCCATGGCCGTGCCCAGTGTGTGGCGCACCAACCGCACCCAGGCTGCGGCCAAGGTGGACGCGTTGGCTTCGAATGGCATGGACGATTTCGAGATTCCTGCTTTCCTGCGCAAACAGGCGGATTGATTTGGGTTCGGGTGCGGGGGCATTTTGTGCCTGCACCTGGGCGGGCTCGCGGACGCGGTGCGCTCAGCTCCGCGGCTGTCCCCCGGACCGGCTGAGCCGGTCCTCCTCCTTGACGCCGCTGCGCAGAGCGCACCGCGCCCGCGAGCCTGAAGTTGCGTTGGGTTCGCTTATCGACTGAGCACCAACGAGGTCATCGACGGCCATGGGGCACGGCGCAGCGAAGTGAAGGAGGAGGGGCCAAGGGCCCCGGGGGACATTCGCGGAGACGTGCCCCGGGGTCGCCGAGGACCGGACCAACCGGAGAAGAACAAGAAGAACGCCTTCCCCTATGGCGGTCATCACGATTCCCAACCACGCCAGAACGTCGCAAAACCTAAAATCCACTCCATGCTCGCGCAACGCACCCTCAAATCCCTGACCAAAGCGGTGGGCGTCGGCCTGCACAGCGGTCAGCGTGTGGAGCTCACGCTGCGCCCGGCGCCGCCAGACACCGGCATCGTGTTCCGCCGTGTCGATTTGCCCGAGCCGGTGGAGATCCCGGTCAATGCCACCGCCGTGACCGACACGCGCCTGGCCTCCACCATATCCAACGGCAACGTCAAGGTGCACACCATCGAGCACCTCATGAGCGCCTGCGCCGGTCTGGGGCTGGACAACCTGTACGTGGACATCACTGCAGAAGAGGTGCCCATCCTTGATGGTTCTTCGGCTTCGTTCGTTTACCTGCTGCAGAGCGCCGGCATCGTGATGCAGAAGGCGCCCAAGCACTTCATCCGCATCATCCAACCGGTGGAGGTTCGTGAGGGTGAGGGCAGACAAGTGAAGTGGGCGCGGCTGGACCCGTACCATGGCTACAAGCTTGCTTTCGAAATCGAGTTCGACCACCCGGCCGTGAACTCCACCGGTCAGCGCGTGGAGTTCGACTTCGGCAGCGGCCAGTACGCCCGCGAGATCGCGCGTGCCCGCACCTTCGGTTTCACCAAGGACGTGGAAGCCATGCGCTCGCACGGCCTCGCACTCGGCGGCGGGCTGGACAACGCCATCGTGATGGACGACGTCAAGGTGCTCAACGCCGACGGCCTGCGCTACCAGGACGAGTTCGTCAAACACAAGATCCTGGACGCCATGGGCGACCTCTATATCGTGGGCAAACCCTTGCTGGCGGCCTACAGCGCGTTTCGCAGTGGCCACGCCATGAACAACCAGCTGCTGCGTGCTTTGCTCGCACGCACCGACGCCTGGGAAATCGTGAGCTTCGAGCAGGATCGTGAAGCGCCTCAAGGCTTCGCACAACTGGCGCCGGCCTGGTAAGCACCGCCATGTTGCTGTTTCGCTGGACCGTTCTTTTTCTGCTGATCGCCGCCGGCGTGTGCTTTGCGTTTTACGTGGGTACCGGTCAGGCCCGCTTTCGCACCTTGGGCGTCGTCATCCTCAAGTGGACGGTGATTGCTGCCTTGGGGTTTTTTGCGGTGCTGGTGCTGGAACGGCTGTTGTGATCCGCCGGCACGGCCGGGTCAGGCTTGCTCGCGCAGGTCCCTGATGAAGGCGCTGAAGAGTTTGAGCCGCTCGGTGTTGATCAGCCCGATCTTGAGCTCCACCGGCAGCTCGTTGCCATGGCGGTCCACCAGGCTGCGGCGCATGCGCTGACCCACAAAAGGCGCGTTGCCCGTCTGGTGAAACTGCGCCAGAGCTTCGATGAACGCCACCTGGTAACGCACGGGCACCACCAGGTGCGCCAGCGATTCCCCCAGCGCTTCTTCGCGGCTCCAGCCGAACAGTTTTTCGGCCTCGGCGTTCCAGTCGGTGATGCAGCCCTCGAAGTCCATGCCCACAAACGGTTCCTGCGCGGTGTCGATCACCGCCCGGGTGCGGGCATCGCTGTCGTCCATGCGTTCGAAGCTGCTCTGCAGCTCGGCAGTGCGCTCCAGCACGCGCCGCTCCAGCGACACGTTGAGCTGGCGCAGTTCTTCTTCGTTGTGCTGCAGGGTCTTGACCATCGAGTTGAAAGCGCCACCCAGGATGGCGACCTCTTCATACGCATTGGACGCGGGGGCCTTCACCGCATAGCCCGCCTCCAGGCCGCGCGCCACATCGGCCAGACCCAACAACGGGCGTGTGATCCAGCGCGCCAGGCCCCAGCCCAAGAGCGAGAACACCAGGGCAGCCAACAGACCCCCCAACAACATGCGCCGGTGCATCTGGTTCACCGGTGCGTAGGCCTCGCCCAGGTCTTGCCGCACCAGCACGCGCCAGCCCAGCCCGGGGTAGTCCTCGAAGCCCCGGTCGCTGCTGAATCCCACCAGATATTCCTCGCCATCGGCCCAGGTCTCCCGGACAAAGCCGCGCTCCCCCCGGTTTGCCGCGTCCACGCTGGCCAGCGTCAGCACCGTACCTTCCACCTCGGGCGGCCCGAGCAGCACCGCGCCCGTGCTGGAGACGATCAGCGGATCGATGGTGCGGCTGCGGCCCACCGGCACAAAGATCGCCTGCTCGACCTCGCGAGCCCATTTCCACGACAGGTGTACGCCCAGTATCCCGGTGAGCTGGCCTGTGTCGTCCTTGAGCGGGAAGGCAATGTCGACAAAACGCACCAGTTCGCCGCCCTGGCTGCCCATGAGCTGGGCCAGCATCAGGGCTTCGTGCACGTCGCCCATGGCCTGACCCTTGAGCGCATTCTGAAACCATGGGCGCTGCGACACATCAGCGCCCTCAAGCATGTTGCGGGTGGCGGCGAGCACCCGCCCTGTGGGGTCGGTCACGCCGATCCAGGCGTAGGTCGGGTAACTCTCCTGCAAGGCATCGATCTCGCTCTTCACCTCGGCCAGGTCCAGGGGACCGCTCAGCCGCTTGGCCATCAGGCGTACCTCGCGGTAGCGCTCGTACATCGCCTGGTCCAGCCGGCTCGTGGTCTGGTTGGCCAGTTCGGCCAGATTGGCGCCAATGCTCTGGCGAACCTGGCTGCTGGCGGTGCGATCACTGAAGACGGTGAGCATTACCGTGAGCAACAAGGACAGAAGAGTGAACGCCAGCGCGAGCCAGGCACTCAGACTGAGGTTTTTCCACTGTGGCAGGTTCATGCTCAGTAGATCCGGCCGGCCTTGTACGACGCGCTGGAGCGTGCCTGCAGCGGCGAGACCTTGTTGATGGCGGCCAGCGTGCGGCTGACCTGCGCGTGTGTGATGGCCAGGCCGAGCGCGTCGGCCGCGTCCTTGCCGGGCAGGCCGGGCAGATTCAGCAGGCGTTTGACCATCTCCTGCACCTGCGGCTTGGCCGCCTTGCCGTAGCCCACCACCGCCTTCTTGAGCTGCAGCGCGGTGTACTCGGCCACTGGCAGGTTGTTGGCCACCAGCGCGGTGAGGCATGCGCCGCGCGCCTGGCCCAGCAGCAGCGTGGCCTGCGGGTTGACGTTGACGAACACGATCTCGCAGGCCGAGACCTCGGGCTGGTAGCGCGCCACCACCTCGGTGATGCCGTCGAACAAAATCTTCAGACGCGCAGGCAGCAGCGCGCCGTCTTTCGGGCTGGTCTGGATGGTGCCGCTGGCCACGTAGTGCAGATGCGGACCGTCGGTGTCGATCACGCCGAAGCCGGTGCATTGCAGGCCGGGGTCGATGCCGAGGATTCTCATAGATCGAAAGTCCAGCGCACCGAATGGAAGAACACCGGCGCGGCAAAACACAGCGCGTCGACCCGGTCGAGCAGGCCGCTCGCACCGGTGGTGGAGCGGCCCGCGGAGCCCCAGTGGGTCACGCCACGGTCGCGCTTGATGGCCTTCATGACCAGATGGCCCATCGACCCGGCCACGCAGGCCACCAGCGCCATGGCCAGTGCGGGCAGCGGCTTGAAGGGTGTGAGCCCGGCGAGCAGTGCACCGAGCAAGCCGCCCGCCGCGAGACCCACGGCCCAGCTGCGCCAGTGAAAACTCTCGCTGATGGCGGGCGCCACCGGCGTACCGATGCGGCGCGACGCGATGTGCTGCACCAGCATGCAGGTCTGCACCACCAACACAAGAAAGAACACCAGAAACGCGGTGCGGCCCACGAACCCGGGGAAGTTGAGCAGCAGCAGCGCCGGGACATGGCTCATGCCGTAGACGCAGACCATGATGCCCCACTGCAGCTTGGCGTTGCGCTCCAGAAAACGCTGCGGGTCGTTGCCCAGCGCGCTCACCACCGGAATGGCGAGGAACACATAGACCGGGATGAAAACGGTGAAGAGGTTGAATCGCTCGGTCCACACCAGCGCGTATTGCAGCGGCAGCACGATGAAGAAGGCCAGCACGAGGCTGCGGTGGTCGCCGCGCCGCGTGGGGGAGAGGCTGATGAACTCGCGCAGGATGAAGAAGGACACGAAGCCGAACAGCACGATGGCCACTCCTTCGCCCAGGGCCCAGCCGATCCAGAACACCAGCGCCATGCCCCACGAGCTGCGCAGCAGCGCCTGGTTGTCGCGCAGGCGCAGTTCGCGTTCGCCGGACTCGTCTTCACCGGCGCGGCGTTCGCGCACCGAGAGCAACACGCTCACGCCGCTGGCGATGAACAGCAGGCCGAACAGCAACACGAACAACAGGCTGACCTGTTGTTCGGGGGAGAGGCTGCGCAGGAAAGAGCCCATCAGACCTCCCTCAAGGCGATGACGGCCTCACGCGCACGTTTCAGAAAATCGGCCCTTGGCTCTTCAAGGCCGAGAGCGAGGGGTTCACCAAACGTCACCGAACACAGCACCGGCACCGGCACCACCTCGCCCTTGGGCATCACACGCTGCACGTTGTGGATCCAGGCGGGCACCAGCACCACACCCGGAAAGCGCTGCGCCAGGTTGTACAGGCCCGACTTGAATGGCTGCGGGTCTTCTTCATGGCCGCGCGTGCCCTCGGGAAACAGGATCAGCGAGTCGCCGCTCTCCAGCGCGTTGATGAGGGGCTGCAACGGGTCCTCATCACCCTTGCGCTCCCGCTCCACATACACCGCGTTGAACACCTCGGTGGTGATCCATCGTTTGAAGTTCGAGGCCGTCCAGTAGTCCTTGGCGGCGATCGGACGGGTGATGCTTCGCAGCTCGTGCGGGAGCGCGGCCCAGATCAGCACCAGGTCGGCGTGGCTCTGGTGGTTGGCAAAGTAGATGCGCTGCTCGGCCTTGGGCGGGCAGCCGTACCAGCGCGCCTGTGCGCCGGTAAGCAGGCGCACCAGGCCCAGCAGGAACACGCTCATGGCGTTGGCGCGCAGGTTCATGGCAGCCGGACGTCACCCATGCGGGCGACGATGGTGCCGGTGCGGCGGGCGAGGTAGGCCGAGCCCTGGCGCGTTTCAAAAAACTTGGGCGAGGGCAGCATCACCGCCAGCCGCGCCGCTTCCGACGCGCTGAGTTGGCTGGCCGGCTTCTTGAAGTAACGCTGTGCAGCGGCCTCGGCGCCGAACACGCCTTCACCCCATTCCACGCTGTTGAGGTAAATCTCCAGGATGCGTTCCTTGCTCAGCAGTGACTCCAGCGCCAGCGCCAGCACCAGTTCCTGGCCCTTGCGCAGAAACTGCCGTTCGCCCGAGAGCAGCAGGTTTTTGGCCAGTTGCTGCGTGATGGTGGAGCCGCCCACCACCTTGGGCTCGCGCACCGGTTTGTTGGGTTGGGTGGCTGCGCGCTTTTCGGCGATCTGCTGGCGCCTCTCGTTTTTTTGCCAGGCGGTTTCGATGGCTTCCCAGTCCACGCCGCCGTGATCCAGAAAGCCCGCGTCTTCCGAGGCGATCACGGCGCGTTTGAGGTTCGGACTGATCTGGTCGCCCGCCACCCACTGGTGCGACCAGCGCCAGGTCTTGTCGGTGGTCATGCTCTCCTGGCCGATGCGCCAGGCTTCGGAGCGCATGAAGGCGCTGCTGGTCGGATCGATCGCCACCATGGCCGCGATGCGCAGCGCAAAAAACACCTGCAGCCCCACACCGGCCAAGACCATCCACAGCAGCCAGCGCCCAAATGCCCGCATCTATTGCCCGGAGAGCTGGGTCTGCAGCGTCTCGTCGCGCGTGAAGCGGAAGCGGGAGACCACCACGATCTGGTCGGCCTGGCGGCGCATGGCGTCGTTGAACTGGCCAAAAGCCAGGCTGCGCACGATGGCCTGCGCGCGGCGGTCCAGCAGGTTGTTGCCCGATGTCTGCACGATCTCGGTGTCGAGCACACCACCGGTGTGGTTGACGGTGATGATCATGGTGAGCTCGCCATAGAGCTTGCGGCCGGCGGCCTCGGGGAAGTTGGTGGTGCCGCGGTCTTCGATCTTGCGGCGCAGCTCGTCGTAGTAGATGGCGTACACCGCCTCGCGCGTGGCCGGGCTGATGTAGCGCTTTTTCGGTCTCGCGCTCTCTTCGTTGATGCGCCGTTCGATCTCGGCCAGGATCTTCACCAGCGCCTTGCGCTTCTCTTCGCGCTCCACCACCTCGCGGCTGGGGTTGACGGCCTCGGTGTCGGGTGCCGGCATTTTGGCGAGCTCGCGCCGCACCTGGGCGAGCAACTGGTTCTGCTGCTCGCGCAGCGCTTCGATCCTGCGTTCGTCTTCTTCGGGGGTGTCGCCCACGCGCGCCACTGCGGTGGGTGGCAGGGGCGAGGTGGAGCGGCCGCGCACCGCATCGCCACCGCCGGCCAGCGAGGCCTGGGCAATGGCTGTGGCTTTCTCGGGCCGCTCGTTGCTGCGCGCGTTGACCAGGATCACCTCCAGCGGTGTGTCCTGAAAGGCGCGGTTGAAGCCCTCGGGGTTCACGAACCGCACCGTCAGCACCGCCGCATGCAACGCAACGGAAATGCCCAATGCCAGCTGCAGCGTGCTCAGGCCTTTCAGGAACGCGAGGATGGGTGTCTTCACGCGGCGATTATCGGTGTGGCCCGGGCCTTCAGGCCGAATGGCCTGCCGGGTCGGTGGCCCCGGGTGGCTGGGCGGCGGGCTCGGCGCCATCAGTCTCGTTCACGTCGATGGCCAGGGCCAGCGGCGCGGACATTTCTTCGTCCTCGCCGTCCTCACCCGCGCTGTCCTCCGCCGCCTCGTCCACCGGCAGGTCCAGACGCTCGATCACGCTACCGTGCACGTCGAGCGTGATGTCGTCGATCTCGCCCAGGCGGATGCGCACATGCGCGCCGCGCGGCAGGCCGTCGGCGCCCATCACCGGCAGCACCAGCGGCAGCGTGTCCGCACGCACCAGGTTGTCTTTCACCAGTGTGGCGGTGAGTTCGGTGGTGCCGCTTTGCTGCAAGTGCTTGAGCGTCCAGTAGCGTTCCATGCCGTTCTGGAAACCGTTGTAGGCGGTGTAGGCGGCGTCGAACGCGCTGATGATGGAGAACAGGTTCGCGTCCTTGGGCTTGAAGGGTGCGGCCAGCGCCGCCGTCTTGCCGTGGCGCGCGCACGCAATGATCTGCCATTGGTTGACCATGTCCACATAACGGCGCAGGGGTGAGGTGCTCCAAGCGTAGCTCTTTACACCAATGCCGGCGTGCGGCTGCGCCTTGGTGCCCATGCGCACCTTCACACCGGGCGCCATGCTGGCCTGGCTGCGGTAGATGCCGGGTACGCCGCAGTCGTTGAGCCAGTTGCCCCAGGTGCTGTTGGCCAGGATCATGGCCTCGGCCACCATCAAATCGAGTGGTGCGCCGCGCTGCCGCGTGCCGATCACCACCGTCTCGTCGCCCATGGGCTCGTCACCGGCCTTGCCTTCGAGGCGGAAGGTGTAGTCGGGCCGTGTGAAGTTTTCCGGCTTGCCGCGCACCACCTCGCGCTGGGCCTTGAGGTGGCGGGCGAGCGTGAAGATGAAGGCCAGCGTGGGCTGCAGCGCAGCGATCTCGGGCACCGCGTTGCTGGCCGGGGCCTCGCCCGAGAGCCAGGCCTCGGTAATCACGGTGTCGAGCTGGTCGTGGCGCAGGTTCTGCGCGATCGGCACCCGCTCCAGCACGGTGCGGGTGTCGGTGATGGCCAGCGTGGCTTCGTCAAACGTGACATAGAGCGAGACTGCGGGGCAGTCGCGCCCGGCCATCAGCGTGTAGGCCTGCACCACCTCGTCGGGCAGCATGGTGATCTTGTGACCCGGCATGTAGACGGTGGACAGGCGGTGGCGCGCCACCTGGTCGATGGCGCTCTCGGGCAGAACAGCCAGACCGGGCGCGGCGATGTGGATGCCCAGCGTGACCGAGCCGCTGCCCAGGCCTTGCAGCGAGAGCGCGTCGTCGATCTCGGTGGTGTGGGAGTCGTCGATGGAGAAGGCCTGCACCGTGGCCAGCGGCAGCTCGTCGGTGATCACCGGGGCCTGCAGCGCCGGGAAGCCGGTGCCCTTGGGGAACTGGTCGAACAGGAAACGCTGCCAGTGGAACTGGTAGGCGCTGCTGATGGCGCCGGCGTTTTGCAGCAGGGTGAGTGGCGCGGTGTGGCTGCTGCGCGCAGCTTCCACCACGGCCTTGTACTCGGGCGCGTTCTTGTCGGGCTTGAAAAGAATCTTGTAGAGCTGCTGACGCACCGGCTCGGGGCAGGTGCCACCGGCGAGCTCGGCGGACCAGGCTTCAATCTGTACCTGCAGCTGTTTCTTTTTCTCGATGCCGGCCAGCGCCTGGGCCAGGATGTCGGCTGGCGCCTTTTTGTAGCGGCCCTTGCCGGCGCGACGGAAGTAGTGCGGTGCGCCCTGCAGGCACAGCAGGGCGGCCACCTGCTCGGCGGTGCTGGCGCTGCTGTTGAAGTACTCGCGTGCCAGATCGGCAAACCCGAACTCGTCTTCGGGCGCAAATTCGTAGGCCAGGGCCAGGTCCATCTCGCCCGAGAGGCCGGCGGCAGCGCTCATCAAGGCGGCGGGGGCGGGTTTTTCAAACCGCAGCAGCGCGTTGACCGCCTTGACCTTGACGCGCTTGCCGGATTCGAGCTCGACTTGCAGGGAACTTTCAGCCTCGGACAGGAGGCGGCCGGTCAACAACTTGCCGGCTTCATCAAACAGGATGTGCATGGGAGGGATTGTCCCATGGGGGCGCTACAGGTTCAGGAACTGAAATACGGCGTCGATGTGATCGTCGAAGTCGCTGATGGCGTGGTCGCTGCCTTCCAGCAGGCGAACGGTGCCCCCGGCGCAAAACGCCTGCATTTCCTGCCAGTCCAGCACCTCGTCGCCTTTGCAGACGATGGCGAACAAGTTGTCTTCCGTGGTGGGCCGTTGGGTCGCCAGCCGCTCGATGTCGTCCTGCTGCATCTTGAGCTCGTCAACAAAGCCCGGCTGGAAAAAGAACCGCTCTTCGGGGTCGTGCCAGGCCGTTTGCTCCCCGATGTAAGCCGAAAGATCGCGCGCCGGGAACGGGGCGGGGTTGAGCAGCACCGCTGGGCAGCCGGTTTGCAGCGAAAACCAGCGCGCATAAAAGCCCCCCAGCGACGAGCCCGCCACCGCCATGGACTCGCGCGGCCAGAGCGCCGTGCCTTGCATCACCAGCGCCATGGCCTCAGCCGGTGAGGGCGGCAACTGCGGGCACCACCAGGTCACGCCCGGGTGCCTGGCCTGCACCCGCGCGGACACCTTCTGTGCCTTCATCGATTGCGGCGACGACCGAAAGCCGTGCAGATAGAGCAGGTGGGTGGTGGTGGCGTGCATCGCCGAAGGATAATCCGCACCCATGGCCGCCGTGTTCGACAAACCTTCCCTGCTGCAACGCATTGCCCCGGTCTTCCTGGGCTTCGACCTGCCGCTGTTGCTGGCCATCCTGGTCATGGCGGGTGCCGGGCTGTTGACCATGTACTCGGTGGGCTTCGACCACGGCACGCGTTTCGAGTCTCACGGCCGCAACATGCTGATCGCCGCCGGCGTGCTGTTCCTGGTTGCGCAGATTCCGCCCCATCGCCTCATGAGCCTCGCGCTGCCGGCCTACGCGCTGGGCGTGATCCTGCTGCTGGGCGTGGAGTTCTTCGGCATCGAACGCAAGGGCTCGCAACGCTGGTTGAACGTGGGCATGGTGATTCAGCCGAGCGAACTGATGAAAATCGCCATGCCCCTCATGCTCGCCTGGTGGTTCCACCGCCGCGAGGGGCAGCTCAAACCACTGGATTTCGTGGCTGCGGGCTTGCTGCTGGCGATGCCGGTGGCGCTCATCCTCAAGCAGCCCGACCTGGGCACTTCGCTGCTGGTGTTGTCGTCCGGCCTGTTCGTGATCTTTTTCGCCGGTCTGAGCTGGAAGCTGATCCTGCCGCCGGTGCTGATCGGCGCAGTGGGCATCGTGCTGCTGATCTTCTTCGAGGGTCAGCTGTGCGCGCCCGACGTGGATTGGCATGTGCTGCGCGAATACCAGCGACAGCGCGTGTGCACGCTGCTCGATCCGTCCAAAGACCCGCTGGGCAAAGGCTTCCACATCATCCAGGGCATGATCGCCATCGGCTCCGGCGGCGTGTGGGGCAAAGGCTTCATGCAGGGCACGCAGACCCACCTGGAATTCATCCCCGAGCGCACCACCGACTTCATCTACGCTGCCTTCTCCGAAGAGTTCGGCCTGGTCGGCACGCTGTGCCTCATGGCGGGCTTCATCTTCCTCATCGTGCGCGGTCTGGTCATTGCCATGGAGGCGCCCACGCTGTTCTCGCGCCTGCTGGCCGGCGCCCTCACGATGAACATCTTTGTGTATGCCTTCGTCAACATGGGCATGGTCAGCGGCATCCTGCCGGTGGTGGGCGTGCCCCTGCCGTTCGTGAGCTACGGCGGCACCGCCATGGTGACCATGGGCGTGGGGCTGGGCATGCTGATGTCGATCGCCAGGTCCCGGCGCTTTATGCAGTCATGACGGTTGCTGTGGTCGGCGCGGGCAACATGGGCGGTGCGCTGGTGGAGCGCCTGTGTGAAGCGGGTTGGTCCGTGGCGGTGTGCGACACCGACCCGCTGCGCCAGCAGCAGGCCCTGGCTGCCGGCGCCAGCCTGGCCGACACACCGCTCTCGGCCGTTGCCCAACTCGGGGCCCAGGATGCGCTGGTGATCGTGGTGGTGGACGCCGACCAGTGCCGGGAGGTGCTGTGGGGCGAACAGGGCGCGGCCAGTGGCTTGCGGCCCGGCCATGCCGTGGTGCTGTGCCCCACCATCGCGCCCGAAGACGCGGTGGCCATTGCCGGGCGGCTGGCTGAGCAGGGCATCGATTGCATCGACGCGCCCATGTCGGGCGGTCCTCAGCGTGCGCGCGACGGCCGCATGAGCCTGATGGTGGCCGCGCCTGCTGCGGTGCTGCAGCGTCACGAAGAGCTGCTGGCTGCCTTGTCGCTCAACGTGATGCGCATCAGCGAACGCGTGGGCGACGGCGCGCGCACCAAACTGGTCAACAACCTGCTCGCCGGCATCAACCTGGTGGGTGCCGCCGAGGTGCTGGCCCTGGCCGGGCGTTTGGGACTGGACCTCACCACCACGCTGGATGTGATCGAACGCTCCAGCGGCCAGAGCTGGATCGGCTCGGACCGCATGCGCCGCGCGATCGACGGTGACCTGGCGCCGCGCGCCCATGTGACCCTGCTGGAAAAGGACACCCGGTTGGCGGTGGCCGCGGCACGCAGCGTGGGCTTTGAAGGCCCGCTGGGCGCAAGCGCCGCCGGGGTGTTCAAGGCGGCTCACGAAGCGGGCATGGCCGATCTGGACGACGCTGCGCTGCTGTCGTTCCTGCGCCAGACCGCCCCAAGACCCTGACGCGAGCGCGCAAGGCGGGTCGTTCTTACAATGACCCCATGATTTCACGCGAACCCACCTTGGCCCGTCTGGCCACCGCCCAAAGCCTGCTCCTCGACCCGTTTGGCCTGTCGCCCGCGCATTTGCAGCGAGCGCTGGGCGAGATCATGTCGCACGGCGTGGACGATGCCGACCTGTACTTTCAGACCACGCGCAGCGAAGGCTGGAGCCTGGAAGAGGGCATCGTCAAGACCGGCAGTTTCAGCATCGACCAGGGCGTGGGCGTGCGCGCGGTCAGTGGTGAAAAGACCGCATTTGCCTATTCCGACGACCTGTCCTGGGACTCCCTGCTGGACGCCGCGCACACCGTGCGCAGCATCTCGGGCCAGGGCCAGTCGAAAAAAGTGAAGACGCCGGCCTCCAAAGTGGCCAAGTCACGCTCGCTGTACGGCGGCGTGGACCCGATCGGCACGCTCGACAGCACGGCCAAGGTGGCGCTGCTGGAGAAAGTGGAAAAAATGGCCAAGGCCAAGGACCCGCGCGTGGTGCAGGTGATGGCCGGTCTGGCGGCCGAGCACGATGTGGTGCTGGTGGCGCGCGCCGACGGCACGCTGGCCGCCGATGTGCGCCCGTTGATTCGCTTGTCGGTCACCGTGATCGCCGAGCAGTCGGGCCGCCGGGAGGTGGGTTCGTCGGGGGGCGGCGGCCGGTTTGGCCTCGCTTACTTTGACGACGCGATGGTGCAGACCTACGTGGACGAAGCCGTGTCGTCGGCGCTGACCAACCTCGACGCCCGGCCCGCGCCGGCCGGCGAGATGGTGGTGGTGCTGGGTTCGGGCTGGCCTGGCATCCTGTTGCATGAAGCGGTGGGTCACGGCCTGGAAGGCGACTTCAACCGCAAGGGCTCCAGCGCCTTTGCCGGGCGCATCGGCCAGCGCGTGGCGGCCAAGGGCGTGACCGTGCTCGACGACGGCACCATCGCCGACCGCCGTGGTTCGCTCAACGTGGACGACGAGGGCCACACCTCGCAGAAAAACGTGCTGATCGAAGACGGCATCCTGCGCGGCTACATCCAGGATTCGATGAACGCGCGCCTGATGGGCGTCAAACCCACCGGCAACGGCCGCCGCGAGAGCTACGCCCATGTGCCCATGCCGCGCATGACCAACACCTACATGCTGGGCGGCGACAAGGCGCCCGAGGAAATCGTGGCCAGCATCAAGAAGGGCCTGTACGCCACCAATTTCGGCGGCGGCCAGGTCGACATCACCTCGGGCAAGTTCGTGTTCTCGGCCAGTCAGGCCTACTGGGTGGAAAACGGCCAGATCCAGTACCCGGTGAAGGGCGCCACGCTGGTGGGCAACGGCCCCGATTCGCTGACCCGCGTGAGCATGATCGGCAACGACATGAAGCTCGACAGCGGTGTGGGCACCTGCGGCAAGGAAGGCCAGAGCGTGCCGGTGGGCGTGGGTCAGCCCACGCTGCGCATCGACGGTTTGACCGTCGGCGGCACCGCTTAGTCCGCTGCCTTGGTACCAGAAGCCGGGGTCTTCCCCGGCTTTTTCACGACTGCGTAGCGCAAGAGCGTTTGCTCCCGCGCCTCGGCGTGGTCGACCACTGGGCGTGGGTAGGTCTTGCCCAGCTCCACGCCCGCACCCAGCAGCTCCATTTCGCGAGCCAGCCACGGCGCATGGATCGCCGCGTCCGGCAGGCCCGCGATCTCAGGCAAATAGCGCCGGATGAACTTGGCCTGCGGGTCGAACTTTTCGCTCTGGCTCACCGGATTGAAGATGCGGAAGTAGGGCTGCGCATCGCAGCCGCTGGAGCTGGCCCACTGCCAGCCGCCGTTGTTGGCCGCGAGATCAAAGTCGATCAGCTTCTCGGCAAAGTAACGCTCGCCCCACTGCCAGTGGATGCCGAGGTCCTTCACCAGGAAGCTCGCCACCACCATGCGCAGACGGTTGTGCATGTAGCCGGTCTGGTTGATCTGGTGCATGGCAGCGTCCACCAGCGGGTAACCGGTGCGGCCCTCGCACCACGCGGCAAACAGTTCCTTGCCGTGTTTGCCGTGCTCGAACTTGATGTGGTCGTATTCGGGCTTGAAAGCTTTCTCCACCACGTGCGGGAAGTTGGCCAGCACCTGGTGGTAGAAGTCGCGCCAGATCAGCTCCGACAACCAGGTGCTCGCGCCCACCAGTCCCTGCAGGTGCATCTGGTACCCCACCGAGGCGAGGTGACGGATCGAGATGGTGCCGAAGCGCAGGTGCACGCTGAGGTAGCTCGGGCCTTTCACGGCGGGGAAATTGCGCGTCTCGTCATAGCGGTCGATGCGCTCCACGAAATCTTCAAACAGGCGGTGCGCGCCGCTGGCGCCCGTGGGCAGCGGCAGTTGCGACAGGTTGGTGGGCTCGAAACCGATGTCGGCCAGCGTGGGCACCGGCTTGGCCCAGGTGGCCGGCACGGGGGCCAATGTGCGTGCGTACTGCGCCACCGGATAGGCCTTGAGGTGAAACGGCGTGAGGGCCTTGAGCCAAGCGTTCTTGTAGGGCGTGAACACGCCGAACGCGTTGCCCATCTGCGTGAGCACCTCGCGCCGCTCGAAGATCACGTGGTCCTTGTGGCTGTGCAGCAGGATGCCGGCGTGCGCCAGTGCACCGAACACCTGCGCGTCGCGCGCCAGCGCTGCGGGCTCGTCGTCGTGGTTGGCAAACACCGCCTGCACCGCCAGCTGCTGCGCCAGCGCCGGCACAGCCTTGACCGACTGGCCGTGCATCACGATCAAACCCACGCCTTCCACGCCGTTGTCTCGGCCGAGCGTGCGCAGCGCGGCGTCGAGCTCCACCAGCGATTCGCGGATGAACTCCACGCGCCGGTCCTCCCGGGGCAGGGCATCGAGGATGTCGGTGTCGAAGACAAACACGCACCAGACCTGCCGGCAGACCTTGAGCGCGTGGTACAGCGCGGCGTTGTCTTCGGCGCGCAGGTCGCGGCGGAACCACATCAGGCCTTTGTCGTAGGTGTTCATGCGTCCGGGGGATGGTCTGGTGGGATGGCGGCTGCCTTACCCGGGGGGTAAGGCGAGCGGCTTAAAATCGGCCGATGCCTGCTGATTTTGCCCCCATCAACCTGACCAATCATTTCCTGATTGCGATGCCCGGCCTCAGCGATGAGCTATTTGGCCGCAGCGTGGTGTTCATGTGCGAACACAGCGAACGCGGGGCACTCGGCCTGGTGATCAACAAACCGAGCGACATCCTGCTGCCCCGCCTGTTCGAGAAGGTGGACCTGCCGATGGGGCGCGATGATTTGCTGGAGCACCCCGTGTTCCAGGGCGGACCGGTGCAGACCGAGCGCGGCTTCGTGCTGCACGAGGCGGTCTCGGGCGAGGGCGAATCGGTTTACGCCTCCACGCTGTCGATCCCCGGCGGTCTGGAAATGACCACGTCCAAGGACGTGCTGGAAGCCATGGCCTCGGGCGCCGGCCCGCGCCGGGTGTTCGTCTCGCTGGGTTACGCCTCGTGGGGTCAGGGTCAGCTGGAGTCGGAGATCACCGAGAACAGCTGGCTCACGGTGGAGGCCGACCCCGCCGTGATCTTTGACGCGCCGGTGGCCGAACGCTATGAGCGCGCCATGGCTTTGCTCGGATTGCAGCCGTGGATGCTCTCACCCGACGCGGGGCACGCATAGCAATGGAACCCCCACGCTCCGCCGCTTCGCGGGTCGCTGCCCCCCGAGGGGGCTGGGCCAGCCTTGGGAGCGGCCTGGCGGCTGGCCCGGTCACCTCTTCGATTGAAGTCCCGGCGCATTGCCAGATGTTTCTTGCTTTCGACTTCGGACTCAAACGAACCGGCGTGGCCACCGGCAACCGCATCACCCGCAGCGCCACACCGCAGGCCACCATCAACGCCGAAGGCGACGCACGTTTCCCCTTGATCGCACAGCGCCTCAAGGAATGGCAGCCCGACGCCCTGGTGGTCGGTGTGCCTTATCACCCCGATGGCGCGGCGCACGAGAACACCGCCCGAGCCCTGAAATTTGCCCGCCAGCTGCGCGGCCGCCACGGCCTGCCGGTGTATGAGGTGGACGAACGCTACAGCACCACCGAAGCCCACAACCTGGGCGCCAAAGACGCCGACGCGGCGTCGGCCTGCATCATCCTGGAACAATTCTTGAGGAGCCTGCCTTGACCGAGTCCTTGCCTCTGAATGCAGAGGCGCTCTACGCCGATCTCCTGCCCGCGGTGAAGGCGCTGATGGCTGCCACGCCCGACCCGGTGGTCCTCGCCGGCATCACCTCCGGCGGCGCCTGGCTGGCTGAGCGCCTGCAGCGCGACCTGGCCCTGCCGGGCGAAGCCGGCGTGATCTCGTCGAGCATGCACCGCGACGACTTTGCGCAGCGCGGGCTCTCGCTCAGCGCGCAAACCGCGCTGCCTTTTGAAGTGAACGGCGCCCACGTGCTGCTGGTCGATGACGTGCTCTACACCGGGCGCACGCTGCGCGCGGTGATCAACGAACTCTTCGACTACGGCCGCCCGGCCAGCGTGCGTCTGGCGGTGCTGGTGGACCGGGGCGGGCGCGAACTGCCGATCGAAGCCAATGTGTGCGCAGCGCGCGTGTCCCTGGCCGACGACCAGCTGCTTGAGTTGGCGCGCGACGATTCCGGGCGCCTGAGCTTCGTGATCGAACCCAAAAAGGCATGACCGTGCGACGCAATCCCCAGCTCAACAAGAACGGTGAACTGATCCACCTGCTCTCCACCGAGGGCCTCTCGCGCGACATCCTCACGCAGATCCTGGACACCGCGGCCAACTTCGTGAGCGTGAGCAACCGCGAGGTGAAGAAGGTGCCGCTGTTGCGGGGAAAAAGCGTGTTCAACCTGTTCTTCGAGAACAGCACGCGCACCCGCACCACCTTCGAGATCGCGGCCACGCGCTTGAGCGCCGACGTGATCAACCTGGACATCGCGCGCAGCTCCACCGCCAAGGGTGAGTCTCTGCTCGACACCATCTCCAACCTCAGCGCGATGGCGGCCGACATCTTCGTCGTGCGCCACAGCGAGTCGGGCGCGCCGTACCTGATCGCGCAACACGTGGCGCCGCATGTGCACGTGATCAACGCAGGCGACGGGCGCCACGCGCACCCCACGCAGGGGCTGCTCGACATGTACACCATCCGCCACTACAAGCAGGACTTCACCAAGCTGTCGGTGGCCATCGTGGGCGACGTTCTGCACTCGCGCGTGGCGCGCTCCGACATCCACGCCCTCACCACGCTGGGCTGCCCCGATGTGCGCGTGGTCGGCCCGCGCACGCTGGTGCCGAGCGACTTGTCCCAGATGGGCGTACGCGTCTGCCACACGCTGGAAGAAGGCATCAAGGACTGCGACGTGGTGATCACGCTGCGCCTGCAGAACGAGCGCATGAGCGGCGCGCTGCTGCCCTCCAGCCAGGAGTATTTCAAGAGCTTTGGTCTCACGCCCGAGCGCCTGCGCTGGGCCAAACCGGACGCGATCGTGATGCACCCGGGCCCGATCAACCGCGGCGTGGAGATTGATTCGGCGGTGGTGGACGGTCCGCAGAGCGTGATCCTGCCGCAGGTCACTTACGGCATCGCAGTGCGCATGGCAGTCATGGGCATTGTTGCGGGGAATGAAGCATGAAGATCCTGATCCAGAACGGCCGCGTCATGGACCCGGCCACCGGCCGCGACGAGATGGCCGATGTGGCGATCGCTGCGGGCCGCATCATTGCCATCGGCAACGTGGCTTCCGACTTCCACGCCGCCCGCACCATCGACGCCACCGGCTGCGTGGTCGCCCCTGGCCTGGTCGACCTGGCTGTGCGCCTGCGCGAGCCCGGCCAGGAACACGCCGGCATGCTCGAAAGTGAAATGGCCGCGGCCGTGGCCGGTGGTGTGACCTCGCTGGTCTGCCCACCCGACACCGACCCGGTGCTCGACGAGCCCGGCCTGGTGGACATGCTCAAGTTCCGCGCCGAGAAGCTGCATCTGGCGCGCGTGTTTCCGCTGGGTGCGCTCACGCGCGGCCTGCAGGGCGAGGTGCTGACCGAAATGGCCGAGCTCACCGAGTCCGGCTGCATCGGCTTCGGCCAGGCCGAGGTGCCCATCGTCAACGTGCAGGTGCTGCAGCGCGCGCTGCAATACGCCGCCACCTTTGGCTACACCGTGTGGCTGCGCCCGCAGGATTTCTGGCTCGGCAAGGGCGTGGCCGCCAGCGGTCCGCTGGCCACGCGCCTGGGTCTGGCCGGTATTCCGGCGGCGGCCGAAACCATTGCACTGCACACGCTGTTTGAACTCATGCGCGCCACGCAGGGCAAGACGCCCGGCAGCCCCAACGCGCGCGTGCACCTTTGCCGCATCAGCAGCGCCGCCGGCCTCGCGCTGGTGCGCCAGGCCAAGGCGGAAGGCTTGCCCGTCACGTGTGACGTGAGCGTGCACAACCTGCACCTGACCGACATCGACATCGGCTACTACGACAGCCGCCTGCGCCTGCAGCCGCCCGTGCGCCAGCAGCGCGACCGCGACGCGCTGCGCGCCGGTTTGGCCGACGGCACCATCGACGCGCTGGTGTCTGACCACAACCCGGTCGACAGCGACGCCAAGACGCTGCCGTTTGCCGAAGCCGAGCCCGGCGCCACCGCAGTGGAGCTGCTGCTCGGCCTGGCCTGCACCTGGGCACAGCAGGACGGCCTGGGCCTGATGCAGGCACTGACCGTGATCACCAGCGGCCCTCAGTCGGTGCTGGGCGCCAGCCTGGGCACGCTGCAGGCCAGCGTGGGCCGCCTCGCGGTGGGCGGCGTGGCCGACCTCTGCATCTTCGACCCCAACTTGAGCTGGACGGTTCAGGCCGACGCGCTGCGCAGCCAGGGCAAACACACGCCCTTTGGTGGCCACGAGCTGCCCTCGCGCGTGCGCGCCACGCTCGTGGGCGGGCAGGTGGCGCACCAGGCGCTGGACGCCACAGCGTGAAGCGTCTGCGCGCTGCCTGGCGCGCCCTGCGTGCCATCGGCCACGTGCTGCGCGGCCTGTGGATCATCCGCAGCGAATTCGGCCGGCTCACCCCGCCGCAGACCCAACTGGTGGTGCGCGAATGGTCGCGCCAGATGCTGGGCATCCTGGGTGTGGAACTGGTGGTGCAGGGCGAGGCGCCCGCACACGGACCGCTGCTCATGGTGTCCAACCACATCTCTTGGCTCGACATCCTGGTGCTCAACGCGGCGCACCCCAGCCGCTTTGTCTCCAAGGCCGACGTGAAGGGCTGGCCGCTGCTGGGTTCGCTCATCACCGGCGCGGGCACGCTCTACATCGAACGCGAAAGCCGGCGCGACGCCATGCGCGTGGTGCACCACATGGCCGAACGTTTGCGTGCGGGTGACATCCTCACCGTGTTCCCTGAAGGCACCACGGGCGACGGCCGCACGCTGCTGCCGTTCCACGCCAACCTGCTGCAAGCTGCCATCACGGCCAACGCACCGGTGTTGCCATTGGCGCTGAGCTTTGTCGACAGCCTTCGCGGCGGGCTGCACGATGGCCCGCTGTTCGTTGGCGACACGACGCTGGTGGCCTCGATCTGGTCCACCCTGTGCGCCGACGGGGTTCAGGCCCGGGTGCGCTACGGTGAACCCCAACCCCCGCGCGGGCGCGACCGGCGCACCTGGGCCGCGGACTTGCAGGCCGAGGTCGAGCGCCTGTACGGACCGCCTGCCTGATCAGCCTTTCGCGCGCTTGAGCATCAGCTCGGTGTTGGCCTTGCGGTCGGCGTTCACCTTCTGCAGCGTGGGGCGTTCGCCCAAAAGCTTGAGGTAGTCGCGCACTGGCAGATCGGCCAGGCAGTCGCGGCCGTAGATGATCTTGGTGGCGCTGCTCACCAGCGGCAGGTGCACGGCGGCGGCGCAGTCGGCCAGGGTGAAGGTGTCGCCCGCGATGAAGGGCGAGAACTTCACCAGCTGGGCAAAAGCGGCCACGTTTTTGGTGAGTTGTTCGCCGGTCTTTTCCTTGGCCGCGTCGCTCACCTTGCCACCAAAGAAAGCCTCGCCATACAGGTTGCGCGCCACCAACTCCAGGTGCAGTTCGAGGTAACGCACGATCTCGCGCACCTTGCCCTTCTGAAACGCATCGGCCGGCATGAGCGGGTGTGCCGGGTAGGCGTCTTCGATGTATTCGAGCAGCACGGTGGACTCGGAAAGGGCACCCGCGTCGGTCTTGAGGTAGGGCACCTTGCCCAGCGGGCTGGCGGCCTTGTCGGTCTCGCCGAGCCAGGCCAGTTCCTCTTCAAAGGCCACGCCTTTTTCGAGCAAAGCGAGCTTGACCTTGTTGTAGTAGTTGCTGGCTGCAAAGCCGCAGAGTGTGAGCATGTCTGTCTCCTGTGTATGAGTGGGATTGGGGTGGCGTGATGGTAGTGGGGCCACCTGCTGTGCATGGGTCCCGCAGTTGACCCCGCTGATAAACTCGGCATCCATGTTTGTGCGCCCTCTCCACCACCGTTGTGCCGCCTGGCTGGCGATGCTGGCCATGCTCTGGGGCGCGCTGGTGCCCACGCTGGCACAGGCCGTGGTCTCCGGCTCGGACCGCCTGGGCTGGGTGGAGGTGTGCAGCGCCAGCGGCGTGCTCTGGGTGCGGGTCGATGGCGGGGCTGCATCGCCCACTGGCGAGCCCGGCACCGTGGCGGACGCTTCGACCCATTGCCCTTGGTGCCCGATGCAGGGCGCGGCCGGCCTGCCGCCCGAGACAGCGCTGGCCACAGCCGTCGGTGCCCAGGGCTCTGTGCCCACCGCCGCGTTCACCTCGGCCCGCCCGGCATCGGTGTGGTCCCCGGCGCAATCGCGCGCCCCGCCGGCCGCCTGAGCCTTTGGGGGTCTGGCCTGCGCTTCGTGCGCGGCCCTTTTTTTGTCCGACCAGGTGAGTGCGCTTCGTGCTGCTCGCGCGTCGGGCTCGCTTCAAATTCACTGGATTTCCTCATGAAAAAAATCATCATCGCCACCTTGCTGTCGCTCACCGCCAGCGCCTGGGCCCAAGTGCCTGCCAACGTCGAAGTCAAGGACGCGTGGGTGCGCGCCACCGTGGCGCAACAAAAATCCACCGGCGCCTTCATGCAACTCACGGCCCAGGCCGACACCCGCGTGGTACAGGTCAGCTCGCCCATCGCGGGTGTGGCCGAGATCCACGAAATGGCCATGGACAAGGACGTGATGAAGATGCGGGCCGTGACCGCACTGCCCCTGCCCGCAGGCAAGGTGGTGGAACTCAAACCCGGCAGTTACCACCTGATGCTGATGGACCTCAAGGGTCCGGTGAAGGCGGGCGACGTGGTGCCCGTGACCCTGGTGCTCGAGAGCAAGGACGGACTGCGCTCGACGCTGGAGGTGAAGGCCACGGCGCGCCCGCTGGGCAACGCTGCGGCCTCTGCGCCCGTCGCGGCACCCCACGGCCAACACAAGCACTGAGGCCATGAGCCGCACCGCCGAACGCGCGTCCCTGGTGGACGCGGGGACAAGGCCGTCCCGACTTCCCGACTTTCATGCCGTGGCGTGGCGCTGGCATTTTTACGCCGGCCTCTACGTCGTGCCCTTCCTGATCATGTTGGCGCTCACCGGCGCTGTCATGGTGTTCTTCACCGGCTTCCAGACCCGGCTCGGATTCACGGTGCACGTGACACCGCAGGCCGTGACGCTGCCGGTGAGCGCGCAGGCCGACGCGGTGCTGGCGCTGCGCTCGCAGGCCACGCTGCGCGAATACATCGCGCCGCGCGTGCCCGATGAGGCGAGCTGGTTCGTGGTCGAACGCGACGGCCTCACCGAAGCGTTGGCGGTCGACCCGCACACCGCGCAGGTGCTGCACCTCGTGGACAAAGGGGACACGGTGTTCGCCTGGGCCGAACGCATCCACGGCACGCTGCTCATCGGCGACGCGGGCGACCGCCTGATCGAGATCGCAGCGGGTCTGGGCATCGTGATGATCGTCACCGGCCTGTATTTGTGGTGGCCGCGCGGCGCCACTCGCTGGGCCCAGGTGCTGGTGCCCGACGTGCGCCTGAAGGGCCGTCTGTGGTGGCGTTCGCTGCACGCCAGCGTGGGCTTCTGGATCAGCGCGGTGCTCTTCATGTTCCTGCTCACCGGCCTGTCCTGGACGGGTGTGTGGGGCGCCCAGTTCGCGCAACCCTGGGGCACGTTTCCCGCTGCGAAGTGGGACGCGGTGCCGCTCTCGGACGCTGCCCATGCCACGCTGAACACGGCCGGCCAGAAGGACGTGCCCTGGGGTCTTGAGCAAACCGCGCTGCCTGCGTCAGGCTCTGCGGCCGGCGTGCCGGGCGTGCCTGCCGGGCAACCGGTGAACCTGGACACCGTGGCCGCGCTGGCGAGGCAGCTGGGCTTCAGCGGCCAGCACCACATCAATCTGCCCAAGGGCGACACGGGTGTGTTCACGCTGGCGGCCGACACCATGAGCGGCGATTTGAAGAACCCCACGCAGGACCGCACGGTGCACGTGGACCGGTACAGCGGCCGCGTGATCGCCGAGGCCGCGTTTGCCGACTACTCGCTGTTGGCCAAGGGCATGGCAGTGGGCATTGCGCTGCACCAGGGCGACCTCGGTCTGTGGAATGCCGCGCTCAACCTGGTGTTCTGCAGCGCCATCGTGTTTCTGTGCGCCAGCGGCATCGTGATGTGGTGGAAGCGCCGCCCGGCCGGCAGCTGGCG